>CAZUBF010000020.1:0-34224 GCA_964618555.1 uncultured Azohydromonas sp.
GCAACCGGCGCTACTACCAGCACCACGAGGTGCTGCTGATCCGCCGCATCCGCGACCTGCTGTACGAGCAGGGTTTCACGATCAGCGGCGCGCGCAACCGGCTGGCCGAGGCGAGCGGGCGCGGGATGCCGGCCGCCGCGGCGGCGGCTGCAGCGACCGTCGCGCACGACCAGGCCTTTGCTGCCGACGCGCTGCCGGACGAGGTCGCCGCCCCCGTGATCGAAGAAGGCGATGGCACCTTGTCGCTGGCGCGCGTGCGCGCCGAACTGCTCGCGATCCGCGACCTGCTCGGCGTCTGAGCGGCGCGGCGGCGCGGGTATACTCCCTAGCTTCGTCGGGGCGTAGCGCAGCCTGGTAGCGCACTTGCATGGGGTGCAAGGGGTCGCGAGTTCGAATCCCGCCGCCCCGACCATTGATCGGCAGAGCCCGGTGTCCACAAGGCACCGGGCTTTCTTGCTTGCACACCGGGGCGGCGGCCGACTGGCGTGCACCTTCGCGTGGGGCTCGCCGTGTCAACCCCGCGTGGCCTGCGCCACCCGCAGTGCCGCACGCCGTACCGCCACCTCGACCGTGCTGGCGCTGGGCAGCACCTCGCCGTCGGCGGCCATCGGCAGGGGGGCGTCGGCCTCGATGCGCAGCGTCGTGAACGACGCGTGGCGCACGTGCGCGTGGCCGAGGTGGCGACCGAGCAGCAGCCGCGGCAGCATCGCCAGCGCACCGGTGCGGCCGAAGCGGCCTGCCACGACGAGGTCGAGCCGGCCGTCGTCGATGGCGGCCGGCGGGGCGATCGGCATGCCGCCGCCGTAGGTCGGCGTGTTGACCACCGATGCGAACAGCACCTCGCCGTCGAAAGGCGGCGTGTTGTCGACGCGCACGTACAGGCGATGGCGGCGCAGGTGCGCGATCTCGGCCAGCGTGGCCAGCAGGTAGCGCGGCAAGCCGCCGACGCCGCGCGGCATGCGCAACGCACGCGCGGAAACCGCGGCGTCGAAGCCGGTGCACAGGCTCGAGACGAAGGGCCGCGCGCCGCGCACGGTGCGCAGCTCACCCACGTCGACGGCACTCGCGCGACCGGTCAGCGCCAGCCGCAGCGCGTCGCGCCAGGGCAGCGATCGCAGTCCGAACGCGCGCGCGGCGTCGTCGCCGCTGCCCGCGGGCACGACGCCGAGCTCGTGGCCGCCGGCCAGCAACGCGGGCAGCAGCTGGTGCAGCGTGCCGTCACCGCCGACGACGACCACGCGTGTGCCGCGCGGCAGCGCCGCGACCGCGCCGCGCGCGTCGTCGACGCTGGGGCTGGCGAACCATCGGGCGCCGGGGGCGAGCGCCGGCAGGGCCGCGACGATGGCCGGCTCGAGCGCGCGCGCGCCGCGTGCACGGCGATTGACGAGCACCAGCGCCGCACCCGCGCCGGCAGCGACCGCGGGGGTCACCGCGCGCCGCGTCAGGCCTTCGGCGCGCGGGGCACGCGGCCCATCAGGTAGAACTCGTCGTTGGGCCGCATGCCGGCGACGTTGGCCATGCGGTTCGACAGGCCGAAGAACGAGGTGATCGCCGCGATGTCCCAGATGTCCTCGTCGTCGAAGCCATGCGCGCGCAGCGCGGCGAAGTCGGCGTCGTCGACCTCGTGCGAGCGCAGGCACACCTTCATCGCGAAGTCGAGCATCGCGCGCTGGCGCGGCGTGATGTCGGCCTTGCGGTGGTTCACCGCGACCTGATCGGCCACCAGCGGCTTCTTCTCGTAGATGCGCAGGATCGCGCCGTGCGCGACGACGCAGTACAGGCAGTGGTTCGCCGCGCTGGTGGCGGTGACGATCATCTCGCGGTCGCCCTTGGTCAGCGAGCCGCCGTCCTTGAGCATCAGCGCGTCGTGATAGGCGAAGAACGCACGCCACTCGGCGGGCCGGTGGGCGAACGCGAGGAACACGTTGGGCACGAAGCCGGCCTTGTCCTGCACCTCGAGGATGCGCGCGCGGATGTCGTCGGGCAGGTCGTTCAGCTCCGGCACCGGATAGCGGCTCATCGGCGGGCGTTCGGTCATGGTCCTCAGCTCCTGAATTGAAGTCCGTGCAGTCTGGCATACAGGCCGCCGGCGGCGAGCAGCGCCGCAGGCGGGCCCTGTTCGACGATGCGCCCGTGCTCCATCGCCACCACGCGGTCGGCGTGCTCGATGGTGCTGAGCCGGTGCGCGATGACGATCGTCGTGCGCCCGCGCATCAGCGTGTCCAGCGCGTCCTGCACGGCGCGTTCGGACTCGCTGTCCAGCGCCGAGGTGGCCTCGTCGAGGATCAGCACCGGCGCGTCCTTGTAGATCGCACGCGCGATCGCCAGCCGCTGGCGCTGTCCGCCCGAGAGCTGGCTGCCGTTGTGGCCGATCGCGCTGTCGATGCCCTGCGGCAGGCGATCGACGAAATCGAGCAGGTGCGCGCCGCGCAGCGCGTCGCGCACGCGATCGCGGTCGAGCGTGCCACCGAGTGCGACGTTGGCGGCCACACTGTCGTTGAACAGCACCACGTCCTGGCTGACCAGCGCGAACTGGCGGCGCAGCGCGTCGGTGTCCCACCGCGGCAGCGCGACGCCGTCGAGCCGCACCTCACCGGCCGTCGGTTCGACGAAACGCGGCAGCAGGTGCACCAGCGTCGACTTGCCGGCGCCCGAGGGCCCCACCAGCGCCACCGTCTCGCCGGCGTGCAGCACCAGGTCGACGTTGTCGAGCGCGCTCGGCTGGTCGTCGGCGTAGCGCAGCGTGACGCCGCACAGCTCGATCTCGCCGCGCACGCGGCCCGCCACCGGCGTGTGCGTGCCGCCCGGCTCGCGCGGGTGGTCGTCGAGCAGCGCGACGCCGCGCTCGAGCGCCGCGAGCCCGCGCGTGATCGGCGCGGCGACGTCGGACAGGTGCTTGATCGGCGACAGCATCATCAGCATCGCGGTGACGAAGGCGACGAAGCTGCCCACCGTGACGCCGCCACCCTGGCTCTGCCACAGCGCCAGCGCGATCACCGCCGACAGCGCGCAGGCCGCGAGCAGCTGGGTGATCGGCGACATCGTCGCAGCGGCAGCCACCGACTTCACGCTCAGGCGGCGCAGCTGATCGCTGGCGCGCGCGAAGCGGCGCGACTGCTCGGCCGCCGCGCCGTGCAGGCGCACGATGCGCCAGGCCAGCGCGTTCTCCTCGACCACGTAGGCGAGTTCGTCGTTGGCCGCCAGCACCGCGCGCGTGAGCCGGTGCAGCCGGCGGCTGACGGTGCGGATCACGAACACGATCGCCGGCGCGAGCACCGCGACGAACAGCGTCAGCTTCCAGTTCAGCCACAGCAGGTAGCCCAGCAGTGCGAGCAGCGTCAGCGAGTCGCGCAGCAGCGTCAGGCTGGCGTTGACGAGCTGCTGCGCGCCCTGCTGCACCTCGTAGACCAGCGTGTTGGTCAGGCTGCTCGCGGACTGCCGCGCGAACAGCGACGGTGCGGCGCGCGTCAGGTGCGCAAACATCGCCTGGCGCAGTTCGAGCACGCCGCGCGTGGTGGCCCACGACAGCGCGTACTGGGTGACGAAGGCAGCGCTGCCGCGCACCAGGAACAGGCCGATGATGGCCACCGGGATGGTCCACAGCGGGATGCCGCCGGCGCTGAAGCCGCGGTCGAGCAGCGGCTGCAGCAGCGCCGGGATCATCGGTTCGGTCGCCGCGCCGACCACCGCGGCGGCGATGGCGGCGACGAAACCCTTGCGGCTGGAGCGGAAGTACGGGGCGATGCGCGCAAGGCGCTGGCGCAGGGTCGGCATGAGGGTGGAGGAATGGCCGCGGATTATCGCGGCAGGGCGTGCCTACAATGGCGCGCCTGTCGACTGACGCCGCCGGGCCGTGTTCACCTTCATGCCGTTCGACTCCCATCGACTGAACCTATCTTCGCGCGCCGGGTCCGTAGCGGGCATGGCGAATCCGCAACGCAGACGGTTCATCGGTGCCCTGGGGCTCGGCGCGGTGGCGCCGGCGCTGGCGCAGTTCCGCGTCGAGATCAGCGGCGTCGGCGCGACGCAGATCCCGGTGTCGGTGGCACGCTTTCGCGACGAAGCCGCCGCCGGCCAGCCGATCGCGGCGATCGTGCGCGCCGATCTCGAACGCAGCGGCCTGTTCCGCGGCGTCGAGGCCCCCGGCGTGCTCGACGAGACCTCGTTGCCGGTGATGGCCGAGTGGCGCGCGCGCACCGTCGACGCACTGGTGCTGGGCTCGGTCACGCGGCTGGCCGACGGGCGGTTCGACGTGCGCCACAAGCTGTGGGACGTCGTCAAGGGGGAGGACTTGGGCGGCAGCAGCCAGGCGGTGACCGCCGCCGACCTGCGGCTGGCGGCGCATCGCGTCGCCGACGCGGTGTACCGCCAGCTCACCGGCGAGCCCGGCGTGTTCGCCACGCGCATCGCCTATGTGACACGAAGCAACGGGCGTTTCGCGCTGCACGTGGCCGACGCCGACGGCGAGAACGCGCAGGTTGCGCTGGCCAGCCCCGAGCCGATCATCTCGCCGGCCTGGTCGCCCGATGGCAAGCAACTGGCCTACGTGTCGTTCGAGTCGCAGAAGGCGGTGGTGTGGGTGCAGGAGGTGGCCAGCGGGCGTCGTCGCATGCTGGCGAACTTCCGCGGCAGCAACAGCGCGCCGGCGTGGTCGCCCGACGGCAGCCAGCTGGCGCTGACCTTGTCGCGCGACGGCGGCTCGCACCTGTACCTGCTCGCCGCGGCCGGCGGCGAGCCGCGCCGGCTGACGCAGGGCGCGTCGATCGAGACCGAGCCGACGTTCACCGCCGACGGGCGCACGCTGTACTTCGTCAGCGACCGCGGTGGCAGCCCGCAGATCTACCGCATGCCGGTGGCCGGCGGCGCGGCCGAGCGCGTGAGCTTCGAGGGCAGCTACAACATCAGCCCGGCGATCAGTCCCGACGGACGCACGCTGGCGTACGTCACGCGCAGCGGCAATGCCTTCCGGCTGATGGTGATGGACCTGGCTGGCGGCAAGGTGACCGCGCTGACCGACACCACCGACGACGAGAGCCCGAGCTTCGCGCCGAACAGCCGGCTCGTCATCTACGCCACGCGCGCCGGCGGGCGCGACGTGCTGATGACCAGCACGCTCGACGGGCGCATCAAGACGCGTCTGGCCGCCTCGGGCGCCGACGTGCGCGAACCCGTGTGGGGGCCCTACGGGCGCTGACGCCGCGCCGCGCACGCCGCGCCGCGCGCACCCGACCAACCGCTTCTTGAACCAAAGGGAGATCCAGCCATGACTTCGATGCGCGCAACCCTCACCACCGGCCTGCTGGCCCTGGCCGCCCTCGGGCTGGCCGGGTGCTCGACGCCGGTGAAGCTCGACGACAAGGCGCCGCCGGTCGAGTCGCGCACGCCGGTGCCGCTGGACGGCGCCGCGGCCGGTGCGGCGGGCAGCGGCGCGAGCGGTGCCGGTGCCGGCCAGTCGCAGGTCGCCAACGTCGACCTGGGCCGGCAGGCGGCAGCCGTCACCACGCTCGACCGCGTCGTCTACTTCGACTTCGACAGCTATGTCGTCAAGGGCGAGTTCCAGCCGCTGGTCGAGGCGCACGCGAAACGCCTGGTGGCCAACCGCAACCAGCGTGTCGTCATCGAGGGCCACACCGACGAACGCGGCGGGCGCGAGTACAACCTGGCGCTGGGCCAGCGCCGCGCCGAGGCGGTGCTGCGTTCGCTGACGCTGCTCGGCGTCAACGACGCGCAGCTCGAGGCCGTGAGCTTCGGCGAAGAGCGCCCGGCGGTGTCCGCGAGCAACGAGGACGCGTGGGCGAAGAACCGGCGCGCCGAGCTGAAGGACCGCTGATGCCCGCGCCGCGATCGCTGGCTGCCGCGGCCGCGCTGCTGCTGCTGCTGGGGGCCACGCCTTCGGCGCAGGCGCAGCTGTTTCCCGACAACGAGGCGCGCAAGGCCATCGTCGACCTGCGCGCCAAGGTCGACCAGGACAACGAGCGGCTGCGCGCGCAGCTCGAGCAGCACACGCGTGCCAACGCCGACCTGCTCGAGCAGATCGGCCTGCTGCGCCGGGGCCTGGTCGACCTGAACGCGCAGCTCGAGCAGTTGCGCGGCGAGGTGGCACGGTTGCGCGGCAGCGACGAGACGCTGGCGCGCGACATCGCCGAACTGCAGCGTCGTCAGCTCGACCTGACGCAGGGCATCGAAGAGCGGCTGCGCCGCTTCGAGCCGCAGAAGGTCACGCTCGACGGGCAGGAGTTCGTCGCCGACGCCGCCGAGAAGCGCGACTACGACGCGGCGCTGGCGCTGCTGCGCGGCGCCGACTTCGGCGGCGCCGGCGACGCCTTCGCCGCGTTCGTCAAGCGCTGGCCCGACAGCGGCTACACGCCTTCGGCGCGTTTCTGGCTGGGCAACGCGTTGTACGGCAAGCGCGACCACGCCGGCGCGATCTCGGTGCTGCGCGAGTTCGTCGCGAAGTCGCCGAACCACCCGCGCGCGCCCGAGGCGATGCTCGCGGTGGCCAACGCGCAGATCGAGACGAAGGACACGCGCGCCGCGCGTGCGACGCTGACCGACCTGCAGAAGGCCTACCCGCGCTCGGAGGCCGCGGCGGCGGCGAAGGACCGCCTCGCCGCGCTGCGCTGATCGCCCATGCGGCGTGGGGCGGCGCGGCCCGGTGGCCCGCTCTCTAGAATCGTGCGATGGAGACCGTCGACGTCGCGTCGCTGACGCGGCACGTGCTGTGGGCCGTGTTCGTGCTGTCGGTGCTGTTCGGCGCGATCGCGCAGCGCACGCACTTCTGCACGATGGGTGCGGTCACCGACATCGTCAACTTCGGCGACTGGTCGCGCATGCGCATGTGGGTGCTGGCGATCGGCACCGCGATGATCGGCTTCAACGCGATGGTCGCGCTCGGCTGGGTGCGCGCCGGCGACAGCGTGTACGCCACCGACCGCCTGATCTGGCTGTCCAACCTGGCCGGCGGGGCGGTATTCGGCTTCGGCATGGTGCTGGCGTCGGGCTGCGGCAGCAAGTCGCTGGTGCGCGTGGGCGGCGGCAGCCTGAAGGCGCTGGTGGTGCTGCTGACGCTGTCGGTGACCTCGTCCATGACGCTGCGTGGCGTCACCGCCGTGTGGCGCGTCGACAGCGTCGACCGTGTCGCGCTGACGCTGCCCGCGGGGCAGGACCTGCCGTCGCTGCTGGCCCACGCCAGTGGTGCGCCGGTGCCCTGGCTGGCCGGCGTGCTGGGGTTGGCGTTCGGTGGCGGTCTGGTCGCCTGGGCGCTCGCGCGGGCCGAAGGCCGCGCGCCCGAGACGCTGCTTGGCGGCGTGGGCATCGGCGCGGTGATCGTCGCCGTGTGGTGGGTGTCGGGGCGCATGGGCTACGTGCCGGAGCACCCCGACACGCTGGAGCCGGCGTACCTGGCGACCAACACGCGCAGCATGGAGTCGCTGACCTTCGTCGCGCCGATCGCCTACGCGCTGGACTGGCTGATCCTGTTCAGTGACGCGAACAAGCGCCTGACGCTGGGCATCGTCTCGGTGTTCGGCGTGGTCGCCGGGTCGGCGGCGTGGGCGCTGGCCAGCCGCACGTTCCGCTGGGAGGGATTCGGCGGCGTCGAGGACCTGGCCAACCACATCGTCGGCGCGGCGCTGATGGGCATCGGCGGTGTCACGGCCTTCGGCTGCACCGTGGGGCAGGGGCTGAGCGGCGTGTCGACGCTGGCGCTGGGCAGCTTCATCGCGGTGGGCGGCATCGTCGGCGGTGCCGTGCTCGGCGTGCGCTATCAGTCGTGGCGGCTGGAGCGCCAGTCGTGAACGGCGATCCGGCGGCGCAGGCCGCGTCGGCCCCCCTCGACACCGGTGACGCCGACCTCGAACGCCGCTTCGCCGGGCTGCGCCGCCTGTACGGCGACGACGGCTACCGGCTGCTTCGCGCTGCACGCGTGGCGGTGGTCGGCGTCGGTGGCGTCGGATCGTGGACCGCCGAGGCGCTGGCGCGCTGCGGCGTGGCCGGCCTGACGCTGATCGACCTGGACCACGTCGGCGAATCCAACATCCACCGCCAGGTGCAGGCGTGCGGCGCCACCGTGGGGCAGGCCAAGGTGCTGGCGCTGCGCGACCGGCTGGCCGACATCCACCCCGGCTGCGAAGTGCAGGCGGTGGAGGAGTTCGTCGACGCCGGGAACTGGCCCACGCTGCTGCCGCAGCCGGTCGATGCCGTGGTCGACGCCTGCGACGGCATCGGCGCCAAGCTGACGCTGGCCGCCTGGGCGCTGCGCACCGGTGCGGCCTTCGTCAGCGTCGGTGCGGCCGGCGGCAAGCTCTCGGCGCAGGCAGTGGCGGTCGACGACCTGGCTCACGTCACGCACGATCCGCTGCTCGCGTCGCTGCGCCAGCGCCTGCGCCGCGACCATGGCGCACCGCGCGGCGGCGTGCACGTGGGGCTGCGCTGCGTGTACTCGAAGGAGCGCGTGCACCGGCCGGCCGACGGCTGCGAGATCGACGGCGGCCTGAACTGTGGCGGCTACGGATCGACCGTCACGGTGACCGCGACCTTCGGCCTGGTGGCTGCCGGCGAGGCCGTGCGCCAGCTGCTGTGGTCGCTGCCGGCGCTGCGGTCGAGATGGCTATAATTCGCGGCTCTGCCAACGGGGGGGTCGTTAGCTCAGTTGGTAGAGCAGCGGACTCTTAATCCGTTGGTCGTAGGTTCGAATCCTACAGGGCCCACCAGAAACATCTTTGCTGACAGCCACTTGCGAATCGCCGTTCGCAGTGTCTGTTTTGCTTTGGGCCGCCAGCGAATCCAGATCGGAATCATCGCAAGGTCGCTCGGCTTGTGAACTCGCTACGCAGTGCTGCCTATCTTGGGTGCCGACGCGCCAAGGAGGTCCGCTGTTGTCCGGACGGGTACCGCGACCGTACCGTTTGCGCGAGCTGGGGCGCGTGCCTCCTCGATCGTCGGTGGTTGCCAAGTCACCGCAGAGGGAGCACTCGAGCCGCAGCCCGTGGTCGCCGCGTTGATGCAGTCCCCTTGAGATCGCAGGTGTGTATGATTAAATCCTACGCAACATTGGCGAGGCAAAGCACGTGCGTTCGACCCAGCAATTCAGCATCACGCTGCCGAACGAGATGGCAGAGGCCGTCCGCGCCAAGGTGGCCTCCGGCGAGTACGCCACCGAGAGCGAAGTCATCCGCGACGGACTTCGCGCCCTCATGGCGCGCGACGAAGCCGTCGACGCTTGGTTGCGCACTGAGGTCGCTGCGGCCTACGACGCTTTGAAGGCCGAGCCCGGCCTGGCGGTCGATGCAGCCAAGGTCCGACGGCGGCTCGCCGAAGCCCAGCGGAAGATGAAGGCGTGAAGACCTACACCGTCGTCTTCGCGCCGCAGGCGGAAGACGATCTGGTCGAGATCCTGGAATACATCGCCGAGCATGGCTCGCCTGCCGTCGCGGCAAGGTACACCGAGGCGATCGTGGCGTACTGCGAGACGCTGTCGACCTTTCCGCATCGAGGCACGCAGCGCGGCGACATCCGTCCCGGGCTGCGCGTCACGAACTACCGCAGGCGCGTCGTGATCGCCTTCGAGGTCGACGACGTCGCGCGTGTCGTCTCCGTCCTTGGCGTGTTCTACGGCGGGCGTGACTTCGAACGCGCCCTCGGCGACGACGAAGAGCCCGACGACGGACAGGGTTGATCCCGCCCGGCGGGACTGGACAGGCTTGCGCAACCCCATCGGGGGGTGGCGTCAACCTGCGGCCCGAGCGCGCCGCCTTCTCCGAGGAGGTCCAGCATGGACGCGACAACATCAGGACGTTCCCATCATCGCGAGCCCTGGAACAAGGGCAAGCTCGTCGGTCAGAAGGCAC
This sequence comes from uncultured Azohydromonas sp., assembly GCA_964618555.1. Taxonomy (GTDB): domain Bacteria; phylum Pseudomonadota; class Gammaproteobacteria; order Burkholderiales; family Burkholderiaceae_C; genus Calidifontimicrobium. The sequence goes on from CAZUBF010000020.1 coordinate 9,849, forward strand.
CGTTCAAGCCCAAGGGCATCTGGGCCATGCGCGTTATGCTGCAGCAGCGCCGCGGTCGCGAGCTGGCGCTGCTCAATCTGGATATCGACGGCAAGCTGCGCGCGTGCGATCTGGTGTCGCTAAGAGTGCGCGACATCATGCACGGCGACCGTGTGGCCAGCCGCGCGCTCGTGCAGCAGAAGAAGACCGGTCTTCCCGTGCAGTTCGAGATCACGGCCCCGGCACAAGAAGCTGCCCAGGCCTGGATCGGCGAGGCGGGCTTGCGCGCCGAGGACGACCTGTTCCCGAGCCGCATTCGCAGCTCGCCGCACATCCGTACCCGTCAGTACGCGCGCATGCTGCGCGGCTGGCTCAGTGAGATAGGCCTCGACTGGCGCGACTACGGCACGCACTCGATGCGGCGCTCCAGCCGTACCACGGTAAAGGAATTGAAGTCCGGACCGGAAGAGCCATCCGGCACCGGGCGGGCCGATCGGCGGCACGCAGCGTTGCCGCCAGTGCACAGATGCTGTGCCCGGCGGCGAATTGCCCGGAGGGGGGCGTCGCCTTAGCCTTCGTTCATTGCGCGCCGAACCCGAGGATCCACATGAACTTCACCGAAGAGCAACTGGCCTTCCGCGACAGCATCCGTCGCATGGTGGCCAAGCATGTCGCGCCGATCGCCGCGGAGATCGACGAGACCGATCGTTTCCCCGAGGAACTGGTCAAGCTGTACGGCGACATGGGCCTGATGCAACTGTGGGTCCCCGAACGCTACGGCGGACCGGACGGCAACCTGACGATGATGTGCATCGCCCGCGAGGAGATCTCGCGCGTGTCACCGGCCTGCGGCTCGATCGCCGGCCTCAACACGATGTTCATCATGCCGCTGCTGCACTTCGGGTCCGAAGAACAGCGGCAGCGCTACCTGCCCGTGATCGCCCGGGGGGGCGTGGTCACTGCCATCGCCATCAGCGAGCCGCAGGCGGGAAGCGACGTCAGCGCGATGACGACGCGCGCCGTGCGCGACGGCGACTCCTACGTGCTCAACGGCCGCAAGCAGTGGTGCAGCTACGGAGTCGCGGCCGACTACATCGTCGTGATGGCGCGCACCAGCGGGGACAACGGGGCCGAGGGCATCAGCGCCTTCGTCGTCGAGCCCAAGAAGACCAAAGGCGTCAGCTTCGGCAGGCACGAACGCAAGATGGGTTGGCGCGGTGCCCCCAACACGCCGATCTTCTTCGACAACGCCCGCATCCCCGTCGAGAACCTGATCGGCGAGGAAGGCAAGGGCTTCAAGGCATCGATGCGGGCGCTGGACCTCAACCGGCCGACGATCGGCGCGCAGTGCGTCGGCCTGGCCCAGGGCGCGCTGGACGCGTCCATCGAGTACGCCAAGGAGCGCCGGCAGTTCAAGCGCAGCATCTCCGAGTTCCAGGGGGTCCAGTTCATGCTGGCCGACATGGCGATCGCCATCGAAGCGGGTCGCGCGCTGGTCTACGAGTGCGCGCGCGCCGGCGACGCCGGCGACTGGGACCGGCTGAACCTGTTGGCCAGCATGGCGAAGTGCTATGGCAGCGACATGGCGATGAAGGTGACGACCGACGCCGTCCAGGTGTTCGGCGGCTACGGCTACACCAAGGACTACCCGGTCGAACGAATGATGCGCGATGCCAAGCTGGCGCAGATCTTCGAAGGCACCAACCAGATCCAGCGCGTGGTCATCGCCAAACAGCTGCTGGCCTGAGCCACTTCAGCGTTTCAGCGACAGACCGGCGACCCGGCCGCACCGTCGGGCGCCGGCCCGACGCGCACGGGACAGACCCACCACCTCCGAGGAGACAACCGATGAAAGCATTGATGACTGCAGCGCTGGCCCTGGCCTGCGTCGTGCCGAGTGCCGCCGTGGCTCAGGACTTTCCCAGCCGGCCGATCCGCCTCGTGGTGCCGTACTCGGCTGGCGGCACGACGGACGTGATGGCGCGCGCGTTGCAGGAACCGCTGCGCAAGGCGCTGGGGCAGCCACTGGTCGTGGACAACAAGACCGGCGCGTCGGGCAGCATTGCCGCCAGAGAGGTCGCGCGGTCGCCGGCCGACGGCTACACGTTGCTCTTCGTCAACAACGGCAACCTGGCGGTGGTGCCGTTCATCATGAAGGACGCGGGCTACGACGGTGTCAAGGACTTCACGCCCGTGGCGCAGGTGTCCTACGCGCCGATGGTCGTGGTCGTTCCCGAGTCGCTGCCGGTCAACGACCTGCGCGGCTTCATCGAACTTGCGAAGGTGAAGCCCACCGCGTATGCGACGGCGGGCGTGGGTTCGTTCGGGCATCTGGTGACCGAGCTGTTCGCCAAACACGCCGGGCTGCGGCTCAACCACATCCCCTACAAGGGACAGGCGCCGACGACAAATGCCCTGCTGTCGGGCGAGGTCCAGTTGCTGATCACGTCGCCGTCAGGGACGATGAACCAGTTCATCGCCGAGAAGCGGCTCAAGCTGCTGGCGGTGACCTCGGCGCAGGAGTCGCCGCTGGCGCCGGGCACGCCAACCGCCGCATCGGTGCTGCCGGGATTCTCTGCGGAGAGCTGGTTTGCCATCGTCGGCCCCGCCGGGATGCCGGCCGACGTGGTGAAGAGACTCAACGACGCGTTCTCGTCGGCGGTCAAGCTGCCGGAGGTTCAGGCGGCGTTCAACGGCTTCGGACTGATCCCGCAGACCGCGAACCCGGCCGATCTGGCCAGGAAGACGGCCGCCGAAGTCGAACGCTGGTCGACCGTGATCCGCGACAACAACATCAGCGCCAACTGACGCCAACGGCGATCGATCCACCCCCAGCCTGGAGTTCCAGAACATGTCCCGCTACGAGAAGTACCACGACCTGCGCATCGAAGTGTCCGACCGTGTCGCCACCGTGACCCTGGACCGGCCGCAGTCGCGCAACGCGATCAACCAGCGTCTGATCCGCGAACTGCGGACGATCTGGGACGATCTGGCCGACGACATGGCGGTGAGTGCCGTGGTCGTCACCGGCGCCGGCGACTACTTCAGCGTCGGCGGCGACGTGAAGGCCATGTCCGACCGCCCCGGCGGCGACGTGCTCGAGGAGGGCGAAGTGCATGACCCGATGGTCAGCCGTCGTCTCGTCAACCGTTTGCTCGAGCTCGACAAGCCGATCGTCAGTGCGATCAACGGCGACTGCATCGGCCTGGCGGCGACGATCGCGCTGCTGTGCGACGTCAGCGTGATGGCCGACGACGCGCGCATCGGCGACACCCACGTCAGCCGCGTCGGGCTGGTCGCCGGCGACGGCGGCACGGTGATCTGGCCGCTGCTGGTGGGCGTCAACAAGGCCAAGGAGTTCCTGATGCGGGGCACACTGCTCAAGGGTGCCGAGGCCGAGCGAATCGGGCTGGTCAACCATGTGGCGCCTCGCGCCGAGGTGCTTGCCAAGGCGCACGCGATCGCCGCGGAACTCGCGCACGGGCCGACCTGGGCCATCCGGTGGACCAAACTCTCGGTCAACCAGATCGTCAAGGAACGCGTGAATCACTTGCTGGAGGCTTCGATGGCCCTCGAGCAGGTGACCTTCGAGACGGCGGATCACCGCGAGGCGACACTGTCCTTCAAGGAGAAGCGCAAGCCGAGGTTCGGCCAGGCAGCGTGACCCTCGGCACGTCCGCACGCTGGGCGCTGGCGTCGATGACGCTCGCCGCCTTCGCGGCGGCGCTGTCGATGACGACGATCTCGATCCTCGTGCCGGGGATCGGGCACAGCTACTCGATCGGCACCGGCCAGGTCCACTGGGTGGCCAGCGGCTTCATGGCCGCGATGCTGCCGGCGATGCTGGCCACCCCCTGGGTGGTGCACCGCCTGGGCGTGCGCCGCACGGTGCTGGTGGCGCTCGCGGGGCTGGTCGTCGGTGGTGTGTGCGGCGCCGTGTCGCCGCACTTCGGCGTGCTGGTGGCGGCGCGCGTCCTGGAAGGCCTGGCGGCCGGTGTCCTGCAGCCGCTGCCGGTGCTGGTGGTGGCCCGCGGGTTCGATGCCGGGCAGCGCGGCCGCGCGATGGGCCTGTACACGCTGGGCATCGCGCTGGCGCCGGCGCTCGGCCCGGCACTCGCCGGGCCGGTGGCCGACCAGTTCGGCTGGCGCTGGGTCCTGCTGGGCCCGGCGCTGTTTGCCCTGCTCGCCGTGGGCGCGGTGCGTCGCTCGTTGACAGCGGGCCTCGACGGACCTTCGAGTCGACCGAACTTTCGGCCGACGCTGTTGCGGCACGCGCACTTCCGGCGTGCCTGCGTCGTCGCGTCGCTGTATGGCGCCGCCGTCTTCGGGTCGGGGCATCTGATGCCCATTCTCGTCCAGGAGGTGCTGCGTCACAGTGCCGCGGCCACTGGCGCCGCGATGCTGCCGGGGGGCCTGGCACTGGTGCTGTTCAGCCCGTGGGGCGGGCGGCTGGCGGACCGCTTCGAGCGCCATCGTCTGATCGCGGTCGGCACGCTCGTGCTCGGGCTGGCCCACCTGCCGGTGCTCGGCCTGGTGCCCGCGTCGTCGTTGGTGTGGTTCAGCGTCTGGATGGTCGTCGCTCGCCTCGGGATGGCCGTCGCGCTTCCGCCGCTGGCCATCGACGCGTTGCGCGGCCTCGGACCCGCCGACTGGCCCGCTGCGTCGAGCTGGGTCGGCGTCAGCCGGCAGCTCGGCGCCGCGCTGGGCATCGCGGCCGTGTCGATGATCGTCAGCTGGCGCCTGTCGGCAGGGGACACCGGGGCGGCGGCTTTCCACGCCGGGCTCTGGCTCGTCGTCGGTCTCTCGCTCGCCGCCGCCGGGTTGGCGTGGCGCAACGACGCCGTGGCCGACTCCTGACGGGGCCTGTTGGGTCTAGACTTCCCGGCCGATGACCCTGTACGACAACATCCGCGAGCTGGCCTTTTTCCTGCGCGTGTCGGAGGAGTCGAGCTTTTCGGCAGCGGCGCGCAGCCTCGATCTGGATCCGTCGACGATCAGCAAGGTCGTGCAGCGGCTCGAGAACCGGCTGGGTGTGCGCCTGTTCCATCGCACGTCGCGCGTGCTGCGGCTGACGCAGGAGGGCGAGCGCTTCGTCGCCGCCGCGCAGAAGGTGATGCAGGCCCTGGAAGAGGCCGAAACGTCGTTGGCGCCCGCGAGCCATGAACCGACCGGCGTGTTGCGCATCGCCAGTTCCGCTGCGTTTGCACGGTTCTGGCTGGCACCGCTGATCCCGACGTACTGCGACAAGTACCCGAAGATGCGCGTCGAGTTCGTGCTGTCCTCGGTGATGCCCGACATGTTCGACCAGCAGATCGACCTCGCCTTCGAGAGCGGACACATGCCTGACTCGTCGTTCGTCGTGAGGCGCGTGACCACGGTGCGCTGGCGCGTCTACGCCGCGCCGTCGTATCTCGCTCGCCATGGAACGCCTCGCACGCCCGACGACCTTGCCGGGCATCGCTGCCTCAACTTCCTGCCGGGGTCCAAGCTCAGCCAGTGGCCGTTTCGCGCCGACGCCGGCACCGCCGTGCACGCGCCGCAGGGTCGCGTGGCCGCGGACAGCGGCGATGTGCTGTGCTCGCTGGCCGTCGCGGGCATGGGGTTGGCCAGACTGACCGAGCTGCGGGTCTCGCGAGAGGTCGCGCCCGGTGCCTTGATCTCGGTGCTCGACGAGTTCCAGCCGGAGGGCGAACCCGTCTACGCGATGTATCCGAGCCGCCGCAATCTCAGCGTTCGCGTGCGGTCGTTCCTGGACCACATCGAGGACCAGCTCGAACGGTGAGACTCGGCCTGTGCCGCGCAGGCACAGTTGCTGTTCCGCCGCCCGCATTGCGGACGCGGCCGCGGATCGCGAAGCTCCGGTCCCATGGACAACGAGAGCAACGCCCATGAATGAATCCCCGCGCCGGCCCGACGCGCTGGCCGGCTTGACCGTCGTCGACTTCACGATCGTGATGTCCGGGCCGATGGCCACGCGCATGCTCGCCGACGCCGGCGCCGACGTGATCAAGGTCGAGTCGCCCGATGGCGACGTGGTGCGCCAGCGCCCGCCGATACGCGGCGGCATCAGCACCTACTTCGCGTCGATGAACTGCGGCAAGCGCAGCGTCGTGCTGAACCTGCAGACCGAAGACGGGCGGCGCCTGGCGCGCGAACTGGCCGCCACCGCCGACGTCGTCGTGGAGAACTTCAGGCCCGGCGTCATGAAGCGCCTGGGCCTGGACTACGACACGCTGGCCCAGGACAACCCGCGCCTGGTCTACGCGTCGATCTCCGGCTTCGGGCAGTCCGGGCCGCGCGCCCAGACGCCCGCCTACGCACCGGTGATCCACGCCGCATCGGGCTATGAACTGGCCTACGTCGAGTACCAGCGCGGCAGCGAACGACCGGCGAACAACGGCATCTTCATTGCCGACGTGCTGGGCGCGGCGCACGCGTTCGGCGCCATTCAGCTCGCGCTGCTCGAACGCGAGCGCAGCGGCCGCGGGCAGTACGTCGACGTTTCGCTGATGGACTCGGTGCTCGGCATGCTGATCTACGAGATGCAGGCCGCGCAGTTCCCGCCCGAGAGGCCGCGCCAGGTCTACGAACCCGTGCGGTCCGCCGACGGCTACGTCATGGTCGCGGCGGTGACCGGCAAGAACCTCGAGGTGTTGTTCGACGTCATCGGGTATCCCGAAGGCAAGTCCGATCCGCGCTTCGCGACGGTGGCCACCAAGGAAGCCCACTGGCCCGCGCTGCTCGCGCTGATCGAGCGCTGGACCAGTCAGCGCTCGGGTGCCGAGTGCGAGGCCGAACTGATGCGCGCCGGCGTCCCGTGCTCGCGCTATCGCACGGTGGCCGAGGCGATGGAAGACCCGCAGGTGGCGGTCCGGGGGTTCCTCGCCGAGCTGGGCGCTGGCGACGAGCGTTTCGCCGTGCCCAACGCACCCTTCCTGCTGTCGGCCACGCCGACGGCGGCGCGCAATCTGCTGCCCGGACTGGGGGAGCACACCGACGAAGTGCTCGCCGAGCGCCTGGGCCTGACCGGCGAACAACGGCAGGACCTTCGCGAGCGCCGCGTCACCGGAGGGATCCCGGCATGAATGGGTTCGGTCGCAGCCAGCTGCCCGGTGCGGAGGAACGCACGTTGCTGCGGGACTCGGTCCGCGGCTTCCTCGAGACCCACTGGCCCTGCGCGGGAGCCGTCGAACGCGGCGCCGACGCGACGGCCGTGCGCGCACTCTGGCAGGGTCTGGCCGGCCAGGGACTGGCCGCTCTCGGTGGCGTGCCGGAAGAAGGTGGCGCGCGCGAACTCGTGCTCGTGATGGAGGAACTCGGCCGCGCCGCGGCGCCGGTCCCGATGCTCGGCGCGGCGATCGCCAACCGCGCGCTCACCGGCCACCCCGATCCGTTGGCGCGACGCGTGCTCGACCGTGTGCAGGGTGGACAGGCGCGCGTGGCCATCTCCTTCGGCGAACTCGATCCGGACCCCCAGTCCGCGGAGATCGACTGGGTCCACGGCCGCCTCGACGGTGTCCTGCGGTTCGTCGACGCCGCGGCCGGCGCCACCGACCTGCTGCTGGTCACGCCTGACGGGTTCGCATGGGTCGACCTGACTGCGCCCGTGGTCGAGGTGGTGCCATCGCGTGCGCTGGGAGCCGATGGCTGGTCCGAGATCAGGCTGCACGGTGCGCCGCTGCAGGCGATCGCGCTGGACGAGGCGACCCTCGATGGCGCGCGTGAACTGTCGCGGCTGTTGCTGCTGGCACGCGCCCATGGCGCGGCGCGCCGCGCCTTCGAGCTCGTCGTCGACTATGCGAAGGAGCGGCGCCAGTTCGGGCAGCCCATCGGCCGCTTCCAGGCCGTGCAGCACAAGCTCGCCGACAACCTGATCGCGCTGGAGGGCGTGCGGCTCACGCTGGAGCACGCGGCGCAGAGCCTGGACTTCCAGCTCGCAGACGCGGCGTACTTCGGGCACGCCGCACTGGCCTTCGGTGGTCCCGCGCTGCGCCGGGTGTCCCTTGAAACGCAGCATGTGTTCGGCGCGATCGGCTACGCCGAGGAGCACGAGGCGCCGCGCCACTTCCGGCGTGTCCACCTCGACACCATCGTGCTCGGTGGGCCGCGCGAGGCTAGGCGCCTTCTGGCGGCACACCTTCTCGACGGGGCGGGGGGTCGCATTCCGGAGTACGACCTCGGGCCGGCCGGAAACGCCTTCCGCGATGAAGTCCGCGCCTGGCTGGAAGTGAACTGGAGCGGCGAGCGCAAGAAGTCGTTCGACGCCAGGCCATTCCACGAACGCGAGTTCGACGCCGCGTTCGCACTGGATCTTGGCAAGACCGGCTGGATCGGCATGGGATGGCCGCGCGACTTCGGGGGCCAGGCGCGCACGCCCATCGAACAACTCGGCTTCCTCGAGGTGATGGAGCGCGCCGAGGCGCCACGCGTGGGCGCGTCGGTGCAAGCCAATGCGCTGATGATGTACGGCACGCCCGAACAGCAGGGGCGCTACCTGCCGGAGATCCTGCGCGGCGAAGTGATGCACGGCATGGGTTACAGCGAGCCGGACAGCGGGTCGGACCTGGCCTCGCTGCGCACCAGCGCCGTGCGCGATGGCGACCATTGGGTCATCAACGGCCAGAAGATCTGGACCACGACCTACTGGGGGCGTTACATGTTCCTTGCCGCGCGCACCGACCGCGACGCGCGGCCGCCACACGCCGGCATCAGCATGTTCATCGTGCCGATGGACACCCCCGGCATCACGGTCAAGCCCGCGCGCACGATGTACGACGGCGGCTTCGCGAACATCTTCTACGACGACGTGCGGATTCCGATCGATGCCTTGATCGGCCCGCTGAACGGCGGCTGGAAGGTGCTCACGGACGCCCTGGCCAACGAGCGCGGCATGGTGGGCGGCGGCATCGTGCTGAAGGTCGCGCATGGCTTCGAGCAGCTGTGTCGCGCGTTGCGCGACAGCCCCTCGCTGCGCGACGACGCGCTCGTGCGCGACCGCATCGGTGCCCTCGCGGCCGAGATCGAGGTCGGCCGTCGGCTCATGATCCACTGCGCCGAGCTGGCCGCCAGCGGCACCACGCCGCCGGCCATGGGGGCCATCAGCAAGGTGTTCTCGGGAGAACTGATGGAACGGTACGGGCAGGCCGCCCTGGATCTGCTCGGGCCGCGCGCCGCGCTGTCGCAGGGCGCACCCGCAGCGCTCGCGAACGGCGCCTTCGAGCAGCAGCTGCGGCACTCGCTGATGTGGGTGATCAGCATCGGAACCAACGAGATCCAACGCAGCCTGATCGCGCAGCGCGGGCTGGGGATGCCGAGATGACACAGGGTGAACAGAAGCTGGGGCTGTTGATCGACGGGGAGTGGATCGACGGGCCGCGCGAACACCGCGACGTCGTCGACCCGGCCACCGGCGAGGTCATCGGCCACCTGCCGCTCGCCACGGCGGCCGACATCGACGCGGCTGCGGCCGCGGCGGCGCGAGCGTTCCGACCCTGGGCCGAACGTCCTGCCATCGAGCGCGCGAGGCTGCTGCAAGGGGTCGCCGCGCTGATCCGTCGCGACGATCGACGCCTCGCCGTCATCCTGACGCGCGAACAGGGCAAGCGCCTGACCGAGTCGCTGCAGGAGGTGCACAACAGCGCCGACACCTTCGAGTGGATGGCCGAGGAAGGCAAGCGCGTCTACGGTCGCACGGTGCCGGCGCGCCAGGCCGGGTTCGACCAGATCGTGCGCCTCGAGCCGGTCGGGCCCGTCGCCGGCTTCGCGCCGTGGAACTTCCCGGCGGTGCTGGCCTCGCGCAAGGTCGCCACCGCGCTTGCCGCGGGCTGCACGATGGTGCTCAAGCCGGCGGAGGAGACGCCGGGCATCCTGGTGGCGATCGCGCAGCTGTGCGTCGAGGCGGGGCTGCCGCGCGGGGTGCTCAACCTCGTCTACGGAGAACCCGCGGAGGTGTCCTCGCGGCTGATCGCCGATCCGGCGATCCGGAAGATCTCGTTCACCGGGTCGGTTCCCGTCGGTCGGCAGCTCGCCGCACTGGCGGCATCGCACCTGAAGCCAGCCACGCTCGAACTGGGCGGACACGCGCCCGTGATCGTGACGGGCGACGTGGACGTCGAGCACGTGCTCGACCTCGCGGTGGCTGCCAAGTACCGCAACGCGGGCCAGTTGTGCATCTGCCCGACGCGCTTCTTCGTCCACGAGCGCATCTACGACCGCTTCGCGGCCGGCATTGCAGCCCGCGCCGCGGCACTGAAGGTCGGCAGCGGATTCGATCCGGCCACGCAGGTGGGCCCGCTGGCGAATGCGCGCCGAGTCGCCGCGATGCACGACTTCTGTGTCGACGCTTCCGACCGCGGGGCGCGCGTACTCTGCGGCGGAGATTCGCCGAGGCAACCCGGCCACTACTTCGCGCCCACCGTGCTGGCCGACATGACCGACGAGGCGCAGGCCATGCAGCGCGAGCCTTTCGGACCGCTCGCGCTGCTCACGCCCTTCGCCACGCTGGACGAGGCCATCGCCCGCGCGAACGCCACCGAGTACGGACTTGCCGCCTACGCGTTCACCCGTTCGCTCGACGAGGCGCAGGCCCTCGAACATGGGCTGCAGGCCGGCAACGTGAGCTTGAACACCTTTGCGCTGAGTGCGCCGGAGATGCCGTTCTCTGGCCACAAGTCCAGCGGCCTCGGCAGCGAGATGGGCATCGAGGGTCTGCGCGACCATCTGCACGTCAAGGCCGTCGTTCGCGCCCCGGCGGGAGCGATGCGGTGAGCGCCGAGACGATGCACAGCTGGCAGGTCCTCGAGTGGGGCCGCCCGCTGCAGGAGGTGATCGTCCCGCGCCCGGTGCCGACGGGCACCGAGGTGCTGGTGCGGGTGCGGGCCTGCGGCGTGTGCCACAGCGACCTGCATCTGCGCGACGGCGCCTACGACCTGGGCAGCGGGCGAAGCATCCAGCTCGGCGACATCGGCATCCACCTGCCCCTGACGCTCGGCCACGAGATCCTCGGCACGGTCGTCGCCGCCGGTGCCGACGTGCCCGTGGACGTGATCGGCCGCGAAGGCGTGGTCTTTCCTTGGATCGGCTGCGGCCGCTGCCGCCATTGCCGACGCGACGCCGAGATCGACTGCGAGACCCCCGTCTCGCTGGGCACTCGACGCCCTGGGGGCTATGGCCAGTACCTGCTCGTGCCCCACCCGCGCTACGTGCTGCCGTTCGATGGCATCGACCCGCTCGTGGCGGCCGTCGCGTCGTGCTCCGGGATCACGGCGTACTCGGCGCTGAAGAAGCTGCCCGCCTGCCGCGACGGCGACACGCTGGTCATCATCGGGGCCGGCGGGCTGGGGCTCACCGCCCTGGGGCTGGTGCGCCACCTGCATCCCGCGGCGCGCGTTGCCGTCGTCGACGCCCATCCGGCGAAGCTCGAGGCGGTCGCACACCGGGCCGACGCCGTGTTCGACATCCGCGACGGCGGCAGCGGTGCGGCGCTGCGCGAGTTCGCGGCGGGAGGTGCGACGGGCGTGGTCGACTTCGTCGGGCTGCCGCAGACCTTCGAATGGGGGCTTGCAGCCCTGCGCAAGGGCGGCGCCCTGGTCGAAGTCGGCCTGTTCGGCGGTGGCACGACGCTGTCCATTCCGCTGTTGCCGATGCGCAACCTGCGCCTGATCGGCTCGTACGTCGGCTCGCTGGCGGAGTTCGGCGAGTTGCTGGCACTGCTGCGGCGGACGCAGCTGCGTGCGCTGCCGATCACGACGCGGCCCGTGAGCCAGATCAACGACATCTTCGAAGACATCGCGCAGGGCCGCGTCGCCGGCCGCGTGGTGGCAATGCTCTGACATCCCACAGGAGACGACGACCATGATCGACCGTGAACTCGACAACGCACTGGCGAGCAATCGCACCTACGGCAACCTCGACGTTCAGCACGCGCTGTTCACCCGGCTGCGCAGCGAAGACCCGGTGCACTGGACCGAACCCGATGGCTTCCGGCCGTTCTGGGCCGTGACGCGTCACGCCGACGTGTTGGAGATCGAACGCCAGCACGAGCGGTTCCTGAACGCACCGCGCTCCAAGCTGTTCAGCATCGAGTTCGAGGACCAGGTGCGCACGCTGATGCAGGGCAAGCCGCATCTGGTGCGTGGTCTGCCGCAGATGGATGGCGACGACCATCGCAAGTACCGTGCGCTGACACAGGCCTGGTTCCAGCCGAAGCAGGTCAAGCTGATCGAAGGCCGCATCGGCGCCCTGGCCAAGCGTGCGGTCGACGATCTGCTCGAGCGCGGGGCGACCTGTGACTTCTATCGCGACATCGCGGTGTGGTACCCGCTGCGTGTGATCATGATGATCCTGGGGCTGCCGGAAGCCGACGAAGAGCGGCTGCTGCGCATCACGCAGGCCTACTTCGGTGGCAGCGACCCGGAGGTGCAGAAGGGCTCGGACCTGATCCGCGCGACCCAGGACTACGTCGCGTACTTCGATGGCGTCAGCGAGGACCGTCGACGCAACCCGACCGACGACGTGACCACGCTGATCGCCAACGCGACGATCGACGGTGAGCCGATCGGCCACCACGAGGCGTCGTCCTACTACGTCGCGCTGGCCAGCGCTGGGCACGACACCACGAGCGCCACCGCGGCCGGCGGCCTGCTCGAGCTGATCCGCAACCCCGACGAGTGGCGCAAGCTGAAGGCCCACCCCGAGCTCGTGCCCTCGGCGGTCGACGAGATGGTGCGCTGGGTGTCCCCGGTCAAGCACTTCTTCCGCACGGCGACCGAGGACTACACCCTGCGCGGCCGCGAGATCAAGGCCGGTCAGCACCTGATGATGTGCTACCCCTCGGCGAACCGCGACGAGGACGTGTTCGCCGAGCCGTTCCGCTTCAAGGTCGACCGCAACCCGAACCGTCATCTCGGATTCGGGTTCGGTGCCCATGTGTGCCTGGGCATGTTCATGGCCAAGATGGAACTGCAGGCCCTGTTGCGCGAGTTGCTGGCGCGCGTCGAAGCCTTCGAACTCGACGGTGAACCGGCATGGGTCGAGACCTCGTTCGTCGGCGGGCTCAAGCGTCTGCCGGTGCGGTTCCGCCGGCAGGAGACCGCGACCGTCTGACGCGGGTGGCCGCGCCGGCCGGTTCACCGGCGCGGGTCGGTTCGCTGCTCCGAAAGCCGCAGGTAGGCGCTGTCGGCATCGCCGGCGAGCACCGTGCCGATCGACGGCCGCAGCACCTCGCCGCGCCGGGCCGACAGCGCCTGGTCGACCGACCAGACGCCGGTGCGCACCATCAGCGCGGCCTTGCACTGCCAGATGCACAGCATCTTGTAGGCGTTGAAGAGCCAGCAGAGCCGGAAGTCGCGCGGCGAGCGCTGCGTGGCCTCGCAGTACCGGGCGACGGTGTCCTCGTCACCGCGGAAGCCGCTCATCCGACCCGGTGTTGCCGCGTCGCCGTGCACGAGCTCGGTCAGGTGCACGTGAAACAGCAGGTAGGCCAGGTCGATCAGCGGGTCGCCGATCACCGCGAGCTCCCAGTCGAGCAGCGCCGCGGGTTCGAAGTCCCGGTAGATGATGTTGCCGAACCGGGCATCGCCCCAGACGACGCCGGCGACGTCAGAGGTTGGTCGTCGGGCCAGCAGCCAGCCCTCGAGTTCCTCGCGCAACGGGTCCGCGCCGTCGCGGGGAAGCTGTGCGTGCCCCCAGGTGGCGAGCCGCGACCACATGCGCACGTGTTGCTCGAATCGTGAGCAGTTCCGGTCCGGCCAGTCGAACCGTTCCAGTCCCGCCGGCTGCCAGCGCGTACGTGCCAGCCGCTGCAGCTGCTCGATGCTGGAGTCCCAGAGGCGGCGACGCTGCTCGGGGTTCGCGTCGACGATCCAGCCGCCGCGAACGTAGCTGGGGCTGTCCGCGGCCACGCGACCTTCGACGAAGGCGGTGACGAAGAAGGGACGACCCAAGGGTGCAGGATCGGACTCGACCCATCGGCAGGCCGCCATGCGCAGACCGGCTGCCGCCTGCAGACCCGCCATGAAGGCGTACTGCCGCGCGATGTCGTAGCTCGGGAACAGGCCGGTGCGCGCCGGAGGCAGTCGCAGGATCAGGTCTTCGTCACCGCGCGCCGTGCTCGTCACCCGGACGCGGTAGGTCTCGTTCGAGAAGCCGTTCGACCGGCTGGCCTGCGTCAGCGAGCGGACCTGTGCGTCTGCATATTCGGTGCGATCGCGCAGCCACGCCGAGAACCGCGCGGCCAGCGATCGAAGGTCGACGTCGGGATCGTCGACGATCCCCATTCAGGATCCCGGCCGCGCATTGAAGTGCCCCGGCCCCGCGAAGCCGTCGATCGCTCCGAAGATCGTGTACTCGAAGAGACCGTGGCCGGTGCGTCCGTCGAACGAGGTCTCGGCGAGGCAGTCGATCGGTCCGGCGAGCGTCGGGTCGGGGGCGTCGAGGTCGAAGCTCACGACGTCGGTCACCCACGGCCCGCGGTACTGACCGTGGATCCAGGGCAGCTCGGGCCGGTTGCCGTATCCCGTGCCGGCCTCGAGATACAGCGGCAGCAGCTGGTGCACGGCCAGCACCGTGTCCGCCCTGCCGGGGAGGGTGAAGACGACCTGGGCCTCCTCGACGAAGCGCCGGTCCTTGCTCCAGCGCTTGATCTCCCAGTGCGGTCGACCGAGCAGCTCCGGCGGGCGCCCATCGTTCCACAAGCGCACCGCTTCCTCGAGCGAGCGGTGGCCCGACGGATCCTCGTGGAGCTTGACGTTGACCGTGAAGTCGTCGAACTGGCAAGCCATGTGCAGGCGGCGCCAGTGCGCGGCGCCGAACAGCCTGCTGAGCGACGGCGCGCCATCGGTTTCGGCGTCGTGCGGCTCCGGCCGTCCGATCGCCCGGATTCCCCAGCTGCGGTCGCGGTACCCGCGCAACGGGGCGTCCGCGGCATCCCAGGTGCGCGTGCCGCAGCGGATCCATCCTTCGTAGCGTGCGGTCTGACAGTAGCGCAGGACGTCATGGATGATGCGCCCGTTGCGCCGGTGCACCTGGCGGGGTTCGAGCCGGGGGACGTGCGTGCCGACGAACGTCAGGTCGGCTTCGATGTCGCTGTCGTTCGGTCCGATCACGACGCGCAGACGCCTCAGGCCCTCGAGCACCTCGATGCGCAACGGGCCGCAGGACATGTCGCCCCGGTCGCCGAGCCGGCGTGAGCTGCGCAGGGTCGTCTGGCGCCGTCCCTCGCGCAGGGAGACGAAGGCGTCTTGCGTGCCCAGGTTCGGATACTGGCCCAGCCCCAAGATGACGAAGAACTCGTCGCTGCACGCATGTACGTTGAAGTAGTGGCGATCGTAGAAGTTGCGGTCGCTCGTGCCGACATGGCGCACCGGCTCGGCAATCTGGTGGACGAACAGATCGTCCTGGGCGGACAGTTCGAAAGCGTCGGACACGGCCGTCGGCAAGTCGTCGTCAGGGGGTGGCCGGGAACAGCAGGTGCGGGAGCCACAGGGTTACGGCGGGCACGGCCGCGATGAGCAGCACGCGGATCAGGTCGGCCACGATGAAGGGAACGACTCCCCGGATCATGGTGGCCATCGGGACATCGGGCACGACCGAGCGGATGACGAACAGGTTCACGCCGATCGGCGGCGTGATCAGACCGATCTCGACCACCACGACGATCAGGATGCCGAACCACACGGGGTCGTAACCCATCGCCTGGACGAGTGGGAAGAAGATGGGGATCGTCAGCAGGATGATCGAGAGGCTTTCGAGGACGCAGCCGAGCAGCAGGTAGATGACGATGATCAGCAGCACGACACCGAAGTCCGGAAGCCCGCTGCCCTTCACGATGGCCAGCAGTGCCTCGTGGATGCCCGTCTGGTTGACGAACTCGCCGAACAGCGCGGCGCCGAGAATGATCGCGAACATCATTGCCGATGTGCGCGCCGTATCGAGCAGGATCGCGTACAGCGCCGACCACCCCAGGTCGTGCCGGCTCAGCGCGAACGCCATGGCGGCCGAGGCGCCGATGCCCGAGGCCTCGACCGTGGTGAAGATTCCACCGTAGATGCCGCCCATCACCACCGCGAAGATGACGGCGACGGGCCACAGCGTGCGGACGAGCCGCCAGGTCTCCTGCCGCGACGACTCGTCGGCGAGCGGGGCGCTCTTCGGGTCACGCCACACGGTCCACTTGACGGCAAGGACGTAGCCGGCGACGGCGATCAGCCCGGGCACGACACCCGCGGCGAACAGCTGGCCGATGTGCGTCTGGGTCGCGATGCCGTAGACGACCATGATGATGCTCGGCGGGATCAGGATACCCAGCGTCCCGCCGGCGGCCACCGCGGCCGACGACAGGGCGTTGCTGTAGCCGAGCCGGCGCATCGCCGGAACGGCCACCCGGGCCATCGTCGCCGCGGTCGCGACGCTCGATCCGCAGATCGCGCCGAAACCGCCGCAGGCGACGACGGTGGCCATGGCCAGGCTCCCCCGGCGCCGACCGAAGAGACTCTGCGCGGCGCGAAACAGGTCGCCCGAGATGCCGGCTCCGGCCACCAGGTTGCCCATCAGCACGAACAGCGGCAACACGATCATCGAATAGACCAGCGTGCTGTCGCGCGTCACCGTGGCGACCATGCTGATCGCCGGGGTCAGGCCGGACAGGGACATGTAGCCGGCGAATCCGACCAGACCCAACGCGATGGCGATCGGTGTCTGAAAGAGGATCAGCGCAAACGCGACGGCGAATCCGAGGCTCGTGGCCAACATCAGGACCGCTCCGGTATCGCCGCGGGCAGTCGTCCCGTCGGTGCCCGCCGCAGTGCGGCCACCGCGCGCACGAGCGAGGCCAACGCGGCAAGCAGGGCGAGCAACGCCATGCCGCCGAGAACCGCCGAGAAGGGGATCTTCAGCATCGGGGTGCCGTCGCCGTAGTCGGCGGCGCGCAGAGCCTGCCGCGCGAGGCACCAGGCGAGCAGGCCGAACAAGGCCGCGCCGGCGAGCTCGGCCACGACGCGCTGGACGCGCTGCAGGCGCGGCCCGACGTGGATCAGGTCCACCGTCACGTGGCCACCGCGCGCTGCCAGGACGGGGTACACGAGGAAGACCATCGCACCGAGCACCACCTCGAGCACCTCGGTCCCCCAGGGCAGCGGCCGATCGGCGACGTTGCGAAGCACCACGTCGATCAGCACCAGGACCATCATGCCGGCCAGGAGGCCCGAGGCGGTGTGCTCCATCCACCCGGCGACACGATCAGCCGGCGACCGGCGGGCGGCCATGTGGTCAACGCCCGGCGGCGACCGCGGCCACCTCGGCGCGCAAGGCGTCGAGCAGCTTCTCGGGTTCCTGGACTCCCTTGCGGCGCGCCTTCTCGGCCCAGCTGACCTCCATCGGCTTGAGCAGCCGGGTCATCTCCGCAACCATGGCCGGGCTCGCCGTCTCGATCGACTTGCCCGCCTTGCGCATGGCGTCCCACGCCGCCTCGTTGCCCGCGACGTAGGCCAGTCCGATGTTGCGGGCGAAAACCTCCCCGCTGATCCTGGTGATGGCGTCGCGGTCCTCCTGGGACAGCGAGTTCCAGCGGTTCTCGTTGATCGCCAGAGTCAGGATGGAGTTGGTCAGCGCACCGGGAATGACGGTGGCGAAGTTGGAGTGCTCCACCAGCTTGAACGGGAGGATCGATTCCGGGGGCATCACGGTGCCATCGAGCACGCCCGACGACATCAACTCGTAGGTCTCTGTCGCGGGCTTGGACACCGGCACCGCCCCGAGCAGGGTCAGGGCCGTCGTCGTTCCCTGCGAGTTGCTGCGGATCTTCAGGCCCTTGAAGTCGGCCACCGAACGCAGCGCACGCTTGCTGTTGAACAGCTGGGGCGGCGCGACCACGAAGACCGCCAGCGGGTGCACACCCTTGTACTCGCCGTAGCGTGCGACGTGCTTGGAGTAGAAGCGGTGCAGGGCCGGACCGACGACTTCCGCTCGGTCGCCGATGAACGGCAGTTCGCCGACTTCCAGGATGTCGAAGCGTCCCGGCGTGTACCCGTTGCTGAAGATGACGAGGTCGGCCTGGCCGTCGCGTGCGACGTCGTACTGTCCCGGCACACTGCCGACGACCTTGGGCAGCGTTTCGATCCTCACCCGACCGTTCGTGACCTTCGCGACCTCGGCGATCCAGGGCTCGACGACCTTGACCCGCATGACCTGGCCTTCCGGAAACCAGTTCGAGTGCTTGAGCACGGTCTGGGCGAACGCCGTGGTGCAGGCCAGCCCGACGGTGCACGCCGCAAGGAGTTTTCGTGTGACGTTCATGTTCCCTGTCTCCGTGGAGTGATGGTCGGCTCGCCGACGCCATTGAAGTGCGCGGCCAGTATGAAAAGCGCACACCGCAGGTACAAGGCAGTGCTCGCCAAAGCATCTGTGAACGGCGGGCATACCCGCATCCGCGCCGATCGGACGTCCGGCGCGACTTGTCGGTCGGGGCTGGCGCCCCGGGCGTCGTGGCGACGTGGCCGCCCGCAGCGGCGCGCCGAGTGCGGCACGGCTCGTCGGGGCCGTGGGCCTGCCCGTTGCTCGTGCCGGGCCAGTCGGTCACGCGGGCGGCGTGGACACCTGGCCCGGGCAGGGCAGCGCCCTGCGTCGCGATGCCCGCGGTGCGACCCTCAGGCCAGGATCTGACGGTGCGCCAGGCCGGTGCCGAACACCGAGAGCACGACGAAGACCTTGTCGCCGCGCAACTCGGCCCTCGGCCCCGACGCGAGACGCGGCAGCTCCGTCGCGAACGCCTGCTGGACCTGCGGCAGCGCGAGCAACCGGGCTTCGTCGGCCACGAGCTCGGCAAACCCGCCATCGGGAATCAGCACCTCGCGTTTGACCAGCACCGGCCTGACTTGCAGGATGTCCCTCGCATCCAGCCCTCGCGGCGTCACCATCCGGCGCTGCGTCGTCAGCGAGAAGGTCGGGTTCTCGTTGCGGATCTCGACCTGGAACTCCACCGGCTGGTCGGTCGCCGGGCGCGTGCCCTCGATCGAGTCGCCTTGCGTGGACACGCTCAGCACGGTACGTCCCGACGCGTCGACGATGCGCAGCCGGCGCTCGCCCTTGGGCAGCTTGGCGCCCGGCGCCGGCAGGAAGAACACGCTGAACCGCACGTCGGGCCGCACCGAGGCGATGCTGTCGACGATGCCGCCGACGATGCCGCCGACGATGCCACCGAGACCCCCCGCCGGCGACGGCGTGGCCGGCGTGCTCGGCTGCACGCGCCGGCCGCCGCGGCGCTGCGCTGGCGCCGGCACCGGCGGCGCGGGTGTCTCCGCGGCGGTGCCCGACAGCACCTGGTCGATCGCCTGCTGCGCGGCGGTGGCGCCGCTGCTGCCGGTCTGCGCCGACTGCGCCTGCTGCTCCAGCGTCGCCCCGCCCGCGCCGGCAGCGGCCTGCGCCGGCGTGGCGGCGTTCTGCGCCGCCTTGTCCTGCCGGTCGGCGGTGGTCATCGCCAGCCCGGCGGCGGTCGGGCTGGCCTTGGCCTTGTCGGCGTCGCCCTGGCCGGCGCCTTGCGTCGCCGTGAAGAGGTCGGCGGCGATCTTCAGCCGCTCGGTGTTCTGCGCCATCACCGTCTGCAGCGTGTTCGCCGCCTGCGTGGCCGCGGCGGTGGCGCCGGCGCCGCTCAACTCGCTGCCGCTTTGCGCCAGGCCGGCCGTGGCGGCGATCACCGGCGACAGGTCGCGGAACGGGCTGCCCGCCTGCAACGCGGCCAGGATCGCGGCCGAGTTGACGCCGGCCGGCAGCGCCGTGGCCTCGGTCTGCCTGAGCAGTGGCGCGCCGAGCGCGCTGGTGCTCAGGTCGACCGCGCGTCGGCGGCTGCCCGAAGGCAGCGCGGCGATGTCCGGCGGCGTCAGCGGGATCGGCGACGCCTGCCAGTCGAAGAAGCGGGTCAGGTCGATCTTCTCGGCGCTGTTGAAGCGGCCGAGCACCGCTTCGGCGAACACGCCGCCCGAAGGCAGCGGCACGGTTTGCGACTGCGGCACCGGCCGGTCGAGGCCGCGCCGCAGCAGGAAGCCCTGCCAGGCCTCGACCTCGGCGGCGAGCGCCGGGTTCTCGACCGCGCCTCGCGCCGGCAGGTTCAGGCGCAGCACCAGCGCGTTGGCCACCAGCGCCACGGGCTGCGGGTCGACCAGCGCGCCCAGCGGCACGCCGCGCAGCGTGAAACGCGACAGCATCCCCGACAGCGTGGTCGCGTCGAGCCGCTCGAACACGGCGCGGCTGTAGTGCAGCGCGTTGTCGCGCAGGTGCTTGAGCAGCGCGGGTGCGGCGCGCACCGCCTCGAAGCGCACGATCTCCGCCGCCTGGCCCGGTGCGGGCAGCTGCACCGGCACGTCCAGCGGCAGCGCCGCGCCGCCGATGTCGAGCAGCAGGCGCAGCTTGGCCGCGCCCGGCTGGTCGTCGGGGCGCAGCAGCACCTGCACGCCGCGCAGGTCGGCCATGCGCGCCGGCGCGGCCAGCGTGATCTGCCCCGGGCTCGTCGACGTGGCGGGCAGCTCGGCGCCGCTGCGCGTGCGCACCTGCAGGCCGCTGGCGCGCGCGTTCAGCACCGCCACGCCGTGCAGCCGCGCCTCGTCGGGCACGAACACCGCGTCGCTGGCGTTGCGCAGCAGCGTGCGGCCCGACAGCGACGCCAGTCGGCCGAGCTGGCGCGCGTCGAAGCCCTTCAGCGCGGTGAGCGTGGCGCCTGACTGCGGCGGGCCGAGATCGAAGCGCAGGTCGCGCACGGCCTCGGTGGCGGCGGCCGCCGCTTCGGGCGGCGCCGTGGCGAGCGCCTCCACGCGGATGTTCGCTTCCGTCAGACGGGCGCCCAACACCCGCGACGTGAGGCGCGACGCCAAGGGCAGGGTGGAGGGCAGGGTGGAGGACAGGGTGGTCGCTTCCGCCGTGCCGGCCGCGGCGCGCGCCGAGGCCGCCGCCGCAGCGACCGTCGCGGCCGACAGGGTGCCGACCA
The DNA here is from genome assembly GCA_964618555.1 of uncultured Azohydromonas sp. Taxonomy (GTDB): domain Bacteria; phylum Pseudomonadota; class Gammaproteobacteria; order Burkholderiales; family Burkholderiaceae_C; genus Calidifontimicrobium. The sequence goes on from CAZUBF010000020.1 coordinate 30,799, forward strand.
GTTCGGCGCCGCGCAGCGCCGTCGTCAGCACGGCCTCGCCGATGCGCAGCCGCGGCACGTTCGGCACCACCTCGACGACGCCGAACTCGGTCGTCAGCTGGCGGCGGACGTCGTCGGTCAGCGCCGCGTCGGCGAGCACCGCGCGCCAGCGCTCGAGCACCAGCGCGTCGTCGAAGTCGACCCGCTTCAGCGGCACGAAGACGACACGCTCGGCGCGTTGCAGCGTGGTCGTCACGCGAAAGGCCTGCACGACCTCGTAGTACTGCACGTTCAGCGCGTGCATGTGGTTGTAGTTGCACACCACGCGCGTGGACAGCGCCTCGTGCTCGCTCTGCGCCACCTCCTGCACGACGCTGGCGCGCCGGCTGCGTGCCGCACTGGCCTGCTGCTGGCTGACGTCGTTGATCTGCTGCGCGACGCTGGCGGCCAGGTTGCGGCGGCCGAACGAGCTGGTGACGGTCAGCGCCTCGGTCTTCGTGCTGCCGCCGCCGGACGAGCCGCCGAAGGCGATCGGTCCGATTTCGAAGCCCAGCGCCGATCCGCTCTGCGACGCGCTCGAGCTGCTCTGGGTGCGCGTGCTGCCGCCCTGCACCTCGCGCGCGGTGGCTTCGGTCACTTCCGACAGGGCCCGCTGGTGCGTGGTGGCGTTGGCCAGGCGCTCGGCTTCGTCGATGTCCTCGGTGCCGCTGCCGCGGCTCTGTCGCGACCAGTCGATCATCGCCATGCGCGTGCTCTCGCCCGGCGCCAGCGACAGGCAGTGCAGCAGCTGCCCCAGCGCGACGCCCTGCGCGAACCAGTCCTGGCTGAAGGTCAGCAGCGCGCCGCTGGCGACGCGGGTGAAGCCCTGCGCGCTGCCGGCGAGCACGTCGTTCAGCGAGATCGCGTCGCCGGCCTGCTCCAGCGGCTGCACGCCGGCGTCGCTGACGGTGTCGATCAGCAGCCGGCGGTAGAGCACACGCTCGGTCGGAAAGGCGCCGTTCTTCGGCAGCAGCTCCGTTGGCGTGCCGGGGTCGCCCACCGCAAGCGCATCGCCGCCGGCCAGCTGATCGGCGAGCAGCGCGCGCGCCGCGAGGTACGGCGGCCACAGCGCGAGGTCGCGCACGGTGACGGTGGCCAGCGCGGTGCGCAAGCCCGGCGCGCGTTGCGCGCCGACGGCCTTCAGCGCCTGGATCGGCAGCAGCGCCAGCTCGGCCACCGGCACGCCCGCGGGCGTGTCGGCGACGTCGGAAGCGACCCGCTGCAGCTGCGCCTCGGGCTGCGTCGCGTCGTTCTGCAGCAGCAGCAGGCGGCGCGCGGCGCCGAAGGCGGCCGACGCCGCGAGGTCGAACACGGTGCGGATCTCGAGCGCCTCGAGCGCCGCCTGCTGCGTCGCGTCGACGCCGCGCAGCACCTCGGGGCGCGCCTGCATCAGCGCATCGCCCGTCAGCGCAGCGCTGTCGCTCTTCAGAAAAGTGCGCGGGTCGATGGCCATGGTCCGTCTCCTCAGCGCACGGCACGCGCGAACGCGGCCAGTTCGGCGAAGCCCGGCACCAGTTGCTCGTCGGCTTCGATCTCGCCGTCGTGGCGGCGGATGCCGCAATCGAAGCCTCGCGCCGCCTCGCCGGCGCCGGCGGGCTCGGCCGTCAGGTACAGGTCGACGAGTGCGGCCTCGCCATCGGTCGACGCCGGGCTGCCGGCGTCGATGCGCACGCGCAGCAGCAGCTCGAGCAGCGCCGGCGCGTCGGTCGACGCAGGCTGCGGCTCGAAGTAGGCCTCCTCGCCGGCGGCGAGGTCCAGGCCGAACTCGACGTCGGTGCGCACGCTGCCGTCGTCGGCGTGGCGCGCCAGCGCAACGGCGACCACCGACGCCAGGTCGTCGGTGGTCGTCGCGTTGCGCACGCGCACGCGCGCCTGGTCGCCCAGCAGGCCGGCCAGGCCGGCCGCGCCGAGGGGGGTGGTGGCCATGCGGCACCTCCATGTCGGTTGTTCCACTGCGCATTGCGTGACCCGCGACGCATGCGCCCGCGACCATTCAGCGGCCGACGTGCATCCGGCGGTGCGCTGGCGGCGCACCGCGTGGGGCAGGCGCCGAAGGCGCTGTGGGGGCGTGCCACTTCAGTCGGGGACGAAGTCGACACGCATCGCCGCCAGCTGCGCGAAGCGCGCGACGAACTCGCCGGCCGCGTTGGCTTCGACCACGGGCTTCCTGAAGATCGTGCCCAGGTCGAAGGCCACCTTCGTGAGCACCTCCACGACCTGGGCGTCGCTCGGCGCCGGCGGGCCGGCGGCGATGAACTGCTGGTGCTGCTGGAACTGCAGCACCACGTCGAGCCGCAGCGTGTTCTTCACGCGCGCCAGGTCGACGCTGGCGACGCGGCGGTGCACGAGCGGCCGCGCGGTCGGCCAGCTGGCCTGCACGACCAGGCTCACCTCGACGAACAGCGACGGCGACGACGAGGCCACCGGCAGCGTGGCGGTGCTGCCACCGTCGATGCCGGAACGGCCGGCGATCAGCGTGCCGTCGCGTTCCTTCACCTGCAGCTGCAGCGTGACCGGCAGGTGGTCGAACAGCGCCGCATCGCGCAGCGCCTGAGCGCCGCGAAGCTCGAGCGTCAGCCGGCGCGGGCCCGCCGCGGTGGACGACGGCGTCGCCGCAGCCGACTCGCTCGCCTGCGTGCCGCGGGTCACGGCGCCGACGATCTTCGCGGCGGTGTCGGCGGCCTGCGCACCGCTTTGACGCTGCTGCAGCTCGGTGGCCGCAGGACGCGCGTTGCCGCCCTGCGCATCGGCTTTCGGCTTCGACTGGTCGATCTCCTTGGCACGGTTCTCCAGCCCGCCAGCCACCGTGTTCGACGCCTTGGCGTCGCCTTTCTTCGCATCGCCGCCGCCGCCCGCCGTCGGCACGCCCGCCATCGCCGCCGCGACCTTCGCCGCGGTGCGCAGGCGCTCCGTGTTCTGTTCCATCACCGTCTTCAGCGTCTGCGCGGCGAGGGCGCCGCCCGAGGTGGCGCCGGCCGCGCCGACCTTCTGCAACGCCTGCGCGAGCTTCAGCGTGGCATCGGCGCCGCTCAGGTCGTTGAACAGGTTCTTCGCTCCCAGCGCGCCGAGCACGGCGGCGAGCCCGGCCGGGTCGGGCAGCGCGGTCGGCGCCTGGATGTTGATCACCGGCGCCGACGGCCCGGTGGGCGTGAGGTCCTCGTCGTCGGCGCGCGAGCCGGCTTCGAGCGGTGCGATCTCGCTGGCCACCAGCGGGATCGGAGACTCCTGCCAGTCGAAGAAACGCGTGACGTCCAGCTTCTCCGCGGCCACCGAGCGGCCCAGCACGGCTTCGGCGAACACGCCGCCGGTGGGCATGAGCATCAGCTCGCGCCGCGGCGGTGCGTTGACCAGCCCCGCGGTGGCCAGGAACTGCTGCCACGCCGCCGTGAGTTCGGTCAGCGCCGGGTC
>CAZUBF010000021.1:0-19401 GCA_964618555.1 uncultured Azohydromonas sp.
TCGTCGGTGATCAGGTCGACGTAGCGCTGGCGGTACTTCTGTTCCTGGTCGGTCATGCCGTGGAACTTGTCGGGCAGCGGGCGCAGGCTCTTGACGAGCAGGCGCAGCGCATCGACCTTGATGCTGAGCTCGCCGGTGCGGGTGCGAAACAGCGTGCCCTCGGCACCGAGGATGTCGCCGAGGTCCCAGTGTTTGAACGCCTCGTAGGCCGACTCGCCGAGGCCGTCGCGCCCGACGAACAGCTGGATGCGCCCGCCGGTGGTGCCCATCGAACCGTCCTGCAGCGTCGCGAAGCTGGCCTTGCCCATGATGCGCTTGAGCATCATGCGCCCGGCCATGCGCACGCGCACCGCCTGCGGCTCGAGTTCGTCGTTGGGCATCTGCGCGTAGCGGCGCTGCAGGTCGGCGGCGTCGTGCGTGGGCTTGAAGTCGTTGGGGAACGCGACGCCGTGGCGGCGCAGCGTGGCCAGCTTCTCGCGCCGCTGCTCGATGAGCTTGTTCTCGTCGGCGGTCAGTTCGGGCAGGACGGGGCGTGCAGCGTCGTTCATGGCGGCTTCGAAGTGGGCCGGCGATTTTAGGCGTCGGTGACAATGCGCCGCCCGTCCGTCCACCCCCCGACCACGCCACCCACCGCCCCATGTCGCTCGCCGGTCTTGCCCAGGGCGCGGGCGTGCACCTCGCGGCGCGCGTGGCGGCGATGGCACTGGGGCTGGCGCTGATGGTCGTGGTGGCGCGGCTCGGCCCCGCGGTGCAGGGTGCCTTCGCGCTGTTCCTCGCCGCCGAGGCGGTGCTGCTGACGTTGTGCTCGGGGTTCGGGCTGGCGCTGGCGCGCCGCGTGTCGCACCACGGCGAGGACCCGGGCGCGCCGCTGCGCGCCTGGCTGGTGGTGGCGCTGGCCACCGGCGGCGTCGCGGCGCTGGCGCTGTGGGCGCTGGGTGTCGTCGCGCAAGGCACGACGTACGGCGCCCTGGTGTGGCTGGCGCCGGCCGCGCCGCTGTTGCTGCTGGTGCCCACCGCGAGCGGGCTGTGGCTCGGTCGTGGTCGGATGGCGCAGCTGGCCGCACCGCAGGTCGCGCTGCCGTTGGTGGCGCTGGTTGCGCTCGCACTGCTCGCCGCGTGGCGCGGGGACGCCGCCGGATGGTTCGACGTGCTCGCGGCGTGGGTGGCCTCGCGCGTGTTCGTGGCGCTGGGCACCACCGCGTGGGCGCTGCGCGAGGCACCCGCGTCGCGCCCGGCGCAGCGCGTCGCACTGCGCCGCGACCTCGGCTTCGTCGTCGCGGTCGGCGCGGCCAACGTGGTCGGCGTGCTCAACTACCGTGTGCCGCTGTTCCTCGTCGAGCGCGGCGCGGGGATCGAAGCGACCGGCGTCTACGCAGTCGCGGTGCAGGTGGCCGAACTGCCGTGGCTGCTGTCGGCGGCGCTGAGCGTGGCCGCGTACCGGCGCATCGGCGAGAGCGACGCGGCGCGCGCCGCGCGCACCGCGCTGGCGGCCGCGCGCTGGGGCGTCGCCGCGGCGCTGGCAGCGGCGCCGCTGCTCGTGCTGGCGGCGTGGGCGCTGCTGCCGCCGCTGCTCGGCGTGGCCTACGCCGGCGCCTGGCGGCCGCTGGCGCTGCTGATGCCCGGGGTCGTGCTGTACGCGGCGGCGTCGGGGCTGTCGGCGTATTTCACGAACCACCTCGGCCGGCCGCAATGGCCGGCGTGGATCGCCGCGCTGTCGCTGACGCTGAACTCGCTGGGCTGCCTGTGGGCCGTGCCGCAGCACGGGCTGGCGGGCGCGGCGCTGAGCACCAGTGCGAGCTACGCGCTGGCGATGGTGTTCGCGCTGGCGCTGTTCCTGCGGGCCACCGGGCTGCCGCTGCGCGCGCTGTGGCAGCGTCCGCCGGACCCACAATCGGCGCCGTGACGACGCCCGTGATGCGCATCCTGCTCGGCTGGTGGCGGCGGCTGGTCGCGCCGCGCATGGTCTACGGCTGGCGCGACGCCGACGGCCGCTGGCTGGCGCACACGCGCGTGAGCACGCACGCCGAGGTCGGCCATCCACACCGGCTGCGGCTGGGCGACCACGTGTTCATCGGCCACTTCAACCTGATCGATGCGTCGGGCGGGCTCGAGATCGGCGAGGGCTGCCAGATCACCAACCACGTGTCGGTGCTCACGCACTCGACGCACCACGCGCTGCGCATCGCCGGACGCGCCTTCTACGGCCACCCGCAGCCGCCGGGCTACCGGCAGGCGCCGACCACGATCGGCGCCTACTGCTTCATCGGCCCGCACAGCGTGATCGGCCCCGGCGCGCGGCTGGGCCGCGGTGTGCTCGTCAAGGCCTACAGCCACGTCACCGGCGAGGTGCCCGACTTCGCGGTCGTCGAAGGGCATCCGGCGCGCGTCGTCGGCGACACGCGCACGGTCGATCGCGAACTGCTCGACCGCCACCCCGAGATGCGCGCGCACTACGAGGCCTGGGCCGGGCCGCCGGCCGCGCCGTGAGGCCGCCTCGGCTGCTCTTCGTCGGCGACGCCGACAGCGTGCATCTGCAGCGCTGGGTGCGCGAAATGCGCGCGCGCGGCGCCGAGTGCCACGTGCTGACGCGCCGCCCGGCGCCGCTGGACGCGGCGACGCTGCACGTCGTGCGCCCCGGCGACGACGCGCCCGGGTGGCTGCTCGCGCTGCCTCGGGTACGCCGTGTCGCAGCCGCCGTGGGCCCCGATCTCGTGCACGGCCACTACGTGACCTCCAACGGCCTGTGGGCCGCGGCCTGCGGGGTGCGCCCGTGCGTGATCACTGCGTGGGGCAGCGACCTGCTGGTCACGCCGCGCGAGAGCCGCCTGAAGCACGCGCTCACCGGCTGGATCCTGCGGCGCGCCGACCTGCTGACCGGCGACAGCGCCGACCTGATCGACGCGATGCGCGGACACGGCGTCGCCGCACCGTGCCACGAGGTGCTGTGGGGCGCCGACACCGATCGTTTCGTGCCGCCGGCGCAGCCCCGCGACCGACGCGTGTTCACGCTCGTCAGCCTGCGCCAGTGGCTGCCGAACTATCAGGTCGACGTGATCCTGCAGGCGGTGGCGCGGCTGCACCGGCGCGAGCCGGCGGCGCCGCTGCGCCTGCGGCTGCTCGGCGGCGGCGCGCTCGAGCCGGTGCTGCGCGACCAGGCCGCGGCGCTCGGGCTGCTCGAGCCGGGCGCCGAGGTGGTCGAGTTCGTCGGCCGCGTCGACGACGCGCGGCTCGTCGCGGCGCTGCAGGCCGCCGACGTGTCGATCAGCGTGCCGGCCAGCGACGCGACCTCGGTGGCGCTGCTCGAGTCGCTGGCCTGCGGCTGCGCCGTCGTCGTCTCGGACCTGCCGGCCAACCGCGCCTGGGTCGACGAAGCCGGCGGACTGCGCGTGCCGGCCGGCGACGCGGTCGCGCTCGCCGAGGCGCTGCACGCGCTGTGGCGCGACCGCGACCGCACCGAAGCGATGGGCGCGCACAACCGCGGCGTCGCGCTGGCGCGCGCGTCGCGCCGCGCGCAGATGGACCGCATGTGGCGGCTGTACCTGCAGCTGCTGGGGCGCGCCGATGGCTGAGCCGCGCGTCGTCAGCGTGATCGTGCCGTGCCGCAACGAACGCGCGCACGTGCAGGCCTTCGTCGCAGCCACGCTCGCGCAGCGGCTGCCGCCGGGCTGGACGATGGAGCTGGTCGTCGCCGACGGCGCCAGCGACGACGGCACGCGCGACGTGCTCGACGCCGCCGCGGCCCGGGAGCCGCGGCTCGCGGTGATCGACAACCCCCGGCGCATCGTGTCGACCGGGCTGAACCGCGCGCTGGACGCCGCGCGCGGCGAGGTGATCGTGCGCATGGACGTGCACACCACGTACGCGCCGGACTACGTGGCGCAGTGCCTGTGCACGCTCGAGCGCACCGGCGCGGACAACGTCGGCGGGCCGTGGCGCGCCGAGGGCGACGGGCCCTGGGGCCGCGCGATCGCCGCGGCGTTCCAGTCGCGCTGGGTCACCGGCGGCGCACGCTCGCGGTCGCTGACACACGACGGACCGGTCGACACCGTGTACCTCGGCTGCTGGCCGCGCGCGACGTTCACGCGCTTCGGCCTGTTCGACGAGACGCTCGCGCGCAACCAGGACGACGAGCACAACCTGCGCATCGTGCGCGGCGGCGGACGCGTGTGGCAGAGCCCGGCGATCCGCAGCACCTACCGCCCGCGCGAGTCGCTGGGCGCGCTGGCGCGCCAGTGGCTGCAGTACGGCTACTGGAAGCCGTTCGTGATGCGCCGCCACGGCCAGCCTGCGGCGTGGCGGCACCCGCTGCCGGGGATGTTCGTCGCCGCGGTCGCCGCCGCGCTGGCGCTGGCGCTGCTCGGCGGCGCCGCCGCGCCGCTGCTCGCGCTGCTCGCGGCGCTCGCGGCGCTCGTGCTGGCGACGTCGGTGGCCGTGGCGGCGCGCGCCGGCTGGGCGCTGCTGCCTCGGCTGCCTGCGGTGATCGTGGCGCAGCAGCTGCCGTACGGCGCCGGCTTCCTGCTCGGCGCCTGGGACGCGTGGCGCCGCGGCCACGGGCGCGAGCGCTTCGCGAGGCTGACGCGATGACCCCGCACGACGAGCCCGCCGCGGTGCGCGGGCGCTACACGAGGCGCCTGCCCGACGACCCGCGCTACCACCCGCTGCAGCCCGACGTCTGGCAGGCACGGCTCGAACGCGAGCGCGTGCTGCTGCGCTGGCTCGCCGCGCTGGGCTGGCGCGACCTCGCGGCGCGGCACGCCACCGACGTCGGCTGCGGCGACGGCGGCCAGCTGCTCGACCTGCTGCGCCTGGGCTTCGCGCCGGCGCACCTCACCGGCGTCGAGCTGCTGCCCGCGCGGCACGCCGCGGCGCGCGAACGGCTGCCGGAGCGCGTCGCGCTCGGCCTCGGTGACGCCTGCGACGCGCCGGTCGAGCCCGGCAGCCAGGACCTGGTGCTGCAGTCGACGGTGTTCTCGTCGCTGCTCGACGACGCGTTCCAGCAGCGGCTGGCCGATGCGATGTGGCGCTGGCTGCGACCCGGCGGCGGCGTCTGGTGGTACGACTTCACGCGCGACAACCCGCGCAACCCCGACGTGCGCGGCGTCACGCCGGCGCGCGTTCGGTCGCTGTTCCCGCACGGCACAATCCGCGGCTGGCGCGTCACGCTGGCGCCGCCGCTGGCGCGTTTCGCCTGCCGTCGGCATCCGGCGCTGTACCCGCTGCTCAACGCGCTGCCGCCGTTGCGCACGCACTGGCTGGCGTGGATCGGCAAGCCGGGCTGAACGCCGGCGCGAGCGCACGCCGGCCGCCACCAGGCAGCAACCAAGGATTCATCGCATGAAGGTCACGGTCGTCGGGACGGGTTACGTGGGGCTGGTCACCGGGGCCTGCCTGGCCGAGATGGGCAACCACGTGCTGTGCGTCGACGTCGACGAGCGCAAGATCCGCGTGCTCGAGGCCGGCGGGCTGCCGATCCACGAACCGGGCCTGCTCGAGGTCGTGCAGCGCAACGTGGCCGCCGGGCGGCTCGAGTTCACGACCGACGTCGACCGCGGCGTGCGCCACGGCACGCTGCAGTTCATCGCGGTGGGCACGCCGCCCGACGAGGACGGCTCGGCCGACCTGCGCTACGTCGTCGAGGCGGCGCGCCAGATCGGCCGGCGCATGACCGACTACAAGGTGGTGGTCGACAAGAGCACGGTGCCGGTGGGCACCGCCGACCGCGTGCGCGCGGCCATCGCCGAGGAGCTGGCCGCGCGCGGCGTCAAGGTCGACTTCTCGGTGGTCAGCAACCCCGAGTTCCTGAAGGAAGGCGCGGCGGTCGACGACTTCATGCGCCCCGACCGCGTGATCGTCGGCGCCGACGACGAGCGCGCGGTGTTGCTGATGCGCTCGCTGTACGCGCCGTTCGTGCGCAGCCGCGACCGCCTGCTGGTGATGGACGTGCGCAGCGCCGAGTTCACGAAGTACGCCGCCAACGCGATGCTGGCCACGCGCATCAGCTTCATGAACGAACTGGCGCTGCTGGCCGAGAAGCTCGGCGCCGACATCGAGCGCGTGCGCCAGGGCATCGGCAGCGACCCGCGCATCGGCCACCAGTTCCTCTACGCCGGGGCCGGCTACGGCGGCTCGTGCTTCCCGAAGGACGTGAAGGCGCTGCTGAGGACCGCCGCCGACCACGGCCAGGCGCTGTGGGTGCTCGACGCGGTCGAGCGCGCCAACGAGCGGCAGAAGCAGGTGCTGGTCGACAAGATCGTCGCGCGCTTCGGCGACCGGCTCGACGGGCGCACGTTCGCGCTGTGGGGGCTGGCGTTCAAGCCCGGCACCGACGACATGCGCGAGGCGCCGAGCCGCGTGCTGGTGGCCGCACTGCTCGAGCGCGGTGCGCGCGTCGTCGCCTACGACCCGGTGGCCATCGACGAGGCGCGGCGCGTGTTCGGCGACGTGGCCGGCCTGAGCTACGCCGCCAGCGCGCCGGCCGCGCTCGAAGGCGCGGACGCGCTGGCGATCATCACCGAGTGGAAGGAGTTCCGCAGCCCCGACTTCGATGCGCTGCGCAGCGCGCTGAAGCAGCCGGTGGTGTTCGACGGACGCAACCTGTTCGACCCGGCGCTGATGGCCGGCTTCGGCATCGAGTACCACGCGATCGGCCGCGCGGCGCGCGGCGGGGTCGCCGACACATGAGCGCGCCGGGCCGCACCCAGGCGCGAATCCCGCGGCGCGCAGCGCGCAGGGTCGCCTCGTGAGCGGCCTGCCGTTCCTGCCGTTCGCGCGCCCCGAGGTCGGCGACGAGGAGATCGCCGCCGTCGTCGAGACGCTGCGCTCGGGCTGGCTGACCACCGGGCCGCAGGCGCAGCGCTTCGAGACGGAGTTCGCCACCTTTCTCGGCGACGAGCGGCTGCACTGCGTCGCCGTCAACTCGGCCACCGCCGGGCTGCACCTGGCGCTCGAGGCCGCGGGCGTCGGCCCCGGCGACGAGGTCATCACCACCACGCACACCTTCACCGCCAGCGCCGAGGTGGCGCGTTACCTCGGCGCCGACGTGCAGCTGGTCGACATCGACCCCGCGACGCTGAACATCGACCCCGCCGCGGTCGAGGCCGCGGTGGGCCCGCGCACGAAGGCGGTCGTGGCGGTGCACTTCGGCGGGCTCGCGGCCGACATGCCGGCGCTGCTCGCGGTCGCCCGCCGCCACGGGCTGAGGGTGGTCGAGGACGCGGCGCACGCGCTGCCCACCACCTGCGGCGGCGCGATGATCGGCACGCTCGCCAGCGACGCGACGGTGTTCAGCTTCTACGCCAACAAGACCATCACCACCGGCGAGGGCGGGATGCTCGTCACGCGCGACGCGGCGCTGGCGCAGCGCGCCCGGGTGATGCGGTTGCACGGCATCAGCCGCGACGCGTTCGACCGCTTCACCGCGAAGGCGCCGGCCTGGTACTACGAGATCGTCGCCCCCGGATTCAAGTACAACCTGACCGACGTCGCCGCGGCGATCGGCCGTGTGCAGCTGAACAAGGCGCACGCGTTCCGGCAGCGGCGCGCCCGCATCGCGGCGGCGTACGACGAAGGCTTCGCCGGCCTGCCGGTGGTCACGCCACCGCACGGCGTCAGCGGCGACACCCACGCGTGGCACCTGTACGTGCTGCGCCTGGCCGACGACGCGCCGACCGGCCGCGACGCGCTGATCGAGCGCCTGTTCGCCGCCGGCATCGGCTGCAGCGTCCACTACGTCCCGTTGCACCGCCAGCCGTACTGGCGCGAGCGTTACGGCCTCGCCGACGCGATGTTCCCGGCCAGCCAGCGCGCCTACGAGCGCTCGCTGAGCCTGCCGATCTACCCGGCGATGGGCGACGCCGACGTCGCGCGCGTGATCGACGCGGTGCGCGACGCGCTGCGCTGAACCGGCGCGCGCGATGCGACGATGGCCAAGCGCGTGTTCGACCTCGTCGTCGCGTCGCTCGCGCTGGTGCTGCTGGCGCCGCTGCTGCTGGTGATCGCGGCGTCGATCCGGCTCGACGCGCCGGGGCCGGTGCTGTTCCGCCAGCCGCGTGTCGGCCGCGGCGGACGGACGTTTCGCATCCACAAGTTCCGCACGATGGTCGCCGACGCGCCCCGGCGCGGGCCGGCGCTGACGGTCGGCGACGACCCGCGCATCACGCGCGCCGGGCGCTGGCTGCGCCGCCGCCGCCTCGACGAGCTGCCCCAGCTGATCGACGTCGTGCGCGGCGACATGAGCCTGGTGGGCCCGCGCCCCGAGGTGCCGCGTTACGTCGAGCGGGTCCCGCCGGCGCTGCGCGACGAACTGCTCGCGCTCAGGCCCGGGATCACCGACCCGGCGTCGCTCGCCGGGCTCGACGAGGACGCGCAGCTCGCGCGCGCCGCCGACCCCGAACGCGAGTACGTCGAGGTGCTGCTGCCGCGCAAGCTCGCGCTGTCGCTGGACTACGCGCGGCGCGCGACGCTGGCCAGCGACGTCGCGGTGCTGCTGCGCACGCTCGGCGTGCTGCTCGGGCGGGGGCGGCGGTGACGCCGGGCGCCACGCGTGCGACGGTGTGGCACCGCGTCGACCGCGCGCTGGCGCGGCTGCGCCCGCACCGCCGGCCGCTGGCGCTGGCGGTCGATGGCGCGATCGTCGTCGTCGCCTGGCAGCTGACGCACCTGTTCCGGCTCGGGTTCGAGCGCTGGTGGAGCGCGCGCGCCGGCTACGACGCGTGGGTGATGCTCGGCGTCGTCGCCGCGTACCTGGCGGCGTTCGCGCTGGCCGGCGTGCCGCGCGGGCTGTGGCGCTTCACCGGCTTCGGCGACCTGCGCCGCATCTCTCTGGCCTGCCTCGGCGCCGGCGTCATCGGCGCGTTGGCCGTGCGCGCGCTCGGGCTGGTCGAGATCCCGCGCGCGGTGCTGGCGCTGCACCCGTTCGTCGTGCTCGTCGGCGTCGCGCTGGTGCGGCTGGCGTACCGCATGCTCTACGAGCACGCGCGCGCACAGATCGCCGGCGACGGCGAGGTGCGGCGCGCGCTGGTGCTGGGCGCCGGCGACGCGGCGCGGCTGCTGCTGGCCGGCATCCACCGCCAGGGCTGGACCGTGCTCGGCCTGCTCGACGACGACCCGGCCAAGCAGGGTGCGCGCGTGACCGGCGTGCCGGTGCTGGGGACGCTGGCCGACGTTGCACGGCCGCCGCTGCGTGCCGGCGCGACGCACCTGATCTTCGCCATCCCGAGCGTGCGCGGCGCGCGCCGGCGCGAGATCTTCGATCTGGCGGCCGCCACCGGACTGCCGATGCTGACCGTGCCTTCGGCGGCCGAACTGCGCGAGGGCGGCGAGCGCATCGAGCGGCTGCGCGCGCTGCGCACCGAGGACCTGCTCGGCCGCGAGCCGGTGCACCTCGACGAGGCCGGCATCGCCGAGACCGTGGCGGGCAAGACCGTGCTCGTGACCGGCGCCGGAGGCAGCATCGGCGCCGAGCTGTGCCGGCAGATCGCGCGCTTCGCGCCGGCGCGGCTGGTGCTGGTCGAACTCGGCGAGTACGCGCTGTACGCCGTCGAGCAGGAGCTGTCGGCGCGCTGGCCGCGGCTGCCGCTGGTGCCGCAGATCGCCGACGTGAAGGACGCGGCGCAGCTGCAGGCGGTGTTCGCGCGCTGGCGCCCGCACGCGGTGTTCCACGCCGCCGCGTACAAGCACGTGCCGCTGATGGAAGAGGCGCACAACGCAGCGGCCTGCGTGCGCAACAACGTGCTCGGCACCTGGCAGGCGGCGCGCGCCGCCGCCGCGGCGGGCGCCGAGCGCTTCGTGCTGATCAGCACCGACAAGGCGGTGAACCCGACCAGCGTGATGGGCGCGAGCAAGCGCGCCGCCGAGATGGTCGTCTCGGCGCTGGCGGCCGAACATCCGGCGACGCGTTTCATCGCGGTGCGCTTCGGCAACGTCCTCGGCTCGAGCGGCAGCGTGGTGCCGAAGTTCCGCGAGCAGATCGAGCGGGGCGGCCCGGTGACCGTGACGCACCCGGAGATGATCCGCTACTTCATGACGATCCCGGAGGCGGTGCAGCTGGTGCTGCAGGCCGCGGCGATCGGCCAGACCGGGCAGGTGCTGGTGCTCGACATGGGCGAGCCGGTGAAGATCGTCGAACTGGCGCGGCAGATGATCCGCCTGGCCGGGCGACGCGACGACGAGATCGTGATCGAGTTCACCGGGCTGCGCCCCGGAGAGAAGCTGTACGAGGAACTGCTCGCCGACGCCGACCGCACGCTGCCCACCACCGCGCCGCGCGTGCTGCGCGTGCAGCTGGCGCCCACGCCGTTCGACCTGCCGCGGCTGATCGCGGCGATCGACGCGGCGCCGCCCGACGACGTCGACGCGCTGCGCCGGCTGCTGGCCGCGTCGGTGCCGGAGTACCGCCCCGCGCCTGCCGCGGGGGGATGAGGACTGGCCTTCGGGCGACGGACGCGGTCCGGCAAGCGCCCGCGCGGGCCCCCGACATCGTCCACGCGGACGTGTCCGGACCGCCGCCGGGATTGATCGGGCGCGTCTTCGGCCGCTGCCTTGGTCGCGCGAGCCGCGGACAGCGCGATCGCGGGTGACGGCGCACACCCGCCGACCGCGCAATCCCGTGTCGCCGTTGGTGTTGCTTGAAAGATGCATGTCGGACGCATGTATTATCGACGCACCTCCTTCGCCACCCTGCCGACCGATGTCCACCGACGCGCTGCAGCAAACGCTCGAGCGGCCCTACCGCCACGGCTTCGTCACCGACGTCGAGTCGGATTCGCTGCCCCCCGGGCTCGACGAGGGCACGGTGCGCGAGATCTCGCGCCGCAAGGGCGAACCGGAGTTCCTGCTGCGCTGGCGTCTGGCGGCCTTCGAGCGCTGGCAGCAGATGACGCCGCCCGAGTGGGCGCGGCTCGCGATCGAGCCGATCGACTTCCAGGCGCTGTCGTACTACTCGGCGCCGAAGTCGATGGCCCACGCCCCGAAGAGCCTCGACGAGGTCGACCCCAAGCTGCTCGAGACCTACGAGAAGCTCGGCGTGCCGCTGCACGAACGCGCCGCGCTCGCCGGCGTGGCGGTCGACGCGGTCTTCGACTCGGTGTCGGTGGGCACGAGTTTCCGCGAGCAGCTCGCCGCCGTCGGGGTGATCTTCTGCTCGATTTCGGACGCGGTGCGCGAGCACCCCGAACTGGTCGAACGCTACCTCGGCAGCGTCGTGCCGCCGGGCGACAACTTCTACGCGGCGCTGAACTCGGCGGTGTTCTCCGACGGCTCGTTCGTCTACGTGCCCGCCGGCGTGCGCTGCCCGATGGAGCTGTCGTCGTACTTCCGCATCAACGCGCGCAACACCGGGCAGTTCGAGCGCACGCTGATCATCGCCGAGGCCGGCGCCGAGGTGAGCTACCTCGAGGGCTGCACCGCACCGCAGCGCGACGAGCACCAGCTGCACGCCGCGGTGGTCGAGCTGGTCGCGCACGACGAGGCCTTCATCAAGTACTCGACGGTGCAGAACTGGTACCCCGGCGACGCCGACGGGCGCGGCGGCATCTACAACTTCGTCACCAAGCGCGCGCTCGCCGCGGGTCGCCGCTCGCGCGTGGCCTGGACGCAGATCGAGACCGGATCGGCGATCACCTGGAAGTACCCGAGCGTGGTGCTGCGCGGCGAGGGCTCGAGCGGCGAGTTCCACTCGATCGCGGTCAGCAACCACCGCCAGCAGGCCGACACCGGCACGAAGATGATCCACCTCGGCCGCGACACCACGAGCCGCATCGTGTCGAAGGGCATCAGCGCCGGCCGCGCGCACAACAGTTACCGCGGGCTGGTGCGCGTGGCACCCACCGCCGCCGGCGCGCGCAACCACACGCAGTGCGACTCGCTGCTGATCGGGGCGCACTGCGGCGCGCACACCTTCCCGACCGTCGACGCCGCGCGCGCCGACGCCGTCGTCGAGCACGAGGCGACGACGACGCGCATCTCGGAGGAGCGGCTGTTCTACGCGCGCCAGCGCGGCCTCGACGAAGCCGAGGCCACGGCGCTGATCGTCGGCGGCTTCTGCCAGGCGGTGCTCGACGAACTGCCGATGGAATTCGCGCTCGAGGCACGCGCGCTGCTGGCGGTGTCGCTCGAAGGCGCGGTCGGATGAACGGCGCCGCAGGCGCACCACGAGGAGACACGATGCACCGCCCCACCTCCCCCCGCGAGCCGCTGCTGTCGGTGCGCGAGCTGCGCGTCGACGTCGGCGCGACGCGCGTGCTGCGCTCGGTCGGCTTCGACGTCGACGCCGGCGAGCTGGTCGTGCTGATGGGCGCCAACGGCAGCGGCAAGAGCACGCTGGCGTTGGCGCTGGCCGGCCACCCGCGCTACCAGGTCGCCGGGCACGCGCTGCTGGCGGGGCAGGACCTGCTCGCGATGCCGGTCGAGGCGCGTGCGCGCGCCGGCCTGTTCCTGTCGCTGCAGGCGCCACCGGACATCCCGGGGGTGCGCAACAACCTGTTCATCCGCACCGCGCTGAACGCGCAGCGCGCCGCGCGCGGCGAACCCGAGATCGACGCCTACGACTTCCTCGGCCAGGCCAAGGCCGGCGCCGCGCGGCTGGGGCTGCCCGAGGCGATGCTCGGCCGCCCGGTCAACGAAGGCTTTTCCGGCGGCGAGCGCAAGCGCAACGAGCTGCTGCAGCTCGCGCTGCTCAAGCCGCGCGTCGCGCTGCTCGACGAGATCGACTCGGGCCTCGACGTCGACGGCGTGCGTGCGCTGGTCGAGCTGGTCGGCTCGATGCGACGCGACGGCACCGCGTTCGTCGTCGTCTCGCACTACCTGCAGCTGATCGAGTCGCTGGCCCCCGACCGCGTGCTGCGACTGAGCGAGGGCTGCATCGCCGAAACCGGCGGCGTCGAACTCGCTCGCGCGATCGCCGCGCAGGGTTACGCGGCGTCGCGCCCGCGCGAGGCCGAGCCGGCGGGGGCGCGATGAACACCGCACGCGCCGACGCGCTCGCCGCACGGGCGCACCTGCTCGACGAAGGCGGCTGGCAGTTCCGCCGCGGCGACGCGTTCCGCGTCATGCCGCCGCCGCCGGCCGCGGTGTGGCTCGGCGACGAGGGCACCGCCTGCGACGCGCCGCCACTGGCCGGCGCGGGCTGGACGCTGCACCCAGTGGGCGCACCGGGGCTGGTCGACGCACGCTGGCTCGACGCCGCCGACCCGGCGCAACGCGCCGAGCTGCTCGCCGGGCTGCCGGCGCCCGGCGACGACGCTGCAGCGCCGTTCGCCTGGGCGCACCGTGCGCTGTGCCGCCAGGGGTTGCGGCTGCGCATCGCCGCCCCGGCCGACGCCGGCGCGCCGCCGCTGCTGCTGCAGTTGCGGCATCGGCCACGCGACACGGTCGAGGCCCCGCTGCTGGTCGTCGAGCTGGCGCCGGGGGCACGCTGCGTGCTGATCGAAACGCACGTGCGCGACGAAGTCGCGTCGTGCATGCCCCAGACCCACGTGCGCGACCAAGTCGCGTCGCGCATGCCAACAACCCACGTGCGCGACGACGCCCCGGCGTGCCGGCACGACGTGGTGCAGAACCTGCAGCTGCACCTGCAGCTGGGCGCCGGGGCCCGACTGCAGCACTGGCGGCAGGTGCAGCCCGGCGCCGCAGACCGCGTGGCGCACCACGTGCACGCGCGGCTGGGCGCGGGCGCGTTCTACGGCCAGGCGCTGCTCGCCACCGGCGGCGCCTACCACCTGCAGCGCACGCTCGTCGCACTGGACGGCGTCGGCGCGAGCGCCACCGCGGGCAGCGTGCTGCTGGCCGACGGCGACCGCGGCAGCCAGGTCGACCGCCAGGTGCGTGCCGTGCACGCGGCCGCGCGCAGCGCGAGCGCGGTCGACGTGCTCGCGCTGGCACGCGGCCGGGCGCTGGCCGCCGGCGACCTGCACGCCCACGTGCGCCCGGGCGCCGAAGGCGCCGACGTGCGCCAGCACCTCGCAGGCATCCCGACCGCCGGAGCGCCGCGCCTCGTGCTGCGGCCGCAGCTCGAGATCGAACACGACGCGGTGCAGGCCGGGCACGGCGCCACCTGGGGCCGGCTGCCGGAAGACGCGCTGTTCCTGGCGCGCCAGCGCGGCCTCGACGAGGCGACCGCGCTGGCGCTGATCCTGCAGGGCATGGCGTCGGCGGTGCTGGCGCGCGGGCTGGGCGACGACACGCTGCCCGACGACGTCGGCGCCACGCCTGCGCTCGCGGCGGCGCTGGCCGACCACCTGCACCGTGCGGCGGGAGACCGTCATGGGTGATCGCCTGCCCAGCGGCGACGCGATGACCAGCGCGTTCCCGCTGCTCGCGCAGCAGGTCGGCGGCCGGCCGCTGGCCTACCTCGACAACGCGGCGACCACGCAGATGCCGCTGCAGGTGATCGACGCGATACGCCGCTTCGACACCCACGACCGCGCGAACATCCACCGCGGCGTGCACACGCTCAGCCAGCGCGCCACCGACGCGCACGACGCGGCGCGCGCGCGCCTGAAGGCCTTCGTCGGTGCCGGGGCGCAGCACGAGCTCGTCTTCACCTCGGGCACCACCGAGTCGCTGAACCTCGTCGCGCAGGGGCTGTCGCTGCCCGGCATGCCGTCGGGCGGCGGCGAAGGCGCGCTGCAGCCGGCGTGGCTGCGCCCGGGCGACGAGATCGTGGTCAGCGCGCTGGAACACCACGCCAACCTCGTGCCCTGGCAACTCGCCGCGCGTCGCAGCGGCGCGCGGCTGCGCATCGTGCACCCGGATGCCGAGGGCCGGCTCGCGCCCGAGGCGCTGGCGCCGCTGCTGACGCCGCGCACGCGCGTGTTCGCGCTGACCGCCTGTGCCAACGGCAGCGGCGAGCGCCCGCCGTACGAGACGATGCTCGCGATGGCGCGCGACGCCGGCGCGCTGACCGTGCTCGACGCCGCGCAGGCCATGGCGCACGAGGTGCCGGTGCTGACCTCGCTGGCCTGCGACCTGATGGCCTTCTCCGGGCACAAGATGTACGGCCCGATGGGCATCGGCGCGCTCGCCGGCCGCCGCGACGCGCTCGACAGGCTGGTGCCGCTGCGCCTGGGCGGCGACATGGTCGAGTGGGTGTCCGAGACCGATGCCGGCTTCGCGGAGCTGCCGCAGCGGCTCGAGGGGGGCACGCCGAACGTCGGCGGCGCGATCGGCCTGGCGGTGGCCGCGGACTTCATCGACGGTGTCGGGCGCGACGCGATCGCCGCGCACGTCGAGGCGCTGCGCGAGCACGCCGCGGCGGCGCTGTCGGCGCTGCCCGGCGTGCGCGTGTTGGCGCGCCACGCACGCGGCACCGCGATCGTGTCGTTCGCCGTCGACGACGTGCACCCGCACGACATCGGCACCGTGCTCGACGGCCGCGGCGTCGCGGTGCGCACCGGCTGGCACTGCGCGCAGCCGCTGCTCGAGCACCTCGGCCATGGGCCGACGACACGCGCGTCGTTCGCGCTGTACAACACCCACGACGAGGTCGAGCGCCTCGTCGAAGGCGTCGCGGCGGCCTTGGAGATGCTGCGATGAGCGTGTCCGACCTCGACCTGTACCAGCAGCTGGTGCTCGAGCACAAGCGTTCGCCGCGCTGCTTCGGCACGCTGCCGGCGCCGACGCACGAGGCGCGTGGACGCAACCCGCAGTGCGGCGACGACGTGCGCGTGCAACTGCAGGTCGACGGCGACACGCTGCGCGACATCCGCTTCGACGGCCGCGGCTGCGCGATCTGCATCGCCTCGGCCTCGATGATGAGCGAGGCCGTGCGCGGCCACCCGGTGGCCGAGGCACGCGCGCTGCAGCATCGCTTCCGCGCGGTGCTGACGGGGCAGGCCGAACCCGACGAGGCGGACCTGGGCAAGCTCGTCAGCCTCGCGGCGGTGCGCCGCTACCCGGGGCGCATCAAGTGCGCGTTGCTCGGCTGGCACGCGCTGATGCACGCGCTCGCGGGTGCGGCCACGGCCGACGAGGACCCCGACATCGTCGTCGACCGCGAGCGCGGCGGTGCCGCCGACGGAGCGCCGCGATGAGGCTGCAGCAGGAGAAGACCACCACGACGCGCGCGGTGCAGGCGCGGCGCGTGCCCAGCGGCGAGCCGGTCGAGGTGCCGGCAGGCACCGCGGTGACGATCACGCAGGCGCTGGGGTCGAGTTTCAGCGTCGTCGCCGGCGGGCAACTGGTGCGCATCGACGGACGCGACGCCGACGCGATCGGCCGCGAGGCGCCGCCGCCGCCGCCGACGCTGCCGGTCGACGCGACGCCCGAGCAGGTGCGCGAACTGGTGTGGACCACGCTCAAGACCTGCTACGACCCCGAGATCCCGATCGACATCGTCGAGCTCGGGCTGATCTACGCCTGCAACATCGAAACGCAGGACGACGGCCGCGTCAAGGTCGCGATCGACCTGACGCTGACCGCACCCGGCTGCGGCATGGGCGAGGTGCTGGCCGACGAGGTCGCGAACAAGGTGCTCGCGCTGCCGCCGGTCGCCCAGGTCGACGTCCGGCTGGTGTTCGACCCGCCGTGGGACCGCTACCGCCTGTCCGAGGCGGCGCGGCTCGCGCTGGGCATGTGAGCGGCGCGGAGGACCACGATGCGGCTGGCCGAATACACCGACTACGCGCTGCGCGTGCTGATGTACTGCGCCCGCCACGACGACCGGCTGGTCACCGTGGCCGAGCTCGCCGAACGCCAGGCGCTGGCGAAGAACCACGTGATGAAGATCGTCGCCGACCTGGCGCACGCCGGACTGCTCGAGACGGTGCGCGGCCGCGCCGGCGGCGTGCGGCTGCGGCGCCCGGCGCGCGAGATCCGCATCGGCGACGTGGTGCGTCTCGGCGAGAGCGACATGCGCATGGCCGAGTGTTTCGACGAGCGCGCCAACCGCTGCACGTTGACGCCCGACTGCCGGCTGCGCGGCGTGTTCGCGCGCGCGCTGCACGCTTTCTTCGGCGTGCTCGACGGCGCGACCCTGGCCGACATCGCCGGCGTCGTGCCGCGCCCGGCATCGACCGCGGCGACGCCGGCGCCCGTGTGATCCCGTCGAGCCCGCTGCCCCCGCCATGACCCCCACCGCCGAACACCTGCCCGCGTTCTACGCCGCCGCGCCGCGCATCCGCGTGCACGACCCGCTGGCCGCCTTCCTCGGCGCGGCCGCGGGCGGCGTGCTCGACTACGGCTACGACGACGCGGTGCGCCTGGCGGGGCACTCGTGCCCGACGGTGGCCGGCGCCTGGCTAGCGGCGCGCGCCGCGCTGGACGCGCTGTACCCGGGCGCGCTGCCCGAACGCGGCGGCGTCGACGTCGCGCTGCGCGACGCGGCCGACGCCGGCGTCACCGGCGTCGTTGCGCGCGTCGTGTCGCTGGTCACTGGCGCCGCCGGCGACGACGGTTTCAAGGGCATCGCCGGGCGCTTCGTGCGCCGCGCGACGATGCGCTTCGGCGCCCCGGTCCACGGCGAACTGCGCTTCACGCGGCGCGACGACAGCCGCGCCTTCGACGTGTCGGCACGGCTCGACCGCGTGCCCGGCGACCCGCGGCTGCGCGCGTCGATGGCCGGCGCGCTGGCCGGCGACGCCGAGGCACTCGAGGCGCTCGGCGCACTGTGGCAGGACCGCGTGCGCCGCCTGCTGCTCGACCACGCCGACGATCCCGACGTGATCGTCGTACAACCCGTACGCTGAGCCGCGACGCGGCACGCCCGACGGAAGGTCTCCACCCGATGTCGCCCCGCCGCACGCCACCGCATCCCGGGTTGCGCCGACGGCCGGTGCACCTGGACCTGCGGCGCATCGCGCAACCGGTCGGCGCCTGGACGTCCATCCTGCACCGCGCGAGCGGCGTCTTGCTGCTGGCCGGCGTCCCGACGCTGGCGTGGGCGCTCGAGCGCTCGCTCGCCTCCCCGCAGGGCTATGCCCAGGTCGCCGCGGCGCTCGCCTCCACGCCGGCGCGGCTGCTGCTGCTCGCGTGGGCCTGGGCGCTGGCGCACCACGCGCTGGCCGGCGTGCGCCACCTGCTGAGCGACGTCGACGTCGGCTCGGACCTGCGCAGCGCGCGGCGCAGCGCGTGGGCGGTGAACGTCGCCGCCCTGGCGCTCGCGCTGCTCGCCGCGGGAGCGCTGTGGTGAGACGCGCCGTCAGCGGGCTGCGCGCCTGGCTGCTGCAGCGGCTCAGCGCCTTGGTGCTGCTCGCTTACCTCGTCGTCGCCCTCGGCGTGTTCGCGTTCGATCCGCCGCAAGGCCACGCGGCGTGGCGCGCGCTGATGCAGTCGCCCGCAGCGGCGCTGGTCACGCTGGTGGCCTTCGCCGCGCTGGCGCTGCACGCCTGGGTCGGTGCGCGCGACGTGCTGCTCGACTACGTGCACCCGCTGGCGCTGCGGCTGGCGCTGCTCGTCGCGCTGGCGGCGACGCTGCTGGCCAGCGGCGCGTGGGCCGCGCGCGCGCTGTTGTGGCTGCCGGGAGGAGCACTCACGTGAAGGTGTCGGTCTACCGCTACGACCCCGACGACGGGCGCGGCCCGCGCATGCAGGACTTCGACGTCGAAGCGCTGCCCGGCGAGCACATGCTGCTCGACCTGCTGCAGCGGCTCAAGGCGGTCGACCCGAGCCTGAGCTTTCGCCGCTCTTGCCGCGAGGGCGTGTGCGGCTCCGACGCGATGAACGTCAACGGCCGCAACGCGCTGGCGTGCATCACCCGGCTGCGCGACCTCGGCAATCGCATCGTGCTGCGCCCGCTGCCGGGCGTGCCCGTGATCCGCGACCTCGTCGTCGACCTCAGCGGCTTCTTCGCGCAGTACCACTCGGTGCGCCCGTACCTGATCAACGACGAACCGCCGCCCGAGCGCGAGCGGCTGCAGACGCCCGAGGAGCGCGAGCGGCTCGACAGCGCCTACGAGTGCATCCTGTGCGCCTGCTGCAGCACGCAGTGCCCATCGTGGTGGTGGAACCCCGACAAGTTCGTCGGCCCGGCCGGGCTGCTGCAGGCCAGCCGCTTCATCGAGGACAGCCGCGACCGCGCCACCGAGTCGCGCCTCGACGACCTCGACGACGCCTACCGGCTGTACCGCTGCCGCACGATCATGAACTGCACCGAGGTCTGCCCGAAGGGGCTGGCGCCGTCGCGGCGTATCGAGAAGATCCGGTTGCGAATGCTCGGCCGCGCGGTGTGACGCCGCCGCGGGACGCGCCCGGCGGGACTACGCCAGCGCACGCCCGATCAGGATCTTCTGCACGTCCGACGTCCCCTCGTAGATCTGGCACACGCGCACGTCGCGGTAGATGCGCTCGACCGGGAAGTCGGCGACGTAGCCGTAGCCGCCGTGGACCTGGATCGCCGCGCTGCACACGCGCTCGGCCATCTCGCTGGCGTACAGCTTGGCCATCGCGGCCTCCTTCAGGCACGGCCGG
>CAZUBF010000021.1:19420-34013 GCA_964618555.1 uncultured Azohydromonas sp.
TCTGCGTGGCCATCTCGGCGAGGCGGAACTGCACCGCCTGGTGCTCGAAGATCGGCTGGCCGAAGGCGACGCGCTCCTTCGAGTAGGCGAGCGCCGCGTCGAACGCCGCACGCGCCATGCCCAGGCTCTGCGCCGCGATGCCGATGCGCCCGCCCTCCAGCCCGGACAGCGCGATCTTCAGCCCCATGCCCTCGTCGGCGAGCAGGTTCTCGGCCGGCACGCGGCAGTCCTCGAAAAGCACCTGCGCGGTGTCGCTGCTGTGCTGGCCCATCTTGTCCTCGAGCCGGGCGACGCGGTAGCCGGGCGCGTCGGTGGGCACGATGAAGGCGCTGATGCCCTTCTTGCCGGCGGCCTTGTCGGTGACGGCCATCACGATCGCGACGTCGCCGTGTCGGCCGCTGGTGATGAACTGCTTGACGCCGTTGAGCACGTAGTCGCCGCCGTCGCGCACCGCGGTTGTCTTCAGTCCCGACGCCTCGGAGCCGACGTGCGGCTCGGTGAGGCAGAACGCGCCGAGCATGTCGCCGCGCGCCAGGGGCTTCAGCCAGCGCTGCTTCTGCGCCTCGTCGGCCCACGCCATCAGGATCGAACACACCGGGCAGTTGTTGACGCTGACCACCGTCGACGTGCCGCCGTCGCCGGCGGCGATCTCCTCGAGGATCACGGCGAGCGCCAGGTAGTCGAGCCCGGCGCCGTCGTACTCGGCGGGCACCGCGACGCCGTAGCAGCCCAGCGCCGCCAGGCCGCGCAGCTGTTCCGCCGGGAAGTGGTGTGCCTTGTCCCAGCGGGCGGCAAGCGGCGCGATCTCGGCCTGCACGAAAGCGCGCACGGCGTCCTGCACGGCCAGGTGGTCTTCGGACAGCAGCATCGTCGCATTCCCCCGCGGCTCACCAGTCGATCGGCGAGCCGTCGTGGTTCAGGAAGCGGCCATGGTCGGCCGCGGTGAGCGCCGCGATCGTGCGGCGCAAGCTGGCGACGCTGTCGCCGACCTCGAGCTCGGCGCCGGCGCCACCCATGTCGGTGCGCACCCACCCGGGGTGGAACGCCACGCACACCGCACGCCCGGCCAGCGTCAGCGCGACGTCCCTGAACACCGAGTTCAGTGCCGCCTTCGACGCGCGGTACAGCCAGCCGGCGCTGCTGCGCCGCTCGCCGATCGAGCCCATCTTCGACGAGATCACCGCCAGCCTCGCACCCGGCGCGAGCGCCTCGGCCAGCTGCGGCAGCACGCGCATCGCGCCGAGCACGTTGGTGTGCATCACCGCGTCGAAGTCGGCCTCGCTCGGCGTCTCCAGGCCGCCGGTGCGCGGGCCGTAGACGCCCGCGGCCAGCACGGCGACGTCGAAACGCGCGCCGTCGATCTGCCGGGCCAGGCCCGCGGCGCTGGCGGTGTCGGCGACGTCGAGCCGCATCGCGGTGGCGCCGAGCGCGCGCAGGCGCGCCAGCGCGTCGTCGCTGCGCGCGCTGCCGGTGACCGACGCGCCGTCGCCGCAGTACTGGCGCACGAACTCGAGACCGAGCCCGCGCGACGCGCCGATCACCAGCACATGCATCGCAGGCCAGACGGGTTCGCGCCGGCGCGACGCGTCACAGCAGCTCGACCGCCATCGCGGTGGCCTCGCCGCCGCCGATGCACAGCGCCGCGACGCCCCGCTTCTTGCCGTGCTTGCGCAGCGCGCCGAGCAACGTGACGACGATGCGCGCGCCGCTGGCGCCGATCGGGTGGCCGAGCGCGCAGGCGCCACCGTGCACGTTGACGATCTCGTGCGGCAGCTTGAACTCGCTCATCGCCGCCATCGTCACCGCGGCGAAGGCCTCGTTGACCTCCCACAGGTCGACCGACTTCGCGTCCCAGCCGGCCTTCTTCAGCGCCTTGTCGATCGCGCCGACCGGCGCGGTCGTGAACCACTCGGGCGCCTGCGCATGCACCGCGTGCGACGCGATGCGGGCCACCGGCGCGAGGCCATGCTGCCGCGCGGCGGACTCGCGCATCAGCACCAGCGCCGCCGCACCGTCGGAGATGCTCGACGCGTTGGCGGCGGTGATCGTGCCGTCCTTCTTGAACGCCGGCTTCAGGCCGGGGATCTTGTCGAGCTTGGCCTTGAACGGCTGCTCGTCGCGACCGACCAGGGTGTCGCCTGACTTGCCGGGCAGCGCCACTGGCGCCATCTCCCAGCCGAAGCTGCCGTCCTCGTTGGCCTGCTTGCTGCGCGTCGTCGACGCGATCGCGAACTGGTCCTGCGCCTCGCGCGTGAAGCCGTACTTCGCGACGCACGTCTCGGCGAACACGCCCATCGCCTTGCCGCGCTCGTAGGCGTCTTCGAGACCGTCCAGCGCCATGTGGTCGAACAGCTGCGCGGCGCCGTACTTCACGCCCTTGCGCGCGAACACCAGGTGCGGCGCGTTGGTCATGCTCTCCATGCCGCCGGCGACCACCACGTTCGCGCTGCCGGCGGCGAGCATGTCGTGCGCGAACATCATCGCGCGCATGCCCGATCCGCACATCTTGCTCAGCGTCACCGCGCCGGCGGCGTCGGGCAGGCCGGCCTTGCGCATGGCCTGGCGCGCCGGCGCCTGGCCCTGGCCGGCCATCAGGCAGCAGCCCATCAGCACCTCGTCGACGGTGTCGGCCGGCACGCCGGCGCGCTCGACGGCGGCGCGGATCGCCACGGCGCCGAGCTCCCAGGCCTGCAGCGACGCGAAGTCGCCGAGCAGGCCCGCGATCGGCGTGCGGGCGGCGGAAACGATGACGACGGGATCGCTCATGGCAGGACTCCTTGCAGCGGGTGGGTCACAGGTCGGGGCCCGGCCGGTCAGGCCGGCTCGAGCCCGGCGGCGCGGCGCAGGTTCTTGAACCGCCTCGCCGGATCGTAGGGGAAGACGTCGTGCACGTGGCCGCGCTCGATGCGCTCCTTGTGAGCTTGCCAGAACGCGGCGTCGAGCAGGTCGGCGTGGTGCCTCATGAACACGTCGCGCACCGCGGGGTTGCCGAGCAGGAACGGGCCGAAGGTCTCGGGGAACACGTCCTTCGGACCGACCGCGTACCAGATCTCGCCCGACAGCTCCTCCTCCTCGGTGCGCGGCTCGGGCACCTTGCGGAAGTTGCAGTCGGTGATGTACTCGATCTCGTCGTAGTCGTAGAACACCACCTTGCCGTGGCGCGTGACGCCGAAGTTCTTCCACAGCATGTCGCCCGGGAAGATGTTGGCGGCCACCAGGTCCTTGATCGCGTTGCCGTATTCGATCACCGCGTGCTCGATCTGCTCCGGGTTCGCGTCGGCCAGGTAGATGTTCAGCGGGATCATGCGCCGCTCGATGTACAGGTGCCGGATCACCAGCATGTCGCGGTCCTCCTCGATCAGGCTCGGGCAGAAGTGCTTGAGCTCGCTGACCAGCTCGCGCTCGAAGCGCGAGCGGGGGAACGCGACGTTGCTGTATTCGAGCGTGTCGGCCATGCGTCCGACGCGGTCGTGGCTCTTGACCAGCAGGTACTTGGCCTTGATCTGCTCGCGCGTGGTGTCCTTCTGCGGCGGGTAGAAGTCCTTGATGACCTTGAACACGTACGGGAAGCTCGGCAGGTCGAACACCAGCATCACCATGCCCTTGATGCCGGGCGCGATGCGGAACTTGTCGCTGCTGTGCCGCAGGTGGTACAGGAAGTCCCGGTAGAACATGTTCTTGCCCTGCTTCTGCAGGCCCAGCGCCGAGTACAGCTCGCTGCGCGGCTTGCGTGGCATGAGGCCGCGCAGGAACTGCACGTAGGCGCTGGGGATCTCCATGTCGACCATGAAGTAGGCGCGCGCGAAGCTGAACACCAGCAGCAGGTCGTCCTCGCCGAACAGCACCGTGTCGACGACCAGCCCCTTGCCGCTGGCCGCGTGCAGCACCGGCAGCGCGAACGGCACCTCGTTGAAGCCGTTGACGATCTTGCCGACGATGTACGCCCCCTTGTTGCGGTAGAACATCGACGACAGCACCTGGATCTGAAAGTTCGCGCGCACGCGCACCGTGCCGAATTCGGCCTGCATCGACGCCATCACATGGTCGACGTCGCGGTCGAGGTCCTCGAACGGCACCACCAGCTGGAAGTTGTCGACGATGCGCTTGAGCGTCTCGCGCATCGTCGCCAGCGTCGGGTAGTAGGCGCGGTAGGTGGGTGTCGCGGCGGGCTCGTCGTTCTCGATGTACTCGGTGCTGACCGCCGGGCGCACGAAGATGAAGTCGTTGTTGAAGTAGCTGCGGTGCAGGATCTTCGTCGTCACCGAGTTGAAGAAGGTCTCGGCCAGCTCGGGCTGATGGTGGTTGACCAGCAGTCCGATGTAGTGCAGCTTGACCTGCTGCCAAGTGTCGGTGGACAGCGTGCTGGCGGCGAACTCGCGCTGCAGCCGCTCGGCGGCCTCGTCGACGCGTTTGTCGTAGAACTCGATGCGCTCGCGCTGCGCGCGCTGCTGGCCGTGCCAGTCGGCGCGCTCGAAGCGCTGCTTCGCCGCGGCGCTGGTCTCGCGGAACAGGCGGTAATGGCGGTTGAAGCCGTCGACCAGCGCGCGCGCGATGTCGTGTGCACGGCTGTCGGTGAGCTGGTGCGGGAACATCAGCGCCTTGCTCATCGAAGCCTTCCCTTCAGTCGACGGCGCGCTGGTGCCAGCGCGCCTTCAGCGCGCCGAGCGCGTTGCCGTAGGCCGAGGCGACGTCGTCGGCGCCGGTCACGCTCATCTGCAGGTCCTGCAGCAGGCCGTTGTGCAGGCCGTAGACCCAGCCGTGCACGTGCACCGCCTGCGCACGCGCCCAGGCGTCGCGCACCACCGTGGTCTGGCACACGTTCAGGCACTGCTCGAGCACGTTGAGCTCGCACAGCGCCTCGTGGCGCCACGCGTCGTCGCGCAGGCTCTCGAGGAAGACGCCGTGGCGGTTGCGCACGTCCTGCACGTGGCGCAGCCAGTTGTCGGCCAGCCCGACGCGCAGGCCCTGCATCGCCGCCTTCACGCCGCTGCAGCCGTAGTGGCCGACGACGATGACGTGGCGCACCGCGAGCTGGTCGATCGCGAACTGCATCACCGACAGGCAGTTCAGGTCGGAGTGCACGACGACGTTGGCGACGTTGCGGTGCACGAACAGCTCGCCGGGCAGCAGCCCGACGATGTCGTTCGCCGGCACGCGGCTGTCGCTGCAGCCGATCCACAGGTACTGCGGCGACTGCTGCTGCAGCAGCCGGCTGAAGAAGCCCGGCGTGCGCGCCTCGGTGTCGGCGGCCCAGTGCCGGTTGCGTTCGAACAGGTCTCTCAGCGTGTCGGCCATCGGTAGGCTCCGCCGCGGCGGCTCAGTCGTTCCACGGCAACGCGAAGCCGGGCTGCAGCATGTCGCGCGCGCGCTGGCGCACCGCGTCGGGCAGCGCGCAGGCGCGCCGCGCGGCCGTGTCCATGCACACGCCGACGAGCTGCGTGACCGCCGCCACGTGTCCGCCGACGCCGTCGTGCATGACGTGCGCGAAACGCAGCGTCTTGTCGCGCACCTCGAGCAGCGCCGAACGCACGACCACCAGGTCGCCGGCGCGCAGCTCGCGCTGGTAGGCGATGCGCTGGTCGAGCGCGGCCATGCCGCGCCCATGCTCGCGCAGCCACGGCGGCGTCAGCCCGAGCATGCCGAACAGCTGCCAGGTCGCCTCGTCGAACTTGCCGACGTACCACATCACGTTCATGTGGCCGACGTGGTCGCAGTGCCACGGGTAGACGGTGCCGCGGTAGGTCTCGATCGTCGAGCCGTCCATGTCGTGCCGGCTCACATGGTCTCGGCGAACAGTGCGCGGCCGATCGGCATGCGACGGATCTCGCTCGTGCCGGCCCCGACCTGGCTCCGGCCGGCGCTGCGCGCCTTCACGTCCGCTGCGCGGCCATGAGCCTGCGCCGGATCGGGACCTCGGTCGCGGGCCATCACATCGTCTCCGCGAAGAGCTCTCGTCCGATCAGCATGCGGCGGATCTCGCTGGTGCCAGCGCCGATCTCGTAGAGCTTGGCGTCGCGCCACAGCCGGCCCAGCGGGTACTCGTTGATGTAGCCGTTGCCGCCGAAGACCTGGATGCCCTCGCCGGCCATCCAGGTGGCCTTCTCGGCGCACCACAGGATGACGCTGGCGCAGTCCTTGCGCACCTGGCGCACGTGTTCGCTGCCGAGCTGGTCCAGGTTCTTGCCCACCGTGTAGCAGAAGGCGCGCGCCGCCTGCAGCACGGTGTACATGTCGGCGACCTTGCCCTGGATGAGCTGGAACTCGCCGATGCTCTGGCCGAACTGCTTGCGGTCGTGGATGTAGGGCACCACGTTGTCCATCACCGCCTGCATGATGCCGATGGGGCCTGCCGCGAGCACCGCACGTTCGTAGTCCAGCCCGCTCATCAGCACCTTGGCGCCGCCGTTGACGGCGCCGAGCACGTTCTCGGCCGGCACCTCGACGTTGTCGAACACCAGCTCGCCGGTGTGGCTGCCGCGCATGCCCAGCTTGTCCAGCTTCTGCGCGACGCCGAAGCCCTTCATGCCCTTCTCGATCAGGAAGGCGGTCACGCCGCGGGCGCCGAGCTCGGGCTCGGTCTTCGCGTAGACCACCAGCGTGTCGGCGTCGGGGCCGTTGGTGATCCACATCTTGCTGCCGTTGAGCAGGTAGAAGCCGCCCTTGTCCAAGGCGCGCAGCTTCATCGAGATCACGTCGCTGCCGGCGCCGGGCTCGCTCATCGCCAGCGCGCCGACATGCTCGCCGCTGATCAGCTTCGGCAGGTACCTGCGGCGCTGCGCCTCGCTGCCGTTGCGCTTGATCTGGTTCACGCACAGGTTGCTGTGCGCGCCGTAGCTCAGGCCCACGCCGGCGCTGGCGCGGCTGATCTCCTCCATCGCGATCATGTGCGCGAGGTAGCCCATGCCCGCGCCGCCGTATTCCTCGGGCACCGTGATGCCGAGCACGCCGAGCTCGCCCATCTTGCGCCACAGGTCCATAGGGAACTGGTCGGAGCGGTCGATCTCGGCCGCACGCGGCGCGATCTCGGCATCGGCGAAGGCGCGCACCGCGTCGCGCAGCGCGTCGATGTCCTCGCCGAGCATGAAGTTCAGGCCGGGAAGCTGGCTCATCGGGGGTGTCTCCTTCGGTGGGCGGGGGTCAGCCGGCGATGCCGCGGTCGACGACGGTCATCATCGTCGCCGACATCGTCGCGATCAGCGTCTGCGCGTCGCCGCCGGCTTCGTGCTGGTACGCGCGCCCGTCGACGACGCTGATCGTGCGCCCGGCCTTGGTCACCTGGCCCTCGAGGCGGAACCAGGGCCCACGCGCCGGCGCGATCAGGTTGACCTTGAACTCGATCGTCAGCACCGCCGCGTCGGCGGGCATCAGCGAGAACGCCGCGTAGCCGCAGGCCGAGTCGAGCGCCGTCGAGACGATGCCGGCGTGCACGAAGCCATGCTGCTGCGTCAGCTCGGGGCGGTGGCGCATCGTGATGACCACATGGCCGGGTTCGACGGTGTCGAGCACGGCGCCGAGCGTGTGCATCGCCTGCTGGCGCGCGAACGACTCGCGCAGCCGTTGCACGTAGCCGGGGTCGGCGGGAATCGGGTGGGCCATGCGGCACGTCCTGTCGGGTTTGATTTACGTTTACGTAAACGTCAATTCTACGTGGCCGCTGCGCCGCACATCACGCCGGGGCGCGCTGTCCGCGGCGCGACGGCGCGCCGAGTGCGGCGAGCAGCTTCTGGCACCGCGCCTCGTGCTGGGCGATCTCCTCGAGCGTCACGCGGATGTCGTCGAGCTGGCGCTCGAGCTGCACGCGGTGCGCGCGCAGCACCTGCAGGAAGGCCTGCAGCTGCGGCGCGGTGTCGGCCGGCGACTCGTACATCTCGACGAGCTCCTTCACCTCCGACAGGCTCAGCCCCAACCGCTTGCCACGCAGCGTCAGCTTCAGCCGCGTGCGGTCACGGTGGGTGTAGACGCGGTTGCGCCCGGCGCGCGCGGGCTGCAGCAGTCCCATGTCCTCGTAGAAGCGGATCGCGCGCGGCGTCACGTCGAACTCCTGCGCCAGCTCGGTGATCGTGTAGGTGCGGCCGGGGGCAGCCTCGGCGCGGGCAGTGGCGGTCATGGCTACACTCGGTTGACGTTCACGTCAATGTAAGGCAAACCGCCATGGCCAACCCGGACGAGCACCGGCTGCACTACCCGCTGGGCGACGCGCTGCCTGCGCCCGGCACGGTGCTGGAGGTCGCGCTGGGGCTGCGCTGGGTGCGCATGGGGTTGCCGTTCGCGCTCGACCACGTCAACCTGTGGCTGCTGCGCGACCGCGCCGACGACGGCCGCGAAGGCTGGGCCATCGTCGACTGCGGCATCACCAGCGACGCGACGCGCGACGCCTGGGAGCGCGTGTTCGCGCAGGGGCTCGACGGCCTGCCGGTGCTGCGCGTGATCGTCACGCACATGCACCCCGACCACATCGGCCTGGCGCACTGGCTGACCGAGCGCTGGGGCGCGAGGCTGTGGATCAGCGCCACCGACTACCACGCGGCGCGCATCGGCAGCCAGTCGACGACCGGCTTCGGCGGCTCCAGCGCGGCGGCGTTCTTCGCCGCGCACGGGTTGACCGACCCCGACGCGATGGCGAAGGTGCGCGCGCGCGCCGGCTACTACCCGAGCCTCGTGCCGGCGGTGCCGGCGCAGTACCGCCGGCTGATCGACGGCCTGGTGCTGCGCATCGGCGACCACGACTGGCGCTGCATCGCCGGCTACGGCCACGCGCCGGAGCACATCGCGCTGCACTGCGCCGCGCTCGGCGTGCTGATCTCGGGCGACATGGTGCTGCCGCGCATCAGCACCAACGTCAGCGTCTACGACGCCGAGCCCGAAGCCGATCCGCTGCCGATGTACCTGGCGTCGCTGGAACGCCTGCGTGCGCTGCCGGCCGACACGCGGGTGCTCCCCTCGCACGGCCGGCCGTTCACCGGACTGCTCGCGCGCATCGACCAGCTGCACGCGCACCACGACGCGCGCCTGGCCGACACGCTGTCCGCGTGCCGCGAGCGCCCGACCAGCGCGCACGACCTGCTGGCGGTGCTGTTCCATCGACAGCTCGACCTGCACCAGACGACCTTCGCGATGGGCGAGGCAATCGCGCACCTGCACGCGCTTTGGCACGCCAAACGGCTCGAACGCCTGCGCGCAGGCGACGGCGTCTGGCGCTTCACCGCGACCTGACCCGCCACGCCGCCTCTGCGATCGCGGGCCGCGGGCGCGGGCGCCGGCGGCAACACGGGGCCGCGCCACCCGCGGAGCCCGCGGCCTTCGCCACGCCCGAGCCCGCGCTGGCAGGCCGGGAACCGCGGGGTTCAGTCGCCCGGCGGCAGCGGGTGGTCGCGCAGCGCGCGGCGCGTGCGTTCGTAGTCGGGCATCACCGAGCGCACGACGTCCCAGAACGCCGGGCCGTGGTTCATCTCGCGCAGGTGTGCCAGCTCGTGCGCGACGACATAGTCGATGCTCGCCAGCGGCAGGTGCACCAGCCGCCAGTGCAGGCGGATCGAGCCGTCGACGCTCGCGCTGCCCCAGCGCGTGGTCGCCGAGCTCAGCGACAGGCGCGTCATGCGCACGCCCAGGCGCGGCTCGAAGTGCCGGCAGCGCTCCTCGAACACGCGCCTGGCCTGGCGCTGAAGCCAGCCGTGCACCGCGTCGCGGATCTGTGCGGGCACGGCATGTGCCGGCAACCCGACGCGCAGCACCCGCCGTGCGATGCCGGGCAGCGCCTGCGCGCCGGCGTCGAGCACGGCGCCGGCCACGCGCGGGTCGAGCAGCAGGATCACCGGCTCGCCGAGGAACGGCAGCGTCGCGCCGTCGCGCCACTCGATGCGCAGCGCGTCCTGGCGGCGCCGGCGCTCCGCCTGCTCGTGCAGCTTGCGCAGCACCCAGCCGGCCTTCGTGCGCAGCGCGGCGTCGATCTCGCCGACGCCGACCCAGCGCGGCGCGCTCACCGTCAGCCCCTCGGCGCCGACGACGAAGCCGATGCTGCGCCGGCGCGCGCGGCGCAGCGCGTAGCCCACGCGGTGGCCGCCGAGGTCGACCTCGCGCCGGGCCTGCGGGTGGCAAAACGCCGGCGGCACGGCGACGACGTCGGCTGCGGCCTGCGCGGCAGGCGCGGGCGCGTCGGGGCCCGACGGTGCAGGCACGTCGAACAGCGACAGCTGGGTCGGTGCGTCGGCGCGCGCGCGGGGCATGCGCCGATTCTAGGAACGCGCCGTCGCCGGTGGGTCGGCGTAGGCCTGCGGGTCGAGGCGGCGCATCTGTGCCTCGATCCAGTGCTCGACCTCGCGCATCAGTTCGTCGGCCTCGCGCCCGGCCACCGGGATCGGCCGGCCGACGACGACGTCGATCGTGCCCGGGTGCAGCCGGAAGCTGCGCCGAGGCCAGCACTTGGCCGAACTGACCGCAATCGGCACGATCGGCGTGCCGGTGACGATCGCCAGCCGCGCCGCGCCGGTCTTGTAGGTGCCCTGGCCGCCGCGAGGCGTGCGCGTGCCTTCGGGAAACATGATCACCCACACGCCTTCGGCCATCAGCCGCCGCCCCTGCTCGGCCACCTTGTTCCAGGCCTCGGCACGCCTGCTGCGGTCGATGTGGATCATGTCCAGCCGCCCCATCGCCCAGCCGAAGAAGGGGATCAGCAGCAGTTCGCGCTTGAACACGTAGGCCAGCGGGTGCGGCATGATCGTCGGCAGCGCGAAGGTCTCCCAGGTCGACTGATGCTTCGGCGCGAGCAGCACCGACGCGAGCCCGTCGGCCGCGGTCGGCAGGTGCTCGAGGCCGTGGACCCGGTGGCGAACGCCGCAGATCGTGCGCGCGCCCCAGATCGCCACGCGCAGCCAGCCGACGCACATCCAGTACAGCGCCGGCCCGCGAACGAACACCGAGGCCACCAGCACCGCCAGTGCCCACGGGATCACCGTGAGCGCGAGGAACAGCACGTACAAAAGCGAGCGCAGCCCTGCCAGCGCCCCGGCCATCAGCCCAGTCCCCCGTGCGCCGAGTCGAGCGCGTGCGGGTGCTCGCGGCGCAGCAGGTCGTCGGCGAAGGCGGCGAGGTCGGCGTGGATGCGCGCCGTCGGCACCTGCTCGGCGATGGCCTGCAGCTGCGCCTCGTCGAGCGATGCGGCGCGACCGCTCATCACCAGATGCGGCTCACAGCCGGCGGCGTGCGCCGCCTGCAGGTCGCGCAAGGTGTCGCCGACCATCGGCACCTGGCGCAGGTCGACGCCGTAGCGCTTGGCGATGTCGAGCATCATGCCCGGCAGCGGTTTGCGGCAGTCGCACGATTCCTCGGGCGCGTGCGGGCAGAAGAACACGGCGTCGATGCGACCACCCTGTGCGGCCAGCAGCTTCATCATCTGCGCGTGCACCGCGTTCAGCGAGGCCATGTCGAACAGCCCGCGCCCGATGCCCGACTGGTTCGTCGCCACGACCACGTGCCAGCCGTGCTGGTTCAGCCGCGCCACCGCCTCCAGCGCTCCCGGGATCGGTCGCCACTCGTGCGGCTCCTTGACGTGGTCCTCGCGGTAGACGTTGAGGATGCCGTCGCGGCCGACGATGATCAGGCGCGGCGATGTCGTCATGTCAGCGGCTCCGACGCACTGCCGACCCGCACGCGACAGGCTCCCGCCCCCATCCAGCGGCCGCCGCGCATCCGGCTTTGCCGGTGCGCTGGCGGCGCCCCCGGGACGGGCAGGCGCCGCAGGCGCCTCGGGGGTGGGCCTTCATGACGCCAGCCGGGACAGATCGGCCACGCGGTTCATCGCCACGTGCAGTGACGCCAGCAGCGCCAGCCGGTTGTTGCGCAGCGCGGCATCGTCGGCGTTGACCATCACGTGGTCGAAGAACGCATCGACCGGTGCACGCAGCGCCGCGAGCTGCTGCAGCGACTCGGCGTAGGCGCCGGCGCCGTAGAGCCGGTCGGCATCGGGACGCACCGCGTCGATCGCGGCGGCCAGCGCGCGCTCGGCCGGCTCGCGCAGCAGCGCCGCGTCGACCGTCACCGGCGGCGCACCCTCGGACTTCTTCAGGATGTTGCCCACGCGCTTGTTCGCCGCGGCCAGCGCCGCGGCCTCGGGCAGCGCGGCAAAGGCGCGCACCGCGGCCAGGCGCTGCGGGATCTCGGCCCAGCGCGCCGGACGCGCCTCGAGCACCGCGTCGACCTCCGGGGCGGTCCAGCCCTGCTCGCGCAACCAACCTGCCAGCCGCTCGCGCAGGAAGTACGCCACCTCGGCCTGCGCCTGCCCGTGGCTGCTCGGGAACGCGGCGAACGCGTGCGCGATCGCGGCGTGCACGTCCAGCGGCAGCGCGCGCTCGACCAGCATGCGGATCACGCCCAGCGCGTGCCGGCGCAGCGCGAACGGGTCCTTGTCGCCGGTGGGCAGTTGCCCGATGCCGAACAGCCCGGCCAGCGTCTCGAGCTTGTCGGCCAGCGCGACGACCACCCCGGCCATGCCGCGCGGCAGCGTGTCGCCGGCGAAGCGCGGTCTGTAGTGGTCCTCGATCGCCAGCGCCACCTCGTCGCTCTCGCCGTCGTGGCGCGCGTAGTAGCCGCCCATGACGCCCTGCAGCTCGGGGAACTCGCCGACCATGTCGGTGAGCAGATCGGCCTTGGCGAGCAGCGCGGCGCGGTCGGCCGCAGCGGCCAGCGCCGCGCCGCCGCCCGCGCCGAGCTCGTGCGCCAGCGCACGGGCGACGGCGCGCACGCGCTCGACGCGCTCGCCCTGCGTGCCGAGCTTGCCGTGGTAGACCACCTTGGCCAGCTGCGGCACGCGGCTTTCCAGCGTGCGCTTGCGGTCCTGGTCGAAGAAGAACTTCGCGTCGGCCAGCCGCGGGCGCACGACGCGCTCGTTGCCGCCGATCACCGCGCGCGCGTCGGCGGGACGGACATTGCTGACGATGAGGAACTTGTTCGTCAGCCGCCCCTGCGCGTCGTGCAGCGGGAAGTACTTCTGGTTGGCCTTCATCGTGAGGACCAGGCACTCGGGCGGCACGGCGAGGAACGCCTCGTCGAAGCGACCGATCATCACGTTCGGCCGCTCGACCAGCGCGGTGACCTCGTCGAGCAGCGCGTCGTCGCCGGCCACCTGCAGCGCCTCGGCCGCGGCGGCGGCGTCGAGCTGACGCCCGATCTCGGCTCGGCGCGCGTCGAACCCGGGGATCACCGCGCCGTCACGCTCGAGCCGCTCGACGTAGGCGTCGGCGTCGGGCAGTTCGATCGGGTCGATCGCGGCCTCGAAGCGGTGGCCGCGCGTCGTGCGGCCGGCGTCGAGCCCGAGCGCGCGCACCGGCACCACGTCGGCGCCGTGCAGCGCGACCAGACCGTGCGCCGGACGCACGAAGTGCACGCTGGTCCAGCCGTCGGCCAACTGGTAGCTCATCACCTTGGGGATCGGCAGCCCGGCGATCGCCTCGTCGAGCGCCTGCTGCAGCCCCTGCGCCAGCGTGGCGCCGGCAGCGACGCTGTCCAGGAACAGCACCTCGGCCTTGCCGTCGACGCGGCGCGCGAGAGCCGGCACCGCCGACGCGTCGGCGCCGAGCGCGGCGAGCTTCTTCAGCAGCGCCGGCGTCGGCCGACCCCCGGCATCGAGCGCCACCGCCACCGGCATCAGCTTGTGCTGCACCGCGCGGTCGGCGGCCCTCGCGGCGACGCCGGCGA
Source organism: uncultured Azohydromonas sp. (assembly GCA_964618555.1). GTDB lineage: Bacteria > Pseudomonadota > Gammaproteobacteria > Burkholderiales > Burkholderiaceae_C > Calidifontimicrobium. Next base: position 33,110 of record CAZUBF010000021.1, read on the forward strand.
CGTGCACCCCCAGCCGCCGCGGCGACGCGTACGGCGTGACCACGGCATCCGCACCGACCAGCCCCTGCGCCTTCAGGCTCGCGGCCAGCACACCGGCGAAGGACTCGCCGAGCGCCTTCAGCGCCTTCGGCGGCAGTTCCTCGACGAACAGCTCGACGAGCAGGTTCTTCACGCTCGCCGTCATCACGCCGCCTTGTGCTGTTGTTCGATCTGCGCGAGCGCGGCTTCGGCCCACGGCCGGGGCGCCATCGGGAAGCCCAGCCGCGCGCGGCTGTCGACGTAGCTGTGCGCGACGCTGCGTGCGAGGTGCCGAATGCGGCCGATGTAGGCGGCGCGCTCGGTGACGCTGATCGCGCCGCGCGCGTCGAGCAGGTTGAACGTGTGCGCCGCCTTGAGCACCTGCTCGTACGCCGGCAACGCCAGCTTCGCGTCCATCAGCTCGCGCGCCTTGCGCTCGTGCGCGTCGAACGCGCCGAGCAGGAATCCGACGTCGCTGTGCTCGAAGTTGTAGGTGCTCTGCTCGACCTCGTTCTGATGGTAGACGTCGCGGTACGTCAGGCCGTCGGTCCACTGCAGGTCGAACACGTTGTCGACGCCCTGCAGGTACATCGCCAGCCGCTCGAGGCCGTAGGTGATCTCGCCGGTGATCGGCTTGCAATCGACGCCGCCGACCTGCTGGAAGTAGGTGAACTGCGTGACCTCCATGCCGTTGAGCCAGACCTCCCAGCCCAGCCCCCAGGCGCCCAGGGTCGGGTTCTCCCAGTCGTCCTCGACGAAGCGGATGTCGTTGGCCTTCAGGTCGAAGCCCAGCGCCTCGAGCGAGCCGAGGTACAGCTCCAGGATGTCTGCCGGCGCCGGCTTGAGCACCACCTGGTACTGGTAGTAGTGCTGCAGCCGGTTCGGG
>CAZUBF010000022.1:0-33470 GCA_964618555.1 uncultured Azohydromonas sp.
ACCCGGCACGAAGGTTCGTGGTGGCCCGCGTGGCAGCGCTGGCTCGCCGAGCACTCGAGCGGCATGGCCAAGCCTCCCGCGCTCGGTGCGCCGGCCAAGGGTCATGGCGTGCTCGACGACGCGCCGGGGCGCTACGTGCGCCAGCGCTAGCGCCGAGGCACCCGGGCCGCCCGCGCGCCGCGGCCGCGCCGTGCGGTCAGGCGGCCGCGTCGCCGGTGCCGGCCGGTCCCGGTCGGCTCAGCAGGTACCACGCGAAACCGGCCGCCTGCAGTGCCACCAGCGCCGCAAACGCGGCGCGGTGGCCGTCGGCCGCCGACCAGCCTGCGGACTGCAGGCCGTCGAGCAGCACGCCGTAACCCCACTGCACCGCGAAGGCGCCGACAAAGGCGGCGAGGTTCAGCGCCGCGTTGACCCGACCCGCCAGCGTCGGCGCGAAGCGCGCCGTGAGCTCGGCGTAGGCGATGTTGCCGACGGCGAACACCAGGCCGAGCGTGAACCACAGCGCCTGGCCGCCACCCGCGTCGCGCCAGATCGCGGCCATCGCCAGCAGCCCGAGGGCGATGCCCACCGTCATCACCCGCCCCGGCGGCACGCCCCAGCGACGCAGCGTGCCGATGCACAGCGCGATGGCGAGGAAGCCGCAGACCATCGCCAGCGTGGTCAGCAGCATGTGCCACGCGGCCACCTCGCGCGTGTGCCCGCCGACCTGCATCAACCACGGCACCGCCCACAGCCCCTGCAGCGCGATGAAGCCGCCGAGGCACGTCGCCGCCATCGGCGCGTAACGCCAGAAGTCGCGGCTGCGCAGCACGCGGCCGAGCTCGCGCAACTGACGCCCCAGCGTGCCGCCGGCCGCCGCGGCGGGCTTGTCCGGCGTCGTGTAGATGGCCATCGCGGCCAGCACGGCGAGCACGGCCAGGCCGATGAACAGGCCGCGCCAGCCGAACACCGGCACCGCCCAGGCCAGCGGCGTCGTCGCCGCGAGCGCGCCGAGCCCGCCGGCGACCATCACCGCGGCGTTCAGCGACGGCAGCCGCTGCACCGGGTACCAGGTCGCGAAGGCCTTGAACGCAGCCATCAGGCAGGCGCACACGCCCAGCCCGATCGCCGCGCGCGCCAGCGCCAGCTCGCCCAGGCTGGTGCCGGTGGCGAACCAGGCGCTGCCCGCCGCGGCCACCAGCAGTAGCGCGGCCTCGACGCGCCGAGGCCCGTAGCGGTCGAGCAGGATGCCCAGCGGCAGCTGGAACGAACCGAAGGCCAGCAGGTACGCCGAGGTCAGCAGGCCCAGGTCGGCCGCCGACACGCCGAGTTCGCGCGTCAGCTCGGGCGCGATGACGGCGTTGACGTTGCGCAGCAGGTACGACAGGAAGTAGCCGGCGGCGAACGGCAGGAACAGGCGCAGTCCGAGGTGCATGCGAGGCGACGCGAAGGCGGGCCGTCGGGCCCGGCGGCAAAAAAGGGCCCGATGGTAGCGGCTGCGCCGCCGGGCCGCGGCGGGTTCAGCGCGCCGTGGCCGCCAGCCGCTCGCAGCGCAGCGCGTCGAGCCGGTGGCCCGCCGCGCCTTCGCGGCAAGGACCTGCCGCGCCTGAAGCGTCTGGGTGCGCAGTCCTTCTGCGCCGGCATCGGCGGCGACCCGACTTACGAAGGCCGCGACCTGCGCAGCGCGCACGCCGGCATGAACGTCAGCGAGCAGGAGTTCCTCGCGACGATGGACGACATCGTCGCGGCGCTGCACTCGCACGGCGTCGGCGCAGTCGAGACGGGCGAGGTGGTGGCGATCCTGTACTTGCTGAAGGGCGACGTGCTGCGGCTGTGACACGGCGCCGGCGGGCCGCGGGCGCCGCTACCGCGACAACGCCAGCCGCAGCCCGAAGCCCAGCAGCAGCGTGCCGGCGATGCGGTTCAGCCAGCGCGCCAGGCGAGGACTCGCGCTCAGGCGGTCGGCCAGCCGTCGCGTGAGCAGCACGACGACGCTGCAGTACGCCAGCGTCAGCGCCGCGATGGTCGCGGCCATGAACGCGAAGGTCACCAGCCCCTGGTGGCGCGCCGGGTCGACGAACAGCGGGAAGAACGCCATGTAGAACACGATGGCCTTCGGGTTGAGCAGCGTGATCGCCATCGCCTGGCGGAAGTAGTGCCCGGCGTGGATGCGCACCACCGGCGCGTCACCCGGTCGCGCGACGATCATCTTCACGCCGAGCCAGGCCAGGTACGCCGCGCCGAGCCACTGCACCGCGGCGAACAGCGCCGGCGACGCCTGCAGCACCGCGGCGACGCCGGCCACCGCCAGCCACATCAGCACCTGGTCGCCGGCGATCACGCCGGCCGTCGCCGCGAAGCCGCCGGCGAGCCCGCCCTTGCCGGTCGACGTGACGAGCGCGAGGTTGCCCGGCCCCGGCACGGCGAGGAAGACGATGACGGCGACGACGAAGGCGCCGTAGTCGGTGACGCCGAACATGGCAGCTGATGAAGTGGTGGGGCGACCGATTGTCGCTGCCCGCGGGGCGTCGGACCTGCTCGGGTCTCGTCGGCGCCCAGGCGGCGCAGGAACGGCCTCGCAGCGCCGCCAGCCGCACCGCGCCGTCGGCCGAGCCGCCGCGGTTGCATGCGCGCATCGCCGGCCGGCCGTCGCGCAGGTGCGCGAGCCCGTCGACCTTCAGCGCGACAACGGCCCTGCGCTCGATGCGCGGCAGCTGTTCCATGCGCCCGAGGCTGTCGAGCCCCGGGTCGCGATCGGGCACGCTGGCCGCCTGCACCGCGGGCCGGCCCGGCACACCGGGGTGCAGGTCGTCGAGCGTCGAAGCCACCGGCGCGCCCAGCGCGGCCGCGTCGGGCACCGTGATGGACGATGGCGGCGGCGTGGGTGGCAGGCAGGGTCGGCGATCATCGTGCGGCACGCGTCGGTGCGAAGGCACGACGCGGCCACGGCCCGCGCAGCCCGCCGCGCTACCCGTACAGCCAGCCCACCAGCGCCAGGCTCAGCGACGGGAACAGCAGCACCAGCAGCACGCGCAGCGCGTCGCTGGCGAGAAACGGCAGCACCCCCTTGTACGTTTCGACGATGGGCACGTCCTTGGTGATGCCATTGACCACGTAGACGTTGAGCCCCACCGGCGGCGCGATCAGTCCGATGCCCATCGTCATCAGCACCAGGATGCCGAACCAGATCGCCTTGGACTCGCCGGCCAGCCCCATCAACTCGAGCCCCATGATCGCCGGGAACAGCACCGGCACGGTCAGCAGCACCATCGACAGTTCGTCCATGACGCAGCCGAGCGCGACGTAGAACAGCAGCACGCAGCCGACGATCACCAGCGGCGGCACGTCGAGCGTCGACACCCACAGCGCCAGCTGCGCCGGCAGCTGCGTCACCGCCAGCGTCGAGTTCATCATGTCGGCGCCGAGGAAGATCATGAACACCATCGCCGAGGTCTCGGCGGCGCCGAGGAAGCTGCGCGCGATGCCTGCGCAGTCGAGTTCGCGCCGCAGCAACCCGGCGACGAAGGTGCTCAGCGCACCCACCGCCGCGCCCTCGGTGGGCGAGAAGACCCCGCCGTAGATGCCACCGAAGACGATCGCGAACACGGCCACGATCGGCCAGACCCCGGCCAGCGCGCGCCAGCGACGCGGCCACGGCAGCGGCTCGCTGGGCGTGGCCAGCTGCGGGCGCAGCCGGCACACCAGCGCGACGACGCCGACGTACAGCACCACCGCGACCAGCCCCGGCAGCATCGCCGCGGCGAACAGCTTGGCGATGTTCTGCTCGGTGAGGATCGCGTACACCACCAGCGGCACCGACGGGGGGATCAGGATGCCGAGCCCGCCGCCGACGGCCAGCGACCCGGTGGCCAGCCGCCCCGAGTAGCCGTGCTTCTTCATCTCGGGATAGGCCACCTGCGTGATCGTCGCCGCGGTGGCCACCGCCGAGCCGCACACCGCGCCGAACACGCCGGCGCTGAGGATCGAGGCCATCGCCAGCCCGCCGCGCACGTGGCCGACGAACGCGGCGGCGGCCTGGAACAGCACGCGGCTCAGGCCGCCCTGCGTGGCGAACTGCCCCATCAGCAGGAACAGCGGGATCACCGACAGGTCGTACACCGTCAGCCGCGCGACCGCCGATCCCTTGAGCAGGTTGACCAGCGAGGTCTCGTTGGTCAGCACGACGTAGCCGAGCGCGCCGGGGGCGAACATCGCCACGGCGATCGGCACGCGCGCGGCCATCAGCAGCATCATCGCGGCGAACATCGACAGCCCGATCGCGGTGGGCGTCACGCGCGCAACTCCGTCAGGTCGCGTCCGGCGGCCAGCAGCGCCGCCTGAACCAGCGCGATCAGCGCGGTGAGCGCCAGCCCCGGCGCCAGCGACGCGTAGACCCACCACATCGGCAGATCGAGGATCATCGTCGCCTCGAAGGTCTGGCGCGAGTCGATCGCGCCCACCGCGGCGCGCCACGACAGCAGCGCCGCCATCGCTGCCAGCAACAGTGCACCGAACGCGTCGAGCCAGGCGACCTGGCGAGCGCGCAGGCGCTGCGTGAAGAAGTCCACCATGATGTTGCTGCCGTGCAGCTGGCACCAGGGCAGGCTCAGCGAGATCGCCAGCGCGATGCCGAACTGCGTCAGCTCGACGTCGCCGGCGATCGGCGCGGACACCGCCGCGCGGCCGGCGATCGAAGTCACGACCATCGCCGCGATCGCGAGCGCGACCAGCCCGCCCGCGAGCGCGAACCCCCAGGCGATGCGGTTGAGCAGGCGAAGCATCGGCGAGACTCCGATCGCACGACCGGGGCGGGGGCCACGACGGGCCGGCCGCCCCGTTCAGCGCTGCGTCGCGCGCCGGGCCGGCGCGCGGCGGAGGTGCGTCACTTCTTGGCGTACTTCGCGAGCAGGTCGCGCGCGTCCTTCAGCAGCTGCTGGCCGTTGCGGCCGCGCTTGTCCATGTCGGCGACCCACTCCTCGTACAGCTTGGCAGAGGCCTTGGCCCAGTTGTCGGTCTCCTCGGCGCTGAGCTCGAAGAAGGTGTTGCCGCGGTCGACCGCGTGCTTGCGCGCCGCCGGCTTGCTGTCGTCCCAGATCCGGCCGATCTGCTGCGACAGCGCGGCACCGCTGTTCTCGTCGATGACCTTCTTCAGGTCGGCGGGCAGCTTGTCGTACGCGGCCTGGTTCATCGCGAACACGAACACCGCCGAGTACAGCGCCGGGCGCGACGGGTGCGTCTCGGTGTGGAACTTGACCATCTCGTGCATCTTCAGCGACGGGATCACTTCCCACGGCAGCAGGAAGCCGTCGATCGTTCCCTTGCTGATCGCGTCGGGGATCGCCGGCAGCGGCATGCCCACCGGCGCCGCACCGAGCGTGGCCAGCAGCTTGTTCGTCTGCCGCGTCGGCGCGCGCATCTTCAGCCCGCGGAAGTCGGCCAGCGTCCTGACCTGCTTGTCGCGCGTGTGCACGTAGCCTTCGTCGTGCACCCAGGTGGCGAGGATCTTCGTGCCCGGGAACTCGGCGGTGGCGTGCTTCTGCAGGTAGTCCCAGGCGGCCTGCGCGCCGGCCTCGGCCGAGTTGGTCATGAACGGCAACTCGAACACTTCCATCGCCGGAAAGCGCCCGGCGGTGTAGCCCGGCAGCGTGATCGTCAGGTCGGTGACGCCGTCGCGCACCTGGTCGACCAGCTGCGGCGGCGTGCCGCCGAGCGACATCGACGGAAAGACCTGGCACTTCAGCCGGTTCGCCGACGCCTTGGCCACCTTGTCGCACCACGGCGCGATGACGTTCACCGACGCCATCGCCTGCGTGTTCCAGATGTGGTTGAACTTCAGCGTGACTTCCTGCGCCGCTGCCGGCAGCGCCGACGCCAGCGCCGCGCACAGCGCACCGATCTTCAGCAGGGCCTTCATCGCGAGGTCTCCGGGCCAGGGGCCGTGGGTTTCGACGCGCCGCAGCATATCGGGTCGCGCGGCGGCTTCCCATTCGCGCAACCCCCCACGCACCCACGGTGTGGAGGTCAACGCACGTCGAGCGGGTCCGGCCGCGCAGCGGGCACGCGGCGCCCCTTGGGGGGCGCCGAACGCGCATCGGGGGGCAGTTCAGTCGACGATGGTGCCGGTGCAGTCGCCGAAGCCGATGCGCCGAGCGCCCGGGCCGGTGCAGTACGCGCGCAGGACGACGGTGTCGCCGTCGGCCAGGAAGGCCCGCGTCTCGCCCGAGACCAGCGTGAGCGGCTGGCGCCCGCCGCGGCTCAGCTCGAGCAGCGAGCCGCCCTGCCCCGGTTGCGGCCCGGACAGCGTGCCGGTGCCCATCAGGTCGCCGGGCTGCAGGTTGCAGCCGCCCACGGTGTGGTGCGCAAGCAGCTGCGCGAGTGTCCAGTAGGCGTCGAGGAAGTTCGACTGCATCAGCCGCTGCGCCGGCAGGTCGCGCTGGCGCATCGCGGCGGTCCGAAGCCAGACCTCCAGCGTGACGTCGATCGCGCCGTGCGCGCGGTTGAACTCGCTGTCGAGGTACGGCAGCGGTGCCGGATCCCCCGGCGGGTGAGCGAACGGGCGGCGGAACGGCGCCAGCGCGTCCATCGTCACGACCCACGGCGAGATCGTGCTGGCGAAGTTCTTCGCCAGGAACGGTCCCAGCGGCTGGTACTCCCAGGCCTGGATGTCGCGCGCCGACCAGTCGTTGAGCAATGCCATGCCGAACAGGTGCGCCTCGGCGCGGTCGATCGGCACCGGCTCGCCGAGCGCATTGCCGACGCCGACGAAGGCGCCCAGCTCGAGCTCGTAGTCCAGCCGCTGGCTCGGGCCGACGTCGGGCACGTCGCGATCGGGGCGCTTGACCTGCCCGCGCGGGCGGCGCACCTCCTGCGGCCCGACGCCGATCGACGAGGTGCGGCCGTGATAGCCGATCGGCACCCACTTGTAGTTCGGCAGCAGCGGGTGGTCGGGACGGAACAGCTGCCCCACCGTGGTCGCGTGGTGGATGCCGGTGTAGAAGTCGGTGTAGTCGCCGATGCGGCAAGGCAGCTGCATCTCGACGTCGGACTGCGGCACCAGGCACAGCTCGAGGAACGGGCCCTGGTCGCTGCCCTCGGCCAGCGCCGCCGACAGCGCTGCGCGCACGCGCCGCCACGCGTTCGGCCCGAGCGCCATGAACGCGTTGAGGTCGCCCGCGGCCAGCGGCGCCAGCAGGTCGGTGACGCCGTTCGTCCAGGGGCACTGCTCGGCGGCGAGTTTCAGGTCGAGCACCTGGTCGCCGATGGCCACGCCGATGCGCACCGGCTCGTCGGTCTTCGCGCGGCGGAAGGCGCCGAACGGCAGGTTCTGGATCGGGAAATCGGAGTCGGCGGCGTTGGCCGAGGCGACCCAGCTCGTCAGCGCCGGGTCGTGCGTGGCATCGGTGAGATTCATGGCCGGAAGCGGTCCTGCAGGCCGGCCCAGCAGCCGGCGTAGTCGGTGTCGAGCGCGCCGCAGGACATCGCGTACGCGGTGGGGCGGAAGCGCCAGCGGCTCTCGAACATGAAGGCCAGCGTCGCGTCGAGCTTGTGCGGCGCCAGTGCGGCGTGTGTCGCCTTGTCGAAGGCCTCGGCGTCGGGGCCGTGCGGCACCATGCCGTCGTGCAGGCTCATGCCGCCCGGGCGGAAGCCCTCGGGCTTGGCGTCGTACTGGCCGTAGACCAGGCCCATGAACTCGCTCATCACGTTGCGGTGGTACCACGGCGGGCGGAACGTCTCCTCGGCGACCATCCAGCGCGGCGGGAAGATCACGAAGTCGCAGTTGGCCACGCCCGGCGTGTCCGAGGGGCTGGTCAGCACCGTGAAGATCGACGGGTCGGGGTGGTCGAAGCTGATCGAGCCGATGGTCATGAAGGTGCGCGTGTCGTAGACGACCGGCGCCAGGTTGCCGTGCCAGGCGACGACGTCGAACGGCGTGTGGTCGTGCCGCGCCACCCACAGCGCGCCGCCGAACTTGCGCACGATCTCGTGCGCGCCACCGTCGGCCTCGAAAGCCGCCACCGGGGCACGGAAGTCGCGCGGGTTGGCCAGCCCGTTGCTGCCGATCGGCCCCAGCTCGGGCAGGCGGAACGGCGCGCCGTAGTTCTCGCACACGTAGACGCGCGACGCGCCGTCGACCGCGACCTTGAACACCATGCCACGCGGCAGCAGCAGCACGTCGCCGGGCCCGGCGCGCAGCACGCCGCATTCGGTGGTCACCGTCAGTGCCCCCTGCTGCGGCACGAGCAGCATCTCGGCGTCGGCATTGACGAAGGCTCGCCGCGTCATCGAACGGTTGACCAGCGCGAGGTGCGCGGCCACGCCGGTCTGCGCTTCGGCGTCGCCGTTGACGACGATGGTGCGCATGCCGTCGACGAAGTCGAGCGGCTCGTCGGGCACGGGGATCGGGTGCCAACGCAGCGGGTCGGGCGGCATCGCGACGCCGTCGGCGGCGCCGGTCTTCCACAGCGGCTGCGCATACGGCAGGTAGCCGCCGACCGCCACCGACGGGCGGCGGCGGTACAGCCAGGTGCGCAGGTTCTGGTGCCGCGGCGCGGTGAACGCGGTGCCCGACAGCAGCTCGGCGTACAGGCCGTGCGGCGGCCGCTGCGGGCTGTTGCGGCCCTGCGGCAGCGCCCCGGGCACCGCCTCGGTGGCGAACTGGTTGCCGAAACCGCACTGGTAGCCCGGGTCCGCGCTCATGCGGGCCTCCCTTCGGCCTGGCGCAACACGCTGGCCCGCGCCGCGGCCAGCGCCTGGCGCAGCACGTCGAGCCGGCCGACGTGGTTGGCCAGCAGCAGCACCAGCTTGGCGTTGAGCTCGTGGCTCTGCGCGCTGGCCAGGTCGCGGTGGGCGTCGATCAGCGCCTCGTAGAAATCGTCGGGCGCGTCGAGGTGAGCCTCGGTGATCAGCATGTCCATCTCGATCCTCGTCAGGCGGTGGCGGTGGCGCGTGCGATCGCGTCCTCGACCGCGGCCGCGGTCGGTGCGCGCCAGCGCGCGGCCACGTGCTGGTCGGGGCGCAGCAGGTAGGCGTTGCCGGGGCGCAGGTCGTAACGCCGGGCCAGCCAGCCCTCGGGGTCGTTGGCCGGCGACAGCACCAGCCGCTTGAGTGGCAGGCCGGCGCAGCAGCGCGGCGCCGACTCCCACGCCAGCAGCGTGAAGTCGCCGCCGAGCTCGCGCAGCAGCCAGCTCGCGCGCCCGTCGATCGTCAGCGGCGCGTCGGAAGCCGGGGCGCCGGGTCGCATCGCGCCGTGCCAGTCGGCGTCGGCGTCGGGCGTGTTCAGCGGCGAGCCGTCGTAGGTGCTCGGCAGCGACAGCCGTCCGCTGTTGACCAGACGCCGCGCGAAGGCGTGCTCGCGCGCGAGGTCGAGCACGGCGTCGCGGAACAGCCGCGACACCTCGCTCTTGGGCGTGATGAAGTCGGTCGAACGCGTCGAGTTCAGCAGGTTCTCGTCGGCGGCGCGTTCGCGCTCGAACGCGTAGCTGTCGAGCAGCGAAGCCGGCGACGCCCGGCGCAGCACGCGGTCGAGTTTCCACACCAGGTTGTCGACGTCCTGCACGCCCGAATTGGCGCCGCGCGCGCCGAACGGCGAGACGCGGTGCGCCGCGTCGCCGGCGAACAGCACGCGGCCGTGCCGGAACTGGTCCATGCGCTCGCAGGCGAAGGTGTAGACACTGGCCCACTCCAGCTCGAACTTCGCGTGCTCGCCGAGCAGCGCGCGCACGCGCGGCACGATGCGCTCGGGCTTCTTCTCCTGCTCCGCGTCGGCGTCCCAGCCGAGCTGGAAGTCGATGCGCCACACGTCGTCGGGCTGGCGGTGCAGCAGGACCGACTGGTTGCGGTGGAACGGCGGGTCGAACCAGAACCAGCGCTCGGTCGGGAAGTCGGCCGCCATCTTCACGTCGGCGATCAGGAAGCGATCGCGGAAGATGCGGCCCTTGCTCTCCAGCCCCATCATCTGGCGCAGCGGCGAGCGCGCGCCGTCGCAGGCGACGAGCCAGTCGCACACAACCTCGTAGCGCCCGTCGGGCGTGTCGACGCCGAGCACCACGCCGTCGTCGCGCGCCTCGAGCGCGACCACCTCGTGGCGGAAACGCAGGTCGAGGTTCGGCAGCGCGGCGGCGCGCGCCACCAGGTACGCCTCGGCGTAGTACTGCTGCAGGTTGACGAACGCCGGCCGTTCGTGGCCGGGCTCGGGCAACAGGTCGAAGGTATAGACGTGGTCGTCGCCGAAGAACACCTTGCCGACGTTCCAGCCCACGCCCTTGGCGACCATCGGTTCACCGGCGCCGAGGCGGTCCCAGATCTCGAGCGTGCGCTTGGCGAAGCAGATCGCGCGCGAGCCGGTCGACAGGCGGCAGTCGTTGTCGAGCAGCACCACCGGGTGGCCGCGCTGCGCGAGGTCGATCGCCGCGCTCAGCCCCACCGGGCCGGCGCCGACGACGACCACGGCGTGGCGCACCGGGCGGCGGTCTCGCGCGTACGCGTCCTGGTCGGCCGTGCGCCGGTGGTCGAACTCGAGCGCCTGCAGTTGCGCGGCGCTGGCATCGAGGGACAGGTCGATGGGCCTCATCTCGGCGCTCAGGCTTCGAGTGCGGCCCACATCTGGCGGTCGCGCTCGGCCGTCCACACGCGCGGGTCCGGGTGCTGCGTGGCCTCGTCGTAGGCGCGGGTCACGTCGAACGGCATGCAGTGGTCGAAGATCACCCAATCGCCGTACTTCGGCTTGAGCCGGTCGTAGGTTTCGCTGTAGGCGGCATTCAGATCCTTGCCGGCCGCGGCGGCGGCCTGCACGCTGGCCCAGACGTCGCTGACGAAGGCCCGCGTGCCGGCCAGCCCCTGCGCGACCTGCGCCTCGCCCTTGAGCGCCGCGCCGCGCCCGGGCACCAGCGCCAGCGGCTTCAGCGCGGCGATGCGGTCCAGCGTCGTCGGCCAGTCCCGGAAGTAGGCGTCGCCCGCATACGGCGTGGCGCCGAACTCGACCAGGTCGCCCGAGAGCATCGCGCGCTCGCCGGGCAGCCACACCACGGTGTCGCCCTTGGTGTGGCCGCGCCCGAGCTGCAGCAGCTGCACCTCGAGCTTGCCGAGCCAGACGGTCATCTTGCCGGTGAAGGTCATCGTCGGCCAGGTCAGCCCGGGCGGCACCGTTTCGACGTTGCGGAACAGGCGCGGGAAGCGGCCGATCTCGCTCGCCTTGTCGGCCTCGCCGCGCTCGACGATGAGGTCGAAGGTGTCCTGGCTGGCGATGATCTGCTGCGGCTGGTAGGCGCTCGCGCCGAGCACGCGCACCGCGTGGTAGTGCGTCAGCACGACGTACCTGATCGGCTTGTCGGTGACCTCGCGGATGCGCCGGATCACGTCGGCGGCCATCGCCGGCGTGGCCTGCGTGTCGGCCACCAGCACCGCGTCGTCGCCGATGACGACGCCGGTGTTCGGGTCGCCTTCGGCGGTGTAGGCCCAGGCGTGCTCGGAGATCTGCTCGAAGGTGACCTGCTTGTCTTCCAGGTCGGCTTGCGAGGCGAAGGCTTTGCTCATGGTCGGGTCCTCGGTCGCGCTGAATCGGTTCGTGTGGGCGGAGTTCCAAGGCTGATCTTAATCAGAAGGCTCGTCGATGCCTGACTGTTCCGCGTGGCGGACGTGGATCGAGGTCGCGCCCCTGTGGGCGATCGAGCGCGCCGCGGCGGCGGGGGCACCGATGTCGGACGACTCGCTGCGCCGGCGGCTTGCCGAGGAGCGCCAGCGGCGACGGGCGCGGGTCGCCGACGGATCGCTGCCCGGCGTCAGCGCGCTCGCCGCGCCGGTGTTCGACGCGCGCGGCGCGCTGCTGCTGTCGCTGACCGCGATCGCGGCCGACCGCCGCGCTCGACCCGCGCTGGGACGCCGCGCCCGCGGCGCGGCCGACGACCTGTCGCGCCGGTCTCGGCGCAGCGCTACCGGCGCAGCGTGGGAGCCCTGCGGCGGCCGCGCGGCGTCAGCCGAGTCGCGCCGCCAGCGCGCGCACCCGATCGGCAAAGCGCCGCGGGTGCTCGACCGCGCTCAGGTGCGCGCTGTCGTCCCACACCTCGAGCGTGGCGCCGGCGATGCGCTGCGCGATGTCGCGCGCCATCGCCGGCGGCGTGCCCTGGTCGTGCGCGCCGGCCAGCACCAGTGTCGGGCACGCGATGCGCTCGAGCGCGTCGAGCCAGTCGACGCCGGCCACCGCGTGGCAGGCCGCCACGTAGCCTTGCGCGTCGCAGCGCAGCAGCGTTTCGCGCAGCATCGCGGCAGCCTGTGGCTGCGCGGCGCGGAACGCCGGCGTCAGCCAGCGTTCGATCGCCGCGTCCGCCACCGCGGCCAGGCCGCGCGTCTCGACGTCGGCGATGCGCTGGCGCCAGACCGGCCGCGCGTCCGCCGGGTAGCGCGCCGCGGTGTTGGCCAGCAGCAGCGCGCGCACGCGATCGGGGTGGCGCAATGCCAGCCCCTGCGCAGCCATGCCGCCCATCGACAGGCCGACGAACAGCACGCCGCCGCGGCCCCAGTCGTTCACGGCGCGCGCCGCGTCATCGGCAAGCTGGTCCATCGTGTACGGCCCCGGCGGCACCGCCGAGCCGCCGTGGCCACGATGGTCGACGCACAGCACCGGGTGCGCGTCGGCGAGTTCGTCGGCCACCGGGTGCCACATCGACGCGTCGAGCCCGAGCGCGTGCGACAGCACCACCGGCACGCCTCGACCGCCGCGCTCGTACAGGCGAGCGCGCAGCATCGGCGCCGACCGGCTGGTCCAGGTCGCGAAGTCGGCCATCGTCGCCCCCTGGATTCAGGCCGGCGGCGTCGCGCGGCGCCGCCGTTCGACGAGCCGGCGCAGGTTGCCCAGCGACACCTGGTGCAGCGTGATCAGCGCGAGCACGCCGCTGCGGTGCAGCTCGACGACGGTGGCGTCGTCGAGCGCCGCGAAACGCTGCTCGTCGACCGCGAGGAAGCCGTCGACGCCGAGCTTGCCGCCATCGGGCAGCGTCGCGTCGAAGCGCATGTCGCGCAGCAGGTCGAGCGCCAGCAGGCGGTCGCAGAAAGCGCGCGTGCGCTGCGTCTCGCCCTCCAGCCGGTCGAGCAGCACGTGCATCTCGCGCAGCGTGGGGCTCTCCTGCCCGTCGGCGTCGAACAGCGGCGTGCCCTCCGTCTCGGAGAAGCCGGACCACGCGCGGTCGATGCACAGCACGCGCCGCTGCGCGTCGACCTGCGCGGTGGCGAACGGGTAGGCGCGCAGCTGCGCCGGCATGTAGTCGGCGCGCCAGCGCGTGCCGTCGACGAACAGGTTCTCGCCCTGCGCGAGCCCGAACACCGCCACCGGCGCGACCAGCGGCCGGCCGTCGGACTCGTCCTGGCCGGCGCGCACGAACACCAGCGGAAACTCCTTGCACAGGTCGGCGAACTCGACCGCGGCGACGAAGTAAGCGTTCAGCCCGGCGACCACCGACCAGTCGGGTGCGCCGGGGCGGATCTTCAGCCCGCGGTGGGCCTCGCGATCGAGCGCCACCGGGCAGCGGTGCAGCGTGGGATGGATCACGTCGTCTCTCCTGGGGCGGGTGGCGGCAGCGAGCTGACCATGACCTTGTCGACGCGCTTGCCGTCCATGTCGACGACCTCGAAGCGCCAGCCCTGCCACTCGACGCTGTCGGCCACCTGCGGCAGGCGGCCGAGCAGCAACATGATCATGCCGGCCAACGTGTTGTAGCGCCCACGCGCCTCGTCGGGCAGCTCGCGCAACTGCAGGCGGTCCTTCAGCTCGGGCACGGGGATCAGCCCGTCGAGCAGCCAGCTGCCGTCGTCGCGCTGCACCGCCCACGCCTGCTCCTCGTCGCCGGCGGCGGGGGTGAACTCGCCGGTGATCGCCTCGAGCAGGTCGCGCACCGTGACCACGCCCTGCACCTCGCCGTACTCGTCGACGACGAACACCAGCTCGGCGCCCGACAGCTTGAAGTGCTCGAGCAGCTCCATGCCCGACAGCGTCTCGGGCACGAACACCGGCGGCTCGAGCTGGTCGGCCAGCGACAGCGGCTGGCCGTGCACCATCTGGCGCAGCAGGCGCTGCGTCGACACCACGCCGAGCACGTCGTCGAGGCCGCCGCGGCACACCGGGTAGCGCGAGTGCGCGCCCTCGTCGAGCACGCGGCGGACCTCGTCGGCGTCGGCCGTGGCGTCGATCCACACGATCTCGGTGCGCGGGATCATCAT
The DNA here is from genome assembly GCA_964618555.1 of uncultured Azohydromonas sp. Classification (GTDB taxonomy): domain Bacteria; phylum Pseudomonadota; class Gammaproteobacteria; order Burkholderiales; family Burkholderiaceae_C; genus Calidifontimicrobium. The sequence goes on from CAZUBF010000022.1 coordinate 14,188, forward strand.
CGAGCCGACCTGGCGCTCGTCGAGCAGGAACACGTTGCGCACCATGCGGTGCTCCTGCGCCTCGATCACGCCGGCGCCCACGCCCTCCTCGAGCTGCGCGGCGATCTCCTCCTCGGTGACGCTGGCGCCGGGCGGGTTGCCGCTGATGCCCAGCAGCCGCAGCACGCCGTGCGTCGACGTCGACAGCAGGTGCACGAAGGGCTTGGTCGCGGTCGACAGCCACAGCATCGGCCGCGCCACCAGCCGGGCGACGGCCTCGGGATACATCTGGCCCAGCCGCTTGGGCACCAGTTCGCCGAACACGATCGTGCAGTAGGTGATCAGCACGACCACGCCGGCGGTGGCCAGCACCTGCGCGACCTGGTCGGACCAGCCGTAGGTCTCGCCGAGCCACGCCGCCAGCGGCTGCGCGAACGCGGCCTCGCCGACGATGCCGTTGAGCAGCCCGATCGAGGTGATGCCCACCTGCACCGTCGACAGCCAGCGCGTGGGATCGTCGTGCAACGCCATCGCGGCGCGCGCGCCGCCGTCGCCGGTCTCGACCATCACCTGCAGCCGGGCCTTGCGCGCCGCCGTCAGCCCCATCTCGGCCATCGCGAAGGCGCCGTTGAGCAGAATCAGGAAGACCAGTAACGCCGTTTCCATCGAGGACCCGGCCGCGGCCGCGCCGGGTGCGTTTGCGCAGCGGTCAAGGGTAGCAGACACCCCCGGCGGCCCGCGACGCGCGCCGGCACAATGCGCCGATGCACTACCTGATCGGCGACCTGCAGGGCTGCGACGACGCGTTCGCGCGGCTGCTCGCCGAGATCGGTTTCTCGCCGTCGCGCGACCGCCTGCACCTGCTCGGCGACCTGGTCAACCGCGGACCCGGCTCGCTGGCGGTGCTGCAGCGCCTCGAAGGCCTGGGCGACAGCGCGGTGGCGCTGCTGGGCAACCACGACCTGCACCTGCTCGCGGTGGCGCACGGCGTGCGCCGCGAGCACCGCAGCGACACGCTGCGCGACATCCTGGCGCACCCGCGACGCGACGCCTGGATCGACCTCGTGCGCCGCCTGCCGCTGGCCGACACCGCGCACGGCTGGCTGCTGGTGCATGCCGGCGTCACGCCGCAGTGGGACGCGGCGCAGGCGCTGGCGCTGGCGCGCGAGGTCGAGGCGATGCTGCGCGGCCCCGACCTGTCCGCCTTCCTGCAGGTCATGTACGGCAACGAGCCGGCGCGCTGGCGCGACGACCTGCAAGGCGTCGACCGCTGGCGCTGCGCGATCAACGTGTTCACCCGCATCCGCTTCGTCGACGCCGACGGCACGCTCGACTTCAAGATCAAGGAAGGCACTGCGGCGGCGCCGCCCGGTCTGGTGCCGTGGTACGACGCGCCCGGGCGGCGCAGCGCGGGCACGCCGATCGCGTTCGGCCACTGGAGCACGCTGGGCCTCGTCGAGCGGCCCGACCTGCTGGCCCTCGACACCGGCTGCGTGTGGGGCGGCAGACTCACCGCGGTGCGCGTCGACGGCGGGCGCCGCGAGGTGACCCAGGTCGACTGTGCACGAGCCGCGGTGCCGGGTTGATGGCGTGAGCGATGCCTGCAGGGGCCCGTGCGGCGCTACAGCGCGCCGTCGTCGATGCCAGCATGGCCGAGGGGTTGAAGGCACCGGTCTTGTTCGGCGCGAAGCGCCGCGCCGCAGCTCATATCGCGCCAGCGATGTGAACGCAGGCAAAACCGGCGCTACAGTGCCTGTCGTCGAGGGAAGCGTGGCCGAGGGGTTGAAGGCACCGGTCTTGAAAACCGGCAACGGGCAACCGTTCGTGGGTTCGAATCCCACCGCTTCCGCCAGCCCCGCATGACCGACGCCCCCGCCGACCGCTTCGACGTCGCCATCGTCGGCGCCGGCATCGCCGGCGCGTCGGTGGCCTACTTTGCGAGCGCGCGCGCGCGCGTGCTGCTGCTCGAGCGCGAGGCGCAGCCGGGCCACCACAGCACCGGGCGCTCGGCGGCGATGTTCATGGAAAGCTACGGCCCGCCGCAGGTGCGCGCGCTGACGCGCGCCAGCCGCGATTTCCTCGAGCATCCGCCGCCCGGCTTCTGCAGCGTGCCGCTGATGCACCCGCGCGGCGCGCTGTACGTGGCCGGCGCCGCGCACCTCGACGCGGCCCGTGCGCTGCACGACGCGCTGCGCCGCGACGGCTGCCCGGCGCAGTGGCTCGACGCCGCACAGGCGATCGCTCGCGTGCCGGTGCTGCGCCCCGAGGCCACCGCCGCCGCGGTGCTCGACCCGCTGGCCGCCGACCTCGACGTCGACGCGCTGCACCAGGGTTTCCTGCGCGGCGCGCGCGCACGCGGCACGGTGCTCGTGTGCGACGCGCCGGTCGCCGCGCTGCAGCGCGACGCCGGCGGCTGGCGCATCGACGCCGGCGCGCGGCGCTGGCAGGCCGGCGTCGTCGTCGACGCCGCCGGCGCCTGGGCGGACGAGGTCGCGGTGCGGGCCGGCGCCGCGCCGATCGGCATCGAGCCGCGGCGCCGCACCGCGTTCGTGTTCGCGCCGCCCGACGGCGTCGACGCGCGCGGCTGGCCCTGCGTCGCCGCCGTCGACGAAGGCTGGTACTTCAAGCCCGACGCCGGGCTGCTGCTCGGCTCGCCGGCCAACGCCGACCCGGTCGCGCCGCACGACGTGCTGCCCGAGGAGTTCGACGTCGCGCTGGGCATCCACCGCATCGAGCAGGCGACGACGATGACGATCCGCCGCCCGCGCCGCACCTGGGCCGGACTGCGCTCGTTCGTCGCCGACGGCGAGCTGGTCGGTGGCTTCGACCCGCTCGCGCCCGGCTTCTTCTGGGTCGCCGCGCTGGGCGGCTACGGCATCCAGACCGCCGCTGCGCTGGGCGCCGCCTGCGCCGCGCTGCTCACCGGCCGGGCGCTTCCCGACGCCGTCGTGCGCGAGGGCATCGACGCGCACGCGCTGCGCGTGCGCCGCGCCTGACGAGGGCTGCCGGGAGTCCGCGACCCCCGACGCCGGGGCGCCACGGCCCTGCCGTTGCGCCGGCGGCGCCCCTTGGGGACCGTCGGGACCCACCTCCGTGGCGCGACGGGGAGGCAGCGAATGCGCTTGCGGGGGTCAGGCCGTGCAAGTGCGGTTCTTGCCGGTGCGCTTGGCCTCGTAGAGCGCCTCGTCGGCGCGCTCGAGCGCCGCGTCGATCGGCTCGCCCGACACCCAGGCGGTGACGCCGGCCGAGAAGGTCACGAACACCTCGCGACCTTCGTGCAGGAACAGGCTGGCCGTGAGCGCGCGCTGCAGCCGCGTCAACACCTGCTGTGCCTCGCCGACGGCGGTGCCCGGCAGCAGCACGACGAACTCCTCGCCACCCCAGCGCCCGAGCGTGTCGGCCGGGCGCAGCGCATCGCGCACGCGCGCGGCCAGCGACTTCAGCGCCACGTCGCCGGCCGCGTGCCCCAGCGTGTCGTTGAGCTTCTTGAAGTTGTCGATGTCCAGCAACCCGATCGCCAGCGGCGCGGCGGCACCGTCGGCGTCGGCGCGCTGCGCGCGCGAGCGCTCGACGTCGAAGGCGCGCAGCAGCCCGCGGCGATTCGCCACCTCGGTCAGCGCGTCGGTCGACACTTCGTCGGACAGGCGGCGCAGCTCGTCTTCGAGGGCGCGCACGCGCTGCTCGAGCTCGAGCGCGCGCGCGTGCTCGCCGGCCAGCCGCTCGCGCGCCGCGTGCACGCCGTCGCGCACCTCGCGGTTGTCGGCCAGCATCTGCTGCACCAGGCCGGCGAGCTGGTCGATCGAGTCGGCCTCGCGGATGCGCGCCTCGTACTGGCCGAGCCGTTCGCCGTAGCCGCCGGTGCGCGCGTCGACGTCGCCGAGCTGCGCGAGCAGGCCGGCGACCAGCTCGCGCAGCGCGTCGCGCGCGCGGTCGCGCTCGGCGCGCAGCTGCTGCTGGCGCGCCCGCGTGTGCGCCAGCAGCTCGGCGGCGGCCTTGACGCCGCGCACCGACACGCCCGCGTCCAGCCGCGCCTCGAGCGCACGCACCTGCCCCTGCGCCCAGCTCGCGTCCTCGGCCAGGTCGGCCAGCCCGGCGGTCAGCTCGCGGCACAGCGCGGCGAGCTGGTCGACCAGATGGTGCCGGTGGCCCAGCCAGCGTCGCGCGCGCTCGCAGGCGTCGCCGATGCGTGCGACCAGCCCCGGATCGGCACCGTCGCGCGCCACCGCGTCGGCCAGCTGCGCCAGTTCGTCGGCCAGTGCCAAGGCGCGGGCATCGTCGCCCGGCAGCGCCGCGCGCAGCGTGCGCCCGAGGTGGTCGGCCAGCGCCGGCCACGCGGCGGCCGGCGTCGCGTCGGCCACCGCCGCGGTCGTGCCCGTCGACGGCGCACCAACCGGGTCGGCAACGGCGGGCAGCGCATCGGCGGGCGCGTCGAGCCCGGTGTCGACGAAGTCGGCCGCGGCGTCGTGCTCCCACTGCGCGAGCAGCTGCTGCAGCCGCTGCTGCAGTCGCTGCGCGTCGCTGCGGCTGCCGTCGAGCACGCGCTGCAGGCTGTCCTTGCGCCGCGCCTGTGTCCAGTGACGCCCGCCGCGCTCGACGCCGCGCGCGACGCGCGCGATCAGCGCCGCCCACGCGGGACCCGGGTCGTCGAGCGCGTCGAGCTGGCGCTGCGCGTCGTCCCAGCGCGCGGCGAGCAGGCTGGCCAGCAACTCGCCTCGGCGCGCGGGGTCGTCGACGGCGCGCTGCAGCAGCGTCTCGAACACGCCGCGTGCACGCGGCGGCAGCGCCGTGCCGGCACCGCCCTCGTCGGCCCAGGCGCGCGCGAAGTTCTCGGGGGTCGGCTCGAGATGCTGCTGCGCCAGCCTGCGCAGCGCGGCCTTGGCGATCTGCGCCGGCGTGTCGGCCATCGGCGCGGGTCAGCGCGGCCGTGCGGGCGGCGTCCCGGGGCAGCGCCGGCCCGCCCCGAGTGGCCGCGACACCGACGAGCGGCGGGCTGGGCCCAGCCCGGCCCCGGCGCCGCTCACAGGAAGCGCCCACCGGCGGCGCGTGCAGCGTCGGCGGCGTCGATCTCGAGCGCGCTGCCCAGCTGCGGCACGCGGCGCGGCAGCACGGCGGAGCGCAGCCACTGTTCGAGCTCGGCCGCCGGCACCGGGCGGCTGAACTGGTAGCCCTGCATCAGCGCGCAGCCCAGGCGGTGCAGCTCGTCGAGCTGGCGCAGCGACTCGACGCCCTCGGCGATCACGCGCAGCCCCAGCGCGCGCGCCAGCGCGATGATCGCCGCGACCACCGCCGCGCCCTTCGGCGCGACGCCGAGCTCGCGCACGAAGGCCTTGTCGATCTTCACTTCCGAGATCGGCAGCGTGCCCAGGTAGGCCAGCGACGAGTAGCCGGTGCCGAAGTCGTCGACCGAGACCTCGATGCCGACCTCGGTGAGGCGGTGCAGCGACGGGATCACGTCCTGCAGGTTCTTCATCAGGCTGTTCTCGGTGATCTCGAGCAGCAGCGACGACGGCGCGATGCCGTAGTGGCCGAGCGCGTCGTGGATGCGCTCGACGAGGTCGCTGCGTTCGAAGATGCGCGCCGGCATGTTCACCGCGATCGACAGCGTGTGGCCCAGGCTCAGCTCCCAGGCCTTGACCTGGCGCGCCGCCTCGCGCAGCAGCCACTCGGACATCGGCACGATCAGCCCGGTCTCCTCGGCCAGCGGGATGAAGTCGGCCGGCGGCACCAGCGCGTTGCCGCGCTGCCAGCGCATCAGCGCCTCGACGCCGACGACGCGCGCGGCGCGCACGTCGACCTTGGGCTGGTAGTGCAGCACCAGTTCGTCGCGCTCGATGGCCTTGTGCAGCGCGCTCTCGAGCTCGAGGCGCTCGCGCCCGCGGCCCATCAGCAGCGGGCTGTACACCGCGGCCGCGTTCTTGCCCTGGTCCTTCACCGCGTACATCGCGACGTCGGAGTTGCGCATCAGGTCGGCGACGTCGAAGCCGTCGCGCGGGTACATCGCGATGCCGATGCTCGCGGTGACCACCCATTCGCCGCCACCGACGAAGATCGGCTCGCGCATCACGTCGAGCATGCGCTGCGCGACGCGCTCGGCGTCGCGCTGGTCGCCGACCTCGGGCAGCAGCGCGACGAACTCGTCGCCGCCGAGCCGGCCCACCGCCTCGAGCTTGCGGTGCCACGCCGGGCCGACCGCCTCCACCGCGCCCTCCATCACCTGGTCGCTGTGGCGCACGCAGCCCCGCAGACGGCGCGCGACCTCGATGAGCAGCTCGTCGCCGGCGGTGTGGCCCAGCGTGTCGTTGATGTTCTTGAAGCGGTCGAGGTCGATCAGCAGCAGCGCCACCTGGTGGCCCATGCGGCGCGCATGCTGCAGCGCGCGCTCGGTGCGCCAGATCAGCTGGTGGCGGTTGGGCAGGCCGGTGAGCGGGTCGAAGTTGGCGAGGCGTCGGATGTGGTCCTCGGCGGCGCGACGGTCGGTGACGTCCTGCACGATGCCGGTGTAGCCGATGCCCTGGCCGTGCTCGTTGTACTCGGGCTCGGCCTCGGCGTGGATGATGCGCTGGCGCCCGTCGGGCAGCGTCACCGCGACGTCGGTGGCGAGCACCGAGCTGTGCGCCAGCACGCCGCGCAACAGCCGCACCAGGCTGCGGCGCTCGTCGCCGGGCACCATGCGCAGCAGGGCGTGCAGCCCCAGCCGCTCGCCCGGCCCGAAGCCGAACACGCGCAGGCCCTCGGGCGACATCACCAGCGTGCCGCCGGGGCCGTCGGACTGGCGCCGCCAGTCGAAGCTGCCCATGCGCGCCAGGTCCTGCGCGCGCCCCAGCCTCGCCCTGCTGCGCTCGAGCTCGAGGCGCAGCCGCGACGCGCGCAGCAGGTAACGCAGCCGCCCGGCGAGCAGGCTCCACTGCGTGCTCTTGACGAAGAAGTCGGTCGCACCGGCGCTGTACGCGCGGTTGATCGAGGCCTCGTCGTCGAGCCCGGTGAGCATCAGCACCGGGATGTTCTCGAACGCCGGCAGCGAGCGCAGCGTTTCGCAGGTGGCGAAGCCGTCCATGCCCGGCATCAGCGCGTCGAGCACGATGATGTCCGGGGCCAGCCCGGGGAGCATGCGCATCGCCTGCTCGCCACTGGCAGCCTCGGTGATCTGGAAGCCGTGGTCGCGCAGCGCGGCCGCGGTGAGCAGCAGGTTGACCTCGTCGTCGTCGACGAGCAGCACCTTCGGCAGCTCGTGCGCTTCGTCGTCGATGAGGGGTCCGAAAGAGGTCATGGCAGCTCGCCGCCGACGTGCCCGGCCAGGGCGAGCAGGTGGCGCATCTGCGCAACCATAGCATCCAGCGGCGCGTCGATCGGGCGCGGGTCGCCGTCGCGCACCCAGCGCTCGAGCTCGTCGCAGTGGTGCGCCAGCTCGAGCGCCCCGACGCTGCGCGACGACGACTTCAGCTTGTGCGCGACGCCGCGCAGCGCGGCGCGGTCGCCGTCGACGCGAGCGCGCTCGAGCTGTCCGAGTTCCTGCCGCAGCGACGCGACGAAGGTGTCGAGCACGCGCTGCAGCAGGCCATGGCGGCCGTCGGGGTCGAGCTCGCGCAGCCGCCGCACGCTGTCGGCATCGAGCGCATCGAGCAACGCGGACGGTTCGGGGGCGGGTCGCGGAGGGTTCATGCGATGCGAAGGCCCCGGCACGGCGGGGCACAGGACACGGTGGCGCGGCTCCCCCGGGGCCCGACCGGCGGACCACCGCGCGCGGGGCGGCAAGCATGCGGCGTGCCGCGGCGGCCGTCAAGGCGCGCCGCGCCGGCGGTCGCAGCCGGTGCATGCCAGGTCGGCGTCGGATCGGTCATCGGTTCAGGTCGGCTCGCGGCAGGCCATTGCGGCTCTTCGGCCGAAACGGCGCGCACTTGAGGCACGGCGGGCGCGCGCCGGGCGTGCCGGCGCGAGCGCTGCATACAATGCCTCGCATGCAACCGGGCGGCGACACAGGCGGCGCAGCGATCCCGCGCCCCGCGCGCCGCGAGCCCCCCCGCCGGCCGATGCTCGACGGCGTGAGGCCGCCCGCAGGGGTCGCCGGCGCCGCCCTCGTGTGCGCCCTGCCACCCGCGGCGCAGGCCGCGACGGGTCCCACCACCGGCGCCGCCGCACTCGCCGCGCTGCTGTTGGTGGCCGTGCTCGCCGCTGCCGCCGGCGCGCTGTGGATGCGCCAGCGCACCTGGAGCGCGCTGTACGCGGCACGCCGCGACGCGCAGGCGTTGTCGGCGCTGGTCGACGCGTGCCGCTGGGCCAGCGACGCGCACCACCGGGTGCAGACCTGGCAGGCTGGCGCAGGCGTCGCCGTGCCGGCCTGGGCCGAGGCCTGGTGCGGCCAGCCGCTGTGGGACGGCCTGGAGAGCGCCGACGCGCAGGTCGACCTGCGCACCGCGCTCGAGTCGCGCGGTGCGATCGCCGCGCTGCCGGTGCGCCCGCGCGGCGGCGACCCGGCGCTGCAGTGGACGCTGCGCGCCTGGCCGCAGCTCGATGCCGACGGTCGCTTCGCAGGCCACCTTGGCACACTGGCCCCGCGCCCCGCGACGGTGGCGGCGGCGGTCGGCGACGATGCGGCGCTCGACGCGCTGGTGCAGGCCTGCCCCGGCCCGGTGTGGCTCGCGAAGCACGACCCGGCGCTGCCGGGGCTGCGCGTGCGCCACTGCAACGACGCCGCGCTGCGCCTGGCCGGCGGCCAGGCCACGCCGTCGTGGGCCGAGCTGGTCGCCGCGCTGCCCGGCGAGCTGCCGGCGGCGCTCGAACGCGCCCAGGCCGACGCGCAGGGCAGCGCCACGCAGGGCCGCTGGCGCGTGCGGCTGCAGCGGTTCGCCTCCGACGGCCGCGACGGCCGGCTGCTCGCGCTGTGGCCGGCCGCCGACGACGACGCCGCGGTGAACGAGCGCGAGACCTTCAGCTACGCGGTGTCGCACGACCTGCGCGCGCCGATCCGCGTCGTCGAGGGCTTCACGCGCATCCTCAAGGAAGACTACGGACACCAGCTCGACCGCATCGGCAACGACCACCTCGACCGCGTGCTCGGCGCCGCGGCGCGCATGAACCACATGATCGACACGCTGCTGGCGCTGGCGCGCATCGCCAGCCAGCCGCTGGCGCGCCAGCCGGTGAACCTGTCGCAGCTCGCCGGCTTCGTCGTCGACGACCTGCGGCGCAACTTCCCGACCCCCCCGGCCGACGTGACGATCGAGCCGGGCATGGTCGTGCAGGGCGACCCGACGCTGCTGCGCATGGCGCTCGAGAACCTGCTGGGCAACGCGTGGAAGTACAGCGCGCGCCGGGCGCGGCGCGTGATCGCCTTCGAGCGCGCGCGGCACGAAGGCGCCGACGCCTTCGTCGTGCGCGACAACGGCGCCGGCTTCGACATGCGCTTCGCCGACCGCCTGTTCGGCGTGTTCCAGCGCCTGCACAGCGCCTCGGAGTTCCCCGGCACCGGCATCGGGCTGGCCTCGGTCAAGCGCATCGTGCTGCGCCACGGCGGGCACATCTGGGCCGACGGCGAGGTCGACCGCGGCGCGAGCTTCCACTTCACGCTCGACGGCTGACCCTCCTCTCGCGGGAACGCCGCGCCGCCCCATCGTGCGTCGACGCTGGCGAGGCGCAGGCCGTGGGCAGCGGGCGCCCCGTCGTGCACGTCGAGGCGGGGCCGGGGGTCTCCCGGCCCGGGCAGCGCTCAGGGCGCGCGCCCCGGCGCCGCGAGCAGTTCGATCGCCTCGACGATGCGTTCGGCCTGCGCCGCCAGCGGACGCTGCTCGGCCTCGGCCTGCGCGCGCAGCCGCGCCAGTGCGTCGGCACGCGGCAGCGAAAAGCGGTGCATCAGCACGCCCACGGCGATCCACACCGCGTCGGGCGGCGCCTCGGCCGCGGCGGGCGGCGGCGCGGACTCGGCGGCCGGCCGCAGGCGCGCGAACGCCGCCTCGACGGTGGGAACGATCTGCCCGATGTCCAGCGGCTTGACCAGGTAGGCCACCGCGCCCAGCGCCTTGACTTGCGCCACCGTCGCGTCGTCGGAGAACGCCGACAGGAACATGAACGGCACCTTGCGCTCGCGCAGGTAGGCCGCGACGTCGAAGCCGCTCTTGCCTTCCATGCGGATGTCCAGCAGCGCCAGGTCGGGGCGGTGTTCGCGCGCCAGCAGGATCGCGTCGTCGCCGTTGTCGGCGTCGATCACGTCGTAACCGGCCTTCGCCAGGCCGTGCGTCACGGTGGCCAGCACCAGCCGGTCGTCGTCGACGACCAGGATCTTGCCTTTGGGCGGGGCCGGCGACGCGGGCATGCGCGGCATTCTGCTACAAGGGCTCGAGCCGCCGCACCACCGGCGGCGCCAGCGTGACGCACGCGTGCACCTCGTCGCCGACGGCCTCGATCGCCAGCGACGCGTGCCGCCGCGGCAGCAGCGCGCGTACCAGCGCCAGTCCCGAGACGCCGCCACGCACGCGCATCAGGTCGAATCCCGGCGCCAGCGTGCCGCGGTTGGCGATGCGGATCTCCACGCCGGCCTCGCCGCCGCGCAGCGTGCAGCGCACCGCGTCGGCCGCGCCGTGCTTGGCGGCGTTGGTCAGCAGCTCGTTGACGGTCAGCGCGATCGGGATCGACTCGGCCTCGGGCAGCGCCCAGCGGTGCAGCGCATCGCCGTGCACCTCGACGCCGATCGGGTGGCCGAACATGCGTTGCACCGACGCCGCGATCGCCTCGAGCACGCTGTGCACGCGCAGCGGCCCGCTGGCGCCGACCTGCAGCCCGTAGACCTGCGCGATCGCCTGCACCTGGCCCACCGCCTCCTTGATCACCGCAGCCACCTCGGGGCGGCGCTCGGCGATCTGCTGCATCAGCCCGGCGACGCCCTGCAGGTTGTTCTTGATGCGGTGGTGCACCTCGCGCACCAGCATGTCGCGCTGCGCCGCCTCGGCGACGCGCTGCTCGGTGACGTCGCTGGCCACCAGCAGCAGCTGCCCCGCGTCGCCGTCGCCGCCGGCGGGCAGCGGCACGTAACGCGCGTCCCAGATGCGCTGCGGCGCGCCGTCGTCGCCCGGGCGGCGGTACTCGCGCTGCGTCACCTCGTGCGTGCCCAGCGCCTGCTGCAGGTCGGCGCGCAGCTGCGCGGCGTCGTCGTCGCCGCCGAACAGCCGGTCGATGCGCTGGTGCGGCGCGGCGTCGAGCGCGCAGCCGATGAACGCGGCGGCGCGCTGGTTGAGCTGCAGCACGCGCAGCGACGGCGCGTCGACGAGCGCGATGGCCATCGGCGCGGTCTCGATGATGCGCTCGAGCGAGGCCTGGGCCTGCGCGATGCGCAGCTCGGCCTGGCGGCGGCGCTCGATGTCGAGCAGCGCGAAGGTCAGCTCGCGCCCGGTGGCCACGACGTTGCCGACGACCCAGAAGGTGCGCCCGTCGCGCGCCTGCAGCCGGCACTCGAAGGTCTCCGACTGACCTTCGGCGAGCACGGCCATCCAGTCGTCGCGGCGCAGCGGGTGATCGGCCTCGGGCGTCGCCACGGTGGCGATCGGCACGCCGATGAAGTCGGCCAGCTCGGCGCCGAACATGCGCCGCGCCGACCGGTTCATCCAGTCGATGCCGCCGTTGCGCACGGTGACGATGCCCACCAGCACCGAATCGAGGATCGCGCGCGTGCGTTCGGCCTGGCGGCGCAGCCGCTGCGCCGCCTGCTCCTGCTCGGTGACGTCGAGCGTGACCAGCGACAGCGTGCGCCGCCCGCTGGCCAGCCGGCCGGGCTCGACGCGCGTGAGCAGCCAGCGCAGCCCGAGCTCGGGGTGGCGCACCGCGTAGCGCACCTGCGCGCGCTCGCCCGACTTCAGCGCGCGCTGCAGCCGGTCGTACTCGGGCAGCGACTCGGGGTCGACGAGCTCGCGCGAGATCGCCTGCACGCCGGCGGCCGCCGACGGCGCCGCTGCCGTCGCGCCGCCGGCCAGCCGCGGCGCGGCGCTGCGCAGCCAGCCGCGCGACTCCTCGAACGTGGCCACGCCGATGCCGGCGGCGTCCATCAGCGCGCCGACCTCGAGCTGCGCGAGGTCGCGGTCGTCCTCGGCGCTGCGGTCCTCGACCACCGCGAGCACGCGCCGACGTCCGGGCTGCGGCTCGATCGCGCGCAGCCGGGCGACGAGGCGCCGGCGGCTGCCGTCGGGCAGCGCCAGCGTCGCATGGCGTTCGACGATGCCCGCCCCGACCGCGGCGCCGCCGTCCCAGCCGAGCAGTTCGCGCAGCGGCGCGTCGGCGTCGGCCATCGTCACCGGCACGCGGCCGACGAGGGCCTCGAACGCCGGGTTGCAGCGCACCAGCAGCCCTTCGTCGTCGACCATCACCATGCCCACAGGGCTCAGGTCGAACCATTGCAGCAGCTCGTCGACCGCGTGGTCGCCGGGTGCGCCCGCCGCGGCGTCGGCCAGCGGCCTCGCGAGCAGCGACCACAGTCCGCCGGGCAGGCGCGCCAGCTCGAGGGTGACGACGCGCGCGTCGGCCAGCCGCGCGATCTGCGTGACCGGCTGCGGCGGCGCGGTGCTTCGCAGGCGGTGCAACCAGGCCAGCGTGTCGGCGCCGATCGCCGCACCGAGGTCGTCGAGCGCACGCGCGTCGCGCACGCCGAACAGCCGTCGCGCGGCGCGGTTCGCGTGGTGGACCTGGCCGCGACTGTCGAACACCAGCACCGCGTCGGCGACGGCATCGAGCAGCGCAACCAGGCTGGCGGCGTTGAGGCGTGACGGTACGGCGGCGAGGTTCATCGGGTCGGCAAGGCGCCACACCCGCCGCGCGGCGGGGGGCGCGCGGCCAGTGTACGCAGGCCCGCGCCGCGGCCGAGGCGGCGCGCCACGCGGGTGGTGACCAGGTGTTGCGCCGCGCGACGCTCAGCCGAGGGTGCGCGCGTTCGCCAGCGCGCGCAGCAGCGCGGCGTTGACCTCGCCGACGCTCATCATCAGCCGCTCGGCGATCTCGCGCAGGTCGAACATCGAGGCGCTCTCGACGGCCTGCACCAGCTCCAGGTACGGCTGGTACGGGCCTTCGGAGTCGACCAGCGCCTGCGACACCGCCGCCGGCACCGGGATCGACTTCAGCAGCTCGGCAAAGGGCTGGCGCATCATCTTGTCGAGCAGCGAGAACACGCCGCAGATGAAGGCCTCGTCGCGCAGCTGCGGGTCTGACTGGCCGTTGCCGCTGGCGCGCACGAGCTCCTCCATCAGCAGCCCGCGGCGCAGCGCGGCGAACATCACCGGCTTCATGTTCGCCTCCTTGCTCGCCTGCGCCAGCAGCAGCGCGAGCCAGCGCTTCAGGCGCTGGTAACCGAGCATCATGATGGCGTGGCGGAACGAAGCGATCTCGACGCGCAGCCCGAAGGCCGGCGAGTTGATGTAGCGCAGCAGCTTGAAGCCCAGCGTCGGGTCGAGCTTGATCACCGCGTCGAGACGGTCGACCGGCTCCTCCTTGTCGACGCGGCGGATCAGCTCGACGACGGTCTGCAGGTCCGAGCGCACGCCGGCCTTCGGGTCGGCGGCCGGCAGCGGGTCGTCGAGCGGCCAGCCGAGCACCGCCTGCGCGCCACGCTGGAACGCCGCCTCGACCTCGGCGGCGCTGCGGATGCCCGACTGCACGAAGCCGATCGAGCGCGTCACGCCCGGCGGCGGCGTCGCGTCGGTGCGGCGCTCCTCGGCGACGTCGACGATCGCCGCGCTGAAGCACGGCAGCACCTCGCGCGGCAGCTCGGCGCGCGGGCGGCCCTGCAGCATGAGCGTGTTGCCATGCCGGTGCAGTGCGACGATGGCCTCGGTGTGCGCCGGGTCGACGGCCATGAACGCCGGCACCTCGACCATCACGTTGGCCGCCGGCTGCGCGAGCATCAGGTCGTGCAGCAGCGTCTCGCTGGCCACGTTCAGCGCCAGCGCGCCGGCGTCGGCCGGCCAGGCCTCGGCCAGCGCCTCGAGCAGCGGCGCCGGCGGCACCTTGGCGTCGGCGCGCGCCGGGAACACCGTCAGCCTCGTCGCGGTGACGTCGCGCTGGCGGTCGATCATCGGCGCGTAACCCAGCGCCACCTGACCCAGGATCGAAGCTTCGTTCATCGTCGCGGCCTTCAGCCGTTCAGGTACTGGAACAGCGACAGCCGCTGCACCGTCGCATAGGTCTTCAGCGCCGCCTCGTAGCCGGTCTGCTGGTTCTGGAAGTCGGCGATCGCCTGCACCATGTCCAGGTCCTCGGCGCGGCTGCGTTCGCTCTGGTGGTACAGCCGCTCGTCGGCGACGCGACCCTCGGCCAGATCGGCGCGGTGGAGCAGCTCGCCGATGCGCGCGCGCAGCGCCTGCAGCGTGTCGAGCGAGCCGTCGACACTGGCGAGGCCGGCGGCGGCGACGTCGGCGCCTGACGTCGCGGGCGGGTTCTCGCGCAGCGCCGCGATGGCCTCGTCGATCCCCGCGAAGACGGCGCTCTTGCCGCTGGCCGCATCGGCCCGCCAGGCGGCCATGCCGTCGATCGACAGCGGCAGCGGCTCGCGACCGGCGGCCGAGAAGTCCCCGGGCAGGCCCCGATACACGACGTCGCCGTCGGGTGTGGCCTCGAACGGCGGCGCATCGCCGCCCCGCCCGGCGAACAGATAGGTGCCGGCGCCGTCGCTGCGGTTGGCGATCGCCAGCAGCTGCGTGCGGATGCCCTCGAGCTGGGTCGCCAGCGCCCCGCGCTCGCGCGCCGAGTACGAGGCATTGCCCGCGGCGACGAGCAGCTCGCGCGCCTGCTGCAGCAACTCGCCGGCGTCACCGAGCGCGCTTTCGGCGAGGGTCATCACGTTGCGGCTGGCGTCGATCGCGCGCTGCTCGGCCTCGGTGCGCGAGACGGCGGCCAGCGCACGCTCGGCGCGCGCGGCGGCGGTCGGGTCGTCGCTGGCGCGCTGCACGCGCTTGCCGCTGGTCAGCCGCAGCTGTGCTTCGGCAAGGTCCTGCTGGCGACGCTGCAGCGTCTCGACGCTGGCGTTGAACGTGTAGGCGGTCGTGATCCTCATGGCCCTGTCCTCGTGATCAGCGTGCGGCCGTGCTCAGCAGCGTGTCGAACACCTGCTGCGCGACCTGCAGCACCTTGGCCGCGGCCTGGTAGCTCTGCTGGAACTGGATCAGGCGCGCCGCCTCCTCGTCGAGGTTGACGCCCGAGCGCGACGCGCGCAGCTGCTCGGCGGCGGTCTTCACGCCGGCCGAGATCTCGGCCGCGGTGCGCGCACCCTGCACGCGCACGCCGACGCCGGCCATCACGTTGGCGTAGGCGTCGGTGATCGTCTCGCCGCCGCCCCCATCGGCGCGGCGGCCGACGATGGCCTCGTCGCGCAGCGCGGCGAGCGCCAGCGCGTTGCCGTTGTCGCGCTCGACCGTGAGTCCCTCGATCGTGAACGCGTCGTTCATGGCCGGGACGCCGTCGAGCGACAGTTCGAATTCGCCGACCACCAGCGGCTGCCCGGGGGTCCAGGTGCCGCCGCCGCTGGCGGCGCCGCGCGTCCAGGTGTAGGCGACACCGTCGACGGTGGCCGGCGGCACGGCCGGCACGACGCCGCCGAACGTGATCTGCACCGCGAGTGCGGATGCGGGCGGCGCGGTCATCGTGAGCGCGCCGACACTGGCGCTGCCCGTGTTGGTGGCGCCGGCCGCCGCCGTCGGTGGGGCCGCGGCGGCGATCCCGCGCGGATCGTCGAGCGCGCGCCGCATGCCGACGGCCGCGCGCGACACCGGCTGCAGCAGGAACCGGTCGCCGGCGGCGGCCGCACCGCTGCGCTGCAGCGTGATGCCCAGCGCGTCGATCGCGACGCCGGCAGCGAGCGTCGCGTCGTCGAACGTGTACGGACCGCCCGGCGGCGTGCCGCCGTCGGTGCGGGTGAGCCGCCACGCGGCGCCGTCGTAGCGCAGCTCGTACTCCTCGGCGCGCACCTGCGCGCCCAGATGCACCTGCACGCCGACCGTCGCGCTGCCGCCGTTGGTCGACGCGGCGACCGCGCGTGCGTCGCCGGTGGCGAACAGCGCGGCGCCGGGCACGCCGTTCAGGTCGAGCCCGAGCGCGTGCTGCGCGTTGACGCGCGCCGCCAGCGCCGTGGCCATCTGGCCGAGCGCGTTGCGCGCCGCCACCAGGTCGTCGTTCTGGAAACGCAGCAGCCCGGCGATCGAGCCGCCGGTGAGCAGGTCCGCCGACAGCGGCAGCACGCCGCCGGCTTCGGCCAGGCCGATCGCCGCGCGCGTCGGGTCCATCGCGTCGGGCGTGACCGTCAGCGACTGCGCCTGGTGGCCCAGCACCAGGCGCTGGCCGCCCCCGATGAACACGCCCACGGTGCCGTCGTCGGCCGGGATCGTGGTCACGGCGACGAACTCGCCGAGCTGGCGCACCAGCCGGTCGCGCTGGTCGAGCAGGTCGTTCGGCGTGTGGCCCAGGCCCTGCACCTTGGCGATCTGCTGGTTCACGTCGGCGATGCGCTGCGCCAGGTCGTTGACGCTGGCCACCGCGTGTTTCAGGTCCTGCGTCACGCCGGCCTGCAGGGTGTCGAGCTGTTCGCCAGCGCGCGCGAAGCGAGTCGCCAGCTCCTGCGCGCGCGCGAGCACGACCTCGCGCGCCGGCAGGTCCCGCGGCCGGCTCGCCAGGTCGGAGATCGCGTTCAGGAACTGCCCGGCCGCGTAGCCGATGCCGCGCTCGCCGGTGGGCAACACCTCTTCGAGTCGCACCAGCTGGTCGTGGCGCGCACGGTCCATCGCCGCCAGCGAGGTCGCGGCGGCGGCCTCGCGCGTCAGGAACTCGTCGTGCGCCCGGCGCACGGTGGCGACGTCGACGCCCTTGCCGAAGAACCCGGCGCCGGTGAACTGCCCCGGCGCGGTGGCCAGCTCGGCGCTCTGCCGCGAGTAGCCGTCGACGCTGGCGTTGGCGATGTTCTGGCCGGTGACCTGCAACTGCGCGAACGCGGCGAACATCGCGCGCGTGCCCAGCGACATCAGGGCGGTGCTCATGGCGGCGTTCTCCTCAGGCGGTGCGCGCGCGCTGCAGGCGCAGCGTGGTGTCGATGACGCGCGCCAGCTTGTCGGCGTACGCGGGGTCGGTCGCATAGCCGGCGCGCTGCAGCCCCTGCGCGAAGCCGTGCGCCGTCGTCGACTGCTCGAGCACCTTCGCGTAGCGCGGGCTCGAGGTCATCAGCCGCGCGTAGTCGGCGAAGGCGGCGTCGGCACTCGCGTAGGCGCGGAACTTCGCCCTGACCTTGCGTGCGACGCCGCCGATGACCTCGGTGGTCGTGACCTCGGTCACCGGCCCCTTCCAGCCGGCCGTGGCCTTGATGCCGAACAGGTTGTGCGACGGCGTGCCGTCGGCCATGCGGATGTCGCGCCGGCCCCAGCCGGTCTCGAGCGCGGCCTGCGCCAGCATGAAACCCGCCGGGATGCCGGTGGCGGCCTCGGCGGCCTTCGCGGCGCGTTCGTGCGCGGCGACGAAGCCTTGGGCGCCGCCGCCGTGCGCGATGCGCGGCCAGCGGCGATCGTGCGCGGCCGCGGCGGCCGGTGCCGTGTCCTGCGCCGGGGCGCGCACCCCGGGTCCGGCCGCCTGGCCCGCCGTCACCTGCGACGGCACCGACTTCGCGTCGACCGCGGGCAGTCCCATCTGGCGCGACAGCTGGCGCGCGATCGCGTCGGCCAGCCCGCCGCGCTGCCCGCTCATCTGCTGCGCGTACTGCGTGTCGAGCATCTCGGTGCCCAGCTCGCTGGCCTCGTTGTCGAGCAACCCCGACGTCGCCGAGGCCTGGCGCATGCTCTTGAGCAGCTCCTGCATGAACAGCGACTCGAACTGCCGCGCCACCGCGTTCACCGCGGCCTGCGGGTCGCGCGCGGCGAGCGTGCGCAGCCCGTCGACCGAGCGCGCGTCGGCGGCGAGTCCGGGCAGCGGGGCGGCGGCCATCGTTCAGATCACCTCGATCTCGGCGTTCAGCGCGCCAGCGGCCTGCATCGCCTGCAGGATCGCCAGCAGGTCCTGCGGCGTCGCGCCGAGCAGGTTGAGCGCCTTCACGACGTCGGCCAGCCGGGTGCCCGCGGGCATCTGCACCAGCGCACCGCCTTGCTGGCTGATCGCGATGTCGGACTTCTGCGCCACCACCGTGTCGCCGCGGCCGAACGGCGCCGGCTGACTGACCACCGGCGTCGAGCTGATCGTCACCGACAGGCTGCCGTGCGCCACGGCGCACGCGCCGAGCGTGACCGACTCGTTCATCACCACCGACCCGGTGCGCGCGTTGAGCACCACCTTGGCCGCGGGGCGCGCCAGCTCGAGCGGCAGGTTCTCGACGTCGGCGAGGAAAGCCACGCGCTCGCCGGGGTCGGCCGGTGCGCGCACGCGCACCACGCGCCCGTCGAGCGCGGTGGCGGTGCCGTCGCCCTTGGCGCGGTTGATCGCCTCGGCCACCGCGCGCGCGGTGGCGAAGTCGGCGGCGTTGAGGTCGAGCTGCAGCACGCCGCCGGCACCCAGCGGCGTGGGCACGCTGCGCTCGACCGTGGCGCCCTGGGGGATGCGCCCGACGCCGAGGTGGTTGATCTGCACCTTCGAGCCACCGGCCGACGCACCGGCGCCGCCGACCACCAGGCTGCCCTGCGCCAGCGCGTAGACCTGGCCGTCGGCGCCCTTGAGCGGCGTGGCCACGAGCGTGCCGCCACGCAGGCTCTTGGCGTTGCCCAGCGACGAGACGGTGACGTCGATCGGCTGGCCCGGCTGCGCGAACGGCGGCAGGCTGGCGGTGACCATCACCGCGGCGACGTTCTTCGGCTGCAGCGCCATGCCCGGCGGCACCGCCACGCCCATCTGTTGCAGCATCGCCGCCAGGCTCTGCGCGGTGTACGGGGTCTGCGTGGCCTGGTCGCCGGTGCCGTCGAGACCGACCACGAGCCCGTAGCCGACCAGCTGGTTCGCGCGCACGCCCTGCACCGCCGCGAGGTCCTTGATGCGCGCCGCGTGCGACGGCGCGGGCCACCACAGCGCGGCGCTGGCGGCGAGCGCGGCGAAGGCCACCGCGGCGCGCAGCAGCCGCTCGACGGCGCGTTGGCGAAGGCGGGGCGACAGCGGCATCGGCGACTCCATCGGCTTGCCCGTCAGATCGGCAGCACGCTGAGGAAGAAGCGCGCCAGCCAGCCGATCACCTGCGCCTCGGCCTGCTGGCCTCGGCTCTTCTGCTCCAGGCGCACGTTGGCCACCTGCGTGCTCGGCACCGTGTTGCCCGGCTGGATCGCGCGCGGGTCGACCTGGCCCGAGAAGCGCAGCACGTCGACGTTGGCGTTGACGCCGAT
>CAZUBF010000023.1:0-33448 GCA_964618555.1 uncultured Azohydromonas sp.
GAACGCGCCAGCCGCGCGCAGCCGAGCTTGGAGTTGACGAACACGATCGCCTGCGCGAGGTCGCGCTCGCGCAGCAGCTGGCGCACCGCCGCGCGCTTGTCGTCGGTGTCGACGGCGTAGAAACGCTGCTCGACGGTGGACGCGGTGGCGTTCGGACGCGCCACCTCGACGGTGACCGGGTCCTGCAGGTAGCTCTGCGCCAGACGCCGGATCTCGGGCGAGAAGGTGGCCGAGAACAGCAGGGTCTGCCGCTGCTTGGGCAGGTAACTGAGGATGCGCTGCAGGTCGGGCAGGAAGCCGATGTCGAGCATACGGTCGGCCTCGTCGAGCACGACGTACTCGACGTGGTTGAGCACGCAGTTCTTCGCCTCGATGTGGTCGAGCAGCCGCCCGGGGGTGGCGATCAGCACCTCGACGCCGCGCTTGAGCTCGGCGGTCTGCGGCTTCATGTCGATGCCGCCGAACACCACGGTGCTGCGCAGCTGCGTGTACTTCGCGTAGGTCTTGACGTTGGCCGCGACCTGGTCGGCAAGCTCGCGCGTGGGCGCCAGCACCAGCGCGCGCACCGGGTGGCGCGCCGGCGACACCGACGCGTTCTCGTGGCGCAGCATCTTCTGCAGCAGCGGCAGCGTGAACGCCGCGGTCTTGCCGGTGCCGGTCTGCGCCGCGCCCATCACGTCGCGGCCGGCGAGCACGATCGGGATCGCCTTGGCCTGGATCGGCGTCATCGACATGTAGCCGGCCTCGGCCACCGCGCGCAGCAGCTTCGCGTCGAGCGCGATCGAGGAAAATTCGCCGCCGGCGTCGGCCGCGGGGGGGGTGGCGTCGCCGATGGCGTCGCTGAGGGGTTCGCTGTTCACTTGCGGATTATCGCCGCCCCCCGCCGGCGAACCGCCGCTGCGCCCGGCCGACGGCACCCGGCAGTGCGGATCGCCCGGTGCGGCCGAACAGATTTGTGACAATCACCTGTTGCAATGCGGCGACAATCGCGCCCGCCAACGACCGCAGGCGCCGGCGCCCAGGAGGCGGCGCCCAGGCGGTCGGGAACAATCGACGCGTCGTTGGCGATGCGGCCCCTCGTCGCCCGGTCGACGGACGGTGGCCGCAGCAAGAACCAGAGCACAGAGGCCGGATGGAATCGACAATCAGCAGCCCACTGACGCCGCCCCAGGCACGGGACGGCGAGGCCAGCCACGTGGCCCTGCGCCGCCCGGTCAGCGAACTGATCGGCCCCTGGGAGGAGTTCCGGCGCATCATCCCGCTGGTGTCGCTGAAGTCGCTGCTCGCCGAGCACGCGGTCGGCGTGCCCAAGGTCGCGATCCTGATGTGCACGATGCAGGGCCAGCGCTTCCTCGCCGAGCAGCTGAACTCGATCGCCACGCAGAGCCACCCGCGCTGGGCGATCTGGGCATCGGACGACGGTTCGGCCGACTACACGCATGAGATCCTCGAGTACTACCAGGCGCACTGGGGCGTCGACCGCATCTCGATCCACGAAGGGCCGGCCGAGGGCTCGACCGCGAACTTCCTGTCGCTGACCTGCCGCGCCGACATCGACGCCGACTACTTCGCCTACGCCGACCAGGACGACGTGTGGGAGGCCGACAAGCTCGAGCGCGCCGTGGCGTGGCTCGAGTCGGTGCCGCCGGACGTGCCGGCGCTGTACGGGTCGCGCACGCTGCTCGTCGACGCGCGCAACCAGCACATCGGCTACTCGACGCTGTTCGAACACGCGCCGGGCTTCCGCAACGCGCTGGTGCAGAGCATCGCCGGTGGCAACACGATGGTGTTCAACCGTGCCGCGCGCGACCTGCTGCGCCGCGCCGGCGAGGATGCCGGTGCGGTCACGCACGACTGGTGGGCGTACATGCTGGTCTCGGCATGCGGCGGGCGCATCCACTACGACCCGTACCCGACGGTGCGCTACCGCCAGCACGAACGCAACCAGTTCGGCTCGAACCGCAGCCTGCGCGCCCAGCTCGACCGCCTGCGCCAGCTGCTGCAGGGCCGCTTCCGCGACTGGGTCGACTGCAACCTGGCAGCGCTCGAGCGCGTGCGCCCGCTGATGACCCCGCAGAACCGGCAGATCCTCGACGAATTCATCCGTGCCCGCCGCCGCTCGCTGGTGCCGCGTCTGCTGGGGCTGCGCCGCGCCGGCATCTACCGCCAGACGCTGCTGGGCAACCTCGGGCTGGCGATGGCCGCGCTGATCAACCGCCTCTGAGCACGCCCGACACGCCGTCCCCGCCGGCGGCAGACCTCGCCGCGACGACCGCCGCCGTGGTCGTCGTGTTCCGGCCACCCGACGGCGTCGAGGCGCTGGTGTCGCAGCTCGCCGGCAGCGTCTCGCAGGTGGTGGTGGTCGACAACTCCGAACTCGGCCATGCGTCGCTGGCCGACCTGTCGCGGCGGCACGGCGCGGCACTGATCCACGCGCGCAACGTCGGCGCGCTGGCCGGCGCCTACAACCGCGCGCTGGAGCTGCTGCAGGCGCAGCGCACTGTGCCGAGGCAGGTGGTGTTCGTCGACGACGACTCGGACGCGTCGGTGCTCGCGCGCCTGCTGGCCGACGCGCGCACGCGCGAGCTGCTGGCGCGCGACGACACCGCCGCCGTCGCCCCCGCCTACCGCGACCGCGCCACCGGGCTGCGCGGCCGCCACATCGAACTCGGGCGCTGGCGGCTGGCCTACCTGCCGCGTGACTTCGACGGCGTGCGCGCGGTGGCCTTCGTCATCAACTCGATGACCGTCTGGCGCCTCGACGCGCTGCGGCGCCTCGGCCCGTTCGACGAAGGCCTGGCGATCGACCACGTCGACACCGAGCACTGCCTGCGCGCGCGCGCGCTCGGGCTGCGCGTGTACGTGCACGGCAGCCACGAGTTCGCGCACACGATCGGCCAGCGCCGGCGCTTCCGCCTGCTCGGCCGCGAGATGCAGGCCACCGGGCATGCCCCGCCGCGGCGCTACCTGATCGGCCGCAACACCGCGTGGCTGGCGCGCCGCTGGGCGTGGCGCGAGCCGGCGTTCGCGTTGCTCTGCCTGACGAGGCTGGCGTACGAGGCCACCGGCATCGTCGCCGCCGAGGACGACAAGCGCGCCCGGCTGGGCGCGCTGCTGCGCGGGGCGTGCCGCGGCTTCCTGCGGCGGAGGCCGGCCTGAGCGCGGCGACGGCCCTCGCGCCCTCGGTCGCTGCGTCGCCGCACAGGCCGCCGGCGTGGCTGCCGGTCGCCGCGGCGTGGACGCTGTACCTGCCGGTGGGCCTGCAGTACACGGCGTACCTCGGTCTCGCACTGGCGTCGACGGCCGCGCTGTGGCGCGCCGGCCGGCTGGCGCAGTTGCACCAGCCGCTGTTCCTCGCGCTGCTGGCCTTCTGGGGCTGGCAGGCGGTGTCGGTGGCATGGACGGCGGCGCCGGCACCGGCGGTGGTGAGCCAGCTGTGGGTCTACGCGCTGCCGCTGGCGCTGGTGCCGATCGCGCTGGCCTGCGCCGCCGACGACGCGTCGCGTGCGCTGCGCCACTTCGTCGCCGCGTCGACGCTGGTCGCCGCACTGATCGCCGTGGCAGCCACCGGCTGGCTCGACGCCTGGGGATCGGCGCTGCCGCCGCTGCAGGTGCGCGGCAACCAGCGCATCGCGTATTCGCTGCTGCTGGCGCTGGGCACGGCCTTCGGCGTGCT
This sequence comes from uncultured Azohydromonas sp., assembly GCA_964618555.1. Classification (GTDB taxonomy): domain Bacteria; phylum Pseudomonadota; class Gammaproteobacteria; order Burkholderiales; family Burkholderiaceae_C; genus Calidifontimicrobium. The sequence continues at coordinate 3,677 of CAZUBF010000023.1, forward strand.
GTTCGTGCTCGACGCCGTGTCGCCTCGCGAACGTGCGGCCTGGCTCGCCTGCGCGCTGCTGTGCGCCACCGGCCTGGCGCTGCAGGACCGGCGCAGCGGCATGCTGGTGCTGCCGCTGCTGCTGGCGCTGCTGGCCCTCGCGAGGACGCGCACGTGGCCCGGGCGCGTCGGCACGGTCGGCGCCGTCGCACTGGCCACCGCCGTCGCCTGGGTACCGCTGGACGGCGTGCAGCAGCGGTTCGCCGAAGGCTTCACCGAGCTGCGCGAGTACCGCGCCGCCGACGACGTCGCCACCAGCTGGGGCATGCGCGTGCGCATGGCCGAGGTGACGCTGCAGATGGTGCGCGAGCGCCCGCTCGCCGGCTTCGGCGTCGGCGCCTGGTTGCCCGAGTGGCGGCAGCGCGTCTCGGGCGGCCTGCTCGAGCGGCAGACGACGCCGCACAACGAATACCTGCTGGTGGCGGCGCAGTCGGGCGCCGTCGGCCTGGCGCTGCTCGCCGCGGCGGTGGCCGCCGCGCTGCGCACGCTGTGGCGCTGCGGCGCACGCGCCGTCGCGTCCCAGATGGTGCTGGCGACGCTGGTCACCGCGGGGCTGTTCCACGTGGTGCTGCGCGACGCCAAGTTCGCGCTGCCGTTGTTGGTGCTGGGAGCACTGACGGGGGCGGTGGCGGTGCGTGGCGGGGCGCGCGTGCGCCGCTTCAGGACACCAGCCCTCGCCCGCAGTAGTAGTCGTCGAGCACGATCGCGCTCAGCACGTCCTGCTCGGCCGGCGTCCGGCCCTCGACGATCGCGTCGAACAGGCGGCTGGCCAGCGCCACCGGCACCGTGAAGCCGGGCCACAACGAGCGCCGCAACGCCATCGCGTCGGTGACGAAGTCGTCGACGCCCTGCCGCAGCTCGGCACGCAGCTGCCGCGACCGCGCGTCGATCGTCGTGCCGGATCTGAGCCGGGCTCGCGGCTGCGGCGAGCCCTCCTCTTCGACCATCTCGTAGCGGATCACCTGCTCCTCGTCGCTGCTGAGCATCTTCTCGAGGTCGAAGCTGCGGCCGTACAGCAGCGGCTGCGGGGCGCCGGGCGGCACGCCGTCGGCATAACAGCCCAGCGCGGTGGCGCCACGGAAGACCTCGGGGTTCTTGCAGGTCGAGTTGGCGATCATGTAGTAGCCATGGATCCTGCGCCCGAGCAGCCGGATCAGCCGCGACTGGATGGTGCCCGAGTAGCCGACGTCGACCACCGCGCACTCGTCGTCGCCGTCGAGCCCCATCGCGTGCAGATAGGCCATCAGCGCGGGCTTCTCGCGCGCCCCCGCTTCGACGATCCTCGGATGCAGGTGGTCGAGCACCGGCCGCACGGCCTCGATGTTGCCGTCGAGGACCTCCACCGGGCGCCCCTGGCGCCACAGCCCGCGCTCGGCCAGTTGCCGCCAGTCGCCGTCGTCCAGCGCCAGGCCGTACCGCTCGCGCAGGAAGATCGACAGCTCGTTGGGATAGAACCGCGCACGCGCCAGCTCGTAGACGTCTTCGATCGACTCGATCATCGGCACCGTCACCGAGCGCCTGGACAGCACGAGGTAGCTGGCCGGCGGGCCTTCCCCGGTGGCGTCGCGCCAGCGGTCGTAGACCACGTGAAGCAGCGCTCCCTCGCGCGACAGGAAACACAGCCGCGCGATGCCCCGCGCCTGGGCCTCGCGCGCCAGCCAGCCCGCGAAGGCCAGCGCCAGCGGGCCGACGACCTGGTAGCCGACGTCGCGTGCCGTCGGTGCGAACTCGGCGGGCCGCGCCTGGACCCCGAACAGCGCCGAGAACGAACGCCGCACGAGCAGGCCCAGGCAGGCGCTGGCGTCGAGATCGTCGCCGGCCTGCGCCTCGTCGACCAGCGCCGACCAGCGCGGCATGGCGCGCGCCTGCTCGACCGCCCGGATCACGTGCCAGTGGCGCATGCCCATGTCGCACGGGATCTGGAAGTCCGAACGCTCGTTGTCGCCGACCATCGCCACCTGACCGATCGCCAGCGCCTCGGTCTGCAGGATGTGCCGGTAGAGCTCACCGCTGTCCTTGCGCAGCCCGACGTCGCTCGACACGTAGCACCGGTGCCAGCCGCCGACGCCGCAGCGGCGCAGCATGGCCTCGACCGCCGTCGCGGGAAGGAACGTGTCGCTGGCCAGCAGCACGCGCCGGCCCGAGCGGGCGACCGCGTCGAGAAGCGCCGCGGCGTCGGTGCGCACCTGCACCGAGGCGGTTTCGACCTCGACCTCGAGCTCGTGAAGCCGCGCCAGGTGAGGCGCGATGGCGCCGCCGCGCGCCTGCCACGCACGGTAGATGTCCTCGAGCCCGACGTCGCGACCGGCACGCTCGCGCGCCTCGCTCTCGACGTCGGCGCGCTGCTCGAGGTAGAGCCGGCCGGCCTCGCCGCCGATGCGCCGGGCGACGATCGCCTTGACGTGCTCCGGGTCGAGCAGCGGGCGCACCAGCAGCGTGTCGAACACGTCGAAGATCACCGCGCGCACCTCGGGTGCGGTGAGCTGCGCGACCACGCCGTCGATGGTCTGCCCGAAGGACTGGTCGAAGCGCCAGCGCGACCAGCTCGGGTGGCGGTCGTCGCTGAGCACCGCGTGGCCGAAGCCGGCCGCGCGTGGTACCAGCCCGAGCAGCCGCTCGAGGGCATGCGCCAGCGTGCCGTCGGTCTGGCCGGCTTCGACGGGGAAGTCGTCGAGAGTGATGCCGGCGTCGAACAACGGCCGCAGCGCCTCGGTGCGCGCCCAGAACATCGAGCCGACCGGGAAGTCGAAGTACCCCTTGGGCGGTTCGATGCCGAGGCGGCGGCACCAGTGTTCGCCGAGGCCCCGGTTGGCCAGCCAGCTGTGCGCCTGGTAGGGCACGTCCACATAGGTCTGCGGGTAGACCAGGCCGACGGCCGGCGTCGTCAGCAGCGTGAAGATGCGGCGCACGCGGTCGGGCGAGCCGAACAGCCCCTGCACCAGGTACTCGCGCCAGCCCAGCGTGCTGCCGCGGTTGTAGAGCGACTTCTTCGTGTGGATGTGGGCGACGAAGTCGTGATCGGCCAGCTCGCGGCCGAAGCGGCACAGCATCGGCGCCATGTCGCGCCCGCGGTTGGGCACCACCTCGACCACCAGCGACACCAGCCGCGGCAGCTGGCGCAGGCGCTCTCTGCACTGCGCCTGCACCTTCGCGTCGGACACCGACACGAACAGCGAGAAGGCGAACGGCATCTGCGCCAGTTGCCCGAGGAACTCGTCGATCAGGTCGGCGTAGAAGACGTGGGCGTGGATGGCGATGCGGCCGGGCGTCGACGCGTCGAACGGCGCCACGCGGTCCAGGTCGACCAGGCTGCCCTGGCCGGCGGCCGGCGCCGCGCCCCCGCCGGCGCGGCGCGAGCGCCAGCGCTCGTAGTGGCCGACGCCGCGGAACAGCGGCCCCGCGCCGCGGTAGGCCAGCTCGACCAGCGGCCCGCGCAGCGCCTGCGGCAGCCGCCTGTAGACGCCCCGCGCCCAGGCGTGGCCATGGTGGCGCAGTCCGGCCATCGCGCCGGCGCGGTCGCCGCGCGCCAGCCTGGCCGCGAAGCGCAGCGGGCGCGTGAGCCTCCAGGACGTCGAGCGGTACAGCGCGGCAAGCTCGTGCCGCGCCGCGCCGAGCTGCTGCAGCTGAGTCTCGATGACGGCCTCGCGCGCCGCCAGTTGCGCGTCCCGGCGTGCGATGTCGGCGTCGCGTTCGGCCACGGTCTGCGACAGCGCGGCAATCGTGTCGTCGCGCTGCACCACCGTCGCCTCCACCTCGGCCAGCCGGGCATTGCGCTCGCGGCGCACGGCCTGCTGGATCTCGACTTCGTGGCGCAGCCGCGCCGCGCAGCGTTCCAGCTGCGTGAACCGCGGCGCGACGCCGGTGGCCCAGGTGGCCAGCGCCGCGGCGTTCTCGGCGGCCGGCGCGACGTCGGCTAAAGGCGCCTGCGGCGGACACAGCACGTCGTAGTCGGCCACCATGGCGGCCGTCGAACGCGGCTCGATCGCGGCCACCGCCTCGCGCACGCGCGCCAGGGCCGGGCGGTCGTCGGCGATCTGGCGCAGCCGGGTCACCAGCGCGTCCGCATTTGGGGCGAACAGGAACCCGGTCTCGCCGTCGACGATGCGCTCGGCGAAGCTGCCGAGTGCGGTCGCCACCGGCACGATGCCCAGCAGGGTGAGCTCGGTGAGCGCATAGCCGAAGGTCTCGGCGCACACGCTGGCCAGCAGGCCGACGTCAGGCTGCAGCTGCGCCACGTGGCGCGGCAGATCGGCCAGCTCGTACTCGGCACGGACCGTGGCGCCGGGCAGATCTTCGAAGAAGCGCCCGAGGGGTCCGCAGCCGAGGAACTGCAGGTCGGCGAACTCGCTCAAGCGGTGCCGGGCCTGGAACAGCAGGTCCATCCCCTTGACCGAGCTGAGAGAACCCAGCACCAGCACGCGCAGCCGTTCGGCGGGCTGCGGCGCGGCCGATCGCGCGGCCGGCCAGCCGGCATAGCCGTGCGCGATCACCTCGAACCGCGTGTGCGGCGCGATCTTCACCAGCCGCTTCACCTGCTCGCGCGCCGCGTGCGAGGGGCTGACGAGGGTGATCGGCGGCGCGCTCGCCAGCGCCTGCGGCAATGCCGCATCACCCGACGCCGCGGCGTCGCGGTCGGCGCCCGGCCCGGCCCCGCGGGCATCGAGCAGCTCGAGGAAGCGCCGCCGGACCGCGATCCGGTCGGCGACGGCGAAACCCGACAGGGGATTGAAACCCGGCTCGTTGTGCTGCGCGCACTCGGCCAGCCGGGCGTCGTCGCAGCTCGTGCACACGCCGCCGAAGTGCGCGTTGATCGCCGGGCAGGCCGGGAAGTAGTCGTGCACGACCAGCAGCGTCGGCAGCGCCGTGTCGAGCGCGTCCAGGCTGTGGCCGATCAGCGACGAAACGATCACCCGACCGACCCCGCAGGCGGCCACCACCTCGTGCAGCGCGGCGCGGTACTCGTCGTGCGCGGTGGCCGTCACCGCGATCGGCCGATCGAACACCCACAGGCGCAGCGGGTGCGCGAGATCGGCGGCATCGAACAGCACCAGCCCGCGCCCGAAGTGGCCCTCGAGATGGAACGCCTTGAGCACGTAGCTGCGGCTGCCTTCGTCGGCCTGGCAGAAGTCGCGCCACCAGCGTTCGACGCCGCCGCCGAGGTCGTGGACGATGTGCAGGGTGACGGGTCGGGCCGCGTCGGGCATGGCGGGTGCGGATGGGGGTCGGGGCAGGCGGACCCGGGATTCTGGCCTACGCCATCGGCTACAGTGCGCAGCGGCTCGCCGCGCCCACCGGGCGCGGCGGCCCCGCCTGCGCAGCATGACCACTCACCCGCCTGCCCCCACGCCGACCGGCACGGCCATCGACGCCCGTGCCGGCGCGCTCGGCGGCGCCAGCGGCGTCAGGCTGCCGTCGCCGTGGATCGCGCGCTTCGACGGCGAGGCCGGCTTCGCGGCCGCGATGACCGCGGCGCAGGGGCTGCTCGCCACCGTCGGCGGCATCGACGACCAGATCGTGGCCTGCCGCCACCCGCGCGACTACACCGCGTACTGCCAGAGCTGCGCGACGTTCACGACGATGCGCATCGACTGGCGCCACGCGGGGACGACGCCCGACGGCTCGGTGCATCCGGCGTGGACCGAGACCAGCGTGTGCACCGCCTGCGGGCTCAACAGCCGCATGCGCGCCCTGCTGGGCTTCGTGCTGGCGCACGGCGACTACCGCCGCGACGCGCGCTGTTACCTGGCCGAACGCGTGACGCCTTCGTACCCGGCGTTCGGCCGTCACTTCGAGCATCTGACCGGCAGCGAGTACCTCGGGCGCGATCGCCGGCCGGGCGAACGGGTGCACCTGCCCGCGTTCGACGCCGAGGTGCGCCACGAGGACCTGACCGGGCTGTCGTTCGCCGACGCGAGCTTCGAGTGGGTGGTGACGCAGGACGTGTTCGAGCACGTGCCGGACTACCCGGCGGCCTTCGCCGAATGCGCCCGCGTTCTCGTCGCCGGCGGCCACCTGGTGTTCACGGTGCCGTTCAACAGCGGCCTGAGCCGCACCCAGGTGCGCGCCCTGGTGCACCCGGACGGCCGCATCGAACACCGGCTGCCGCCGGAGGTGCACGGCAACCCGGTCGAAGGCGGCGGCGCCCTGTGTTTCCAGAACTTCGGCTGGGACCTCGTCGACACGCTGCGCGGCGTCGGCTTCACCGATGTCGCGGCGCATGCCTACTGGGGGCCGTGGCTGGGCCATGTCGGCTTCGGCGGGCTGGTGTTCAGCGCGCGCAAGGCGCCGCCGGGGCGCGCGGTCGGCTGAGAGCCCGTCGGCGACATGATCCTGCGGGCCCGTCTGGCAGCGGCGATGCGCGCTTCGATGCGTGGCACGCGGATCGCGCGGTCGGGGCGTGGCGTCGCCGCCGGCCGCGGCACCGGCCGCGGTCGCGACGACGCCCGCAGCGTGCGCCGCCGGATCGCGGCGTCGCACACGCCCCGGCGACCGCAGCGCTGAGCCACGCGCCATGTCGACCCCGGCCGACCCTGCCCTGGCGGCGCTGTGCGACGAAGCCGCTGCGCTGTGCGCCGACCCGCGGCTGGCGACACTGCTGCACACGCACTGGCCGGCCCTCGGCCGCGGCGGCCGGCGCGTCGGCACGCGCATCCACCCCGACGACCAGATGCTGCTGCACTCGCTGCGCCACCATCGCGACGCCGGCGCCGCCGTCAGCCAGTACTTCAACGTCGCGCTGCAGCAGTACCACGCGGCGCGACAGATCGTCGACACGCTGTTCCCGGTCCCTTCGGGCCGCCTCGAACTGCTCGACTTCGCGTGCGGATTCGGCCGCCTGATCCGCTTCCTCGTCGCCTGCGACCGCGACGTCGAGATCACCGCCGCCGAGATCCAGCCCGACGCGCTGGCCTTCGTCGGCGACGAGTTCGGCGTCGCCACGGTGCCCTCGACGATGGCGCCCGAGGCGTTCGACCCGGGCCGGCGCTTCGACGTCGTGTGGGTCGCGTCGCTGTTCTCGCACCTGCCCGAGGGCCTGTTCCACCGCTGGCTGTCGCGGCTGCACGCGCTGTTGACGCCGCGCGGCGTGCTGTGCTTCAGCGTGCACGACGAGGTGCTCGCGCCACCCGGCGCGATGCCGGCCAGCGGCCTGCTGTTCAGGCCGTACAGCGAGAACGCCGCGCTCGACGCCGACGCCTACGGCACGACCTACGTCACCGAGCGTTTCGTGCGCGCCGCGATCGCGCGTGGCATCGGCGCGCGCGCGCCGGTGCACCGCATCGCCAGGGCGCTGGCGCACGAGCAGGACGTCTACGTCGTCGCCGCCGACCCCGGCCGCGACCTGTCGCCGCTCGCCGGGTTCCGCCACGGGCCGTGGGGCTGGGTCGACGAGCGGCGCGTCGATGCCGGCGCGCTCGTGCTGCGCGGCTGGGCCGCGTCGCTCGACGACGGTGCGCTGCCCGCGGTGACGATCCGCGTCGACGGCGCCGAGCACCGCTGCCCGACCGGCGGCATGCGCCCCGATGTGCGCGACGTGTTCGGCGACGAGCGGCTCGCGGCCGCAGGCTGGGCGCTGCGCCTTGCGCTGCCCGAAGGCGGGCGCACCCCCTGGGTCGAAGTCGTTGCGCCGACGCCGCGCGGCGAGTGCGTGCTGCTGTACGCCGGCTGGCCGGGCGGACCACCGACCGCGCCTGAGACGCCGCACGTCTACCGGCGCGCCATCGACCCCGGCACGCGATCGTCGCTGTCAGTGATCGCGGCGCTCGTCACGCCGGGCTCGCGCGTGCTCGACGTCGGCACCGGCAGCGGCGCGCTCGGCCGCCACCTGCGCGGGCAGCGCCGCTGCGAGGTCGACGGCGTCACGCTCAGCGCCGCCGAGCGCGACGTCGCGTCGCCGGCCTACGACCGCCTCGTCGTCGCCGACCTCGACGACCCGGCCTGGGCCACGCGTTTCGCCGACCGCCGCTACGACGTGATCGTCTGTGCCGACGTGCTCGAGCACCTGCGCGAGCCGGCGCGCGTGCTGCGCGCCTGCGCCGGCCTGCTGCGCGACGGCGGCTGGCTGCTCGCCTCGGTGCCCAACGTCGCCTACGCCGGCCTCGTTGCCGAGCTCATGCACGGACGCTGGACCTACGGCGCCGAGGGCCTGCTAGACCGCACCCACCTGCGCTTTTTCACCCGTGCCTCATTCGGGCGCCTGCTCGAAGACGAAGGCTGGCGCGTCGAGCGCGTCGAGCCGATCGATCTGACCTGGTACTACACCGAGTTCTGGACCCCTTTCGACCGCCTGCCGCCGACGGTGGCGCGCTACCTGCTCGCGCAACCCGACGCGTCGGCGTACCAGCTCGTGTTCGCGGCACGGCGCACCGAGGCGCAGGCGCGCGCGGGCGACGAGCCGCTCGCCGCCCTGGTCCCGCCGCCCGACCCGGCAGTGAGCGTGGCCGTCTACGCGTCGACGCTCGCCGTCGCACCGGCCGGCGGTGGCAGCGCGCGCGGCGTGCACGCGCTCGGCCGCGTCGGTGCGCAGCTGCAGACGCTCGCCTTCCCGATCCCCGCCAACGCCGGCGTGCCGCCGCAGTGGCGCTGGTATCCGGCCGACCGACCCGGCTACCTGCACCTGCACGCACTGCGCGTGCGCGACCGCCACGGCGGCGTCGCCTGGGACTGGGTCGCGGCGCGCGACGGCGACCGCGCGCTGCGCGATGCCGGGCGGCAACAGATCGACCTCGGCACGCCGGCGGCCGACGGCGCCGTGACGCTGCTGCTGCGCGGCACCGAGCCGGGCCTCGACCTGCCTGTGCCGGCGGCGGCTCTGGCGCCGGCGGGGGCGCCGTGGACGTTCGAGGCCGTGTGCGGCTGGCCGCTGTCGGCCGACTACCTCGCATTGCTGCCCGCGGCGCCCGCAGACCGCGCACCGGCCCCGCTGGCGCCGCTCACCGCCGCGGCCGTGCCGCCGCCGCGCGACCCCGTCGTCGAGGTCGTCGTGCCGGTGCACGGCCAGGTCGACCTCGTGCGCCGCTGCCTGGCCAGCGTGGTCGACGGCGGCGGCGACGTGCCGTGGCATCTGACGGTGATCGACGACGCCAGCCCCGATGCCGGGACCACCCGCTGGTTGCGCGAGTTCGCCGCCGTGCACCCCGAGACGACGGTCGTCGCGAACGCGCGCAACCTCGGCTTCGTCGCCACCGCCAACCTCGGCTTCCGACTGGCCGGGCGGCGCGACGTCGTGCTGCTCAACAGCGACACCGAAGTGCCGCCCGGCTGGCTCGACCGCCTGCGCCGCGCCGCCGTCGCCGACCCTCGCGCCGGCACCGTCACCCCGTTCTCGAACAACGCGACGATCTGCTCGTTCCCGCGCTTCTGCGAGGACAATCCGCTGCCGCCCGGCCACACCACGGCCTCGCTCGACCGCCTGTTCGCGCAGACCCTTGCGGGGCAGACGGTCGAGATCCCGACCGCGGTGGGCTTTTGCATGTACATCCGCCGCGACTGCCTCGACGAGATCGGCGACTTCGACGCCGCGACGTTCGGCGCCGGCTACGGCGAGGAGAACGACTTCTGCCTGCGCGCCACCGCGCGCGGCTGGCGCCACCTGCACGTGCTCGACGTGTTCGTTCGCCACGAAGGCGGCTCGAGCTTCGGCCCGCGCCAGCAGGAGCTCCAGCGGCACGCCATGGCGGCGATGCTGCGCCTGCACCCGCACTACGACGAGCTGGTGCGCGCGTACATCGAGCGTGACCCGCCGCGGCCGTACCGCGACGCGGTCGCCGGCCGCCTCGCGGCCGGCTGATGCCCTTCAACCCGTACCTGCACGGCCTGCGCGGGCTCGCGGCGCTGGGCGTCCTGCTGTTCCACTGGAGCACGCACTTCCCGGCGGCCAGCCAGGTGCTGGCGTCGATGCGCTGGGGCCCCGAGCCGTGGATGAACCTGTCGCTGCCGTTCGCCAACGGCTGGCAGGGCGTGCCGCTGTTCTTCGTCCTCTCGGCGTTCCTGCTCGCGTCGCAGTGGGCCGACAAGCCCGTCACTGCCGCCACCGTGCGGCCGTACCTGAAGCGTCGCTTCCTTCGCATCTACCCCGCCGTGTGGCTGCAGCTCGGCCTGCTGCTGCTGATCCCGCTGCCCGGCCTGATCGCGCCGTGGGACGCGGCCACGCTGCTGCTGAACGCGCTGCTGTGGATCCATCTGCCGCCGGCGATGGCCGTGCCGCTCAACGGCGTGTGGTGGACGCTGCCGGTCGAGCTCGGCTTCTACGTGCTGCTGCCGCTGCTGATCGTGCTGCGCGAGCGCTGGAGCGCGCTCGCGGTGTACGCGCTCTGCCTGGCCGTCGCCATCGGCTGGCGCTGGCTGTGCATCGTCTGGTTCGCCGACGAGGGCCTCGCCCACCGGCTGCACGTGGTCGACGCGCTGCCGGGGTCGCTGGCGACGTTTGCTGCCGGCTTCTGGCTCGCCCGCCGCGCGCCGGTCGATTCGACCGCCCGCCGCTGGTTCGGCCTGGCGGCGCTGGGCCTCGCCTACCTCGCGCTGCAGTACGCCATCTGGACCTGGAACGCGGTCTACCTGCGCGGCCACTGGATCCTCGCGGTGTGGGTGCCCGCGCTCGGCCTGGTGCTTGCCGGCGTCGTCCACCTGCTGCGTCGGCCGCTGGCGGGCCTCGGCGTGCTGGCCAGCCGGCCGGCGCAGTGGCTGGGCGAGATGAGCTTCGGCATCTACCTGTGGCACTACCCCGTGCAGCAGGCGTTCGTGCTGCTCTGGCCCGCACGCTGGGCGTCGCCGCAGGCCAGCGTCTGGGCGCTGGTGGCCACGACGGCGCTGACGTTCGCGCTCGCCTGGTTCAGCTACCACGCGGTCGAGAAGCGCTTCTTCCGCCCCTCGCGGCCGCATCGGCACGACGCCTTCGCACGCGCCGGCGGCGCGGCGGCGCCCGCTCCGCCGGAAGGATCGACGGGCCGCGGGTGAGCGGCGCCGGCCTCAGCGCAGCGGCGCTGGCGCCGCGCTCACGACCACTCGTGCTCCAGCAGCACCAGTCCGGTCTCGCGCGCCGCGCCGGCCACGTCGAAGCGCAGCTCGACGTGGTCGAACATGCGCATGCCCTCGGGGTCCATCGCGTGGCTGCGCGCCACGTAGCGCCCGGGCAGCAGCGGCAGCCGCGGCAGGCGCAGCGTGTACGCGTACAGGCGCGGCTCGACGCGACGCAGCGCGAAGCCGTCCATCTCGGAGTAGCAGCCGGCCACCGGCGTGCCGTCGACGCGCACCACGCCCACCGCCACCTGCGGCACGCGGTCGTCGGGCGAGTGCACGGTGCCGGTCACGACCAGCTCGCCGCCCTCGGGCACCCGCACCGGCTCGTCGGTGGCCATGCCGTTGAGCTGCATGCTGCGCACGTGGTAGATGCTGCCCCCGGCCGCGGCGGCCTGCGGCTGCAGCCGGCGCGCTTCGGCCGAGCGCTCCTCGTGCCAGGCCAGGTACTCGCGCGTCACGTCGGCCGCGGCGCCGAACAGGCGCAGCCGCCCGCCGTCGATCCACGCCGCCTGCCGGCACAGCTTCTGCACGTGGTACATGCTGTGCGAGCACAGCAGCAGCGTGCCGCCGCCGGCGAGGAAACCCTCCATCCACGCGATGCACTTGCGCTGGAACGACTCGTCGCCCACCGCCAGCACCTCGTCGGTGATCAGCAGGTCGGGCGTCAGCGCGGTGGCCACCGCGAAGCCGAGTCGAACCACCATGCCCGACGAATAGTGCTTCACCGGCTGGTCGATGTGCGCACCGATGTCGGCGAAGGCCAGGATGCCGTCGACGCGCTCGCGCGCCTGCGCCGGCGACAGACCGGCCAGCGCGCAGCCCAGCGCGATGTTCTCGCGGCCGGTGTACTCGGGGTGGAAACCGGCGCCGAGCTCGAGCAGCGCGCCGACGCGGCCGTTGACGACCACCTCGCCACGCGTGGGCCGAGCGACGCCGGCGATGATCTTCAGCAGCGTCGACTTGCCCGCGCCGTTGACGCCCACCAGCGCGGTCGAAGCACCGCGGTGCACGTCGAACGTGACGCCGTCGAGCGCCTGGAAGCTCGACGCGGCATGCGGCACGCCGCGCAGCTTGGCCCACAGCGACGCGATCTGGCCCGCGGCGGAGGTCTGCAGCGGGTAGGCCTTGCCGACGTCGCGCAGACGCACCAGCGGCGCGTCGTCGTCGCTCGCGACTGCGGCGCCTGCGTCTTGCATGGCAGCCAGGGTGTGCGGGTTCACAGCGCCTCTTCGAAGTGCGGCGACAGGCGACGGAACACGAACCGCCCGAGCACCAGCACCGCGACACAGAACGCGCCCGCCGCCAGTTCGGCCGCGGTGGGCAGCGCGCGGCCCTGCAGCAGCGCGGCACGTGCAGCTTCCAGCAGCACCGCGACGGGGTTCAGCAGCATCGCGCCTTGCAGCCACTCGGGCAGCATCGCGGCGCTGTAGAGGATCGGGCTGAGGTAGAAGAGCAGCATCAGCGCGTGCCCCAGGCCCTGCTCGAGGTCGCGCACGAACACGTGCACGGCGCCCAGCAGCAGGCCGAGCCCGGTGGCCAGCGTGGCCAGCGCGGCCAGCGCGAACAGCACCAGCGGCAGCCCGCCGGCGTGCAGCGCGTGCCCGCCGAAGGCGACCACCACCAGCACCAGCACGTAGCCCGCCAGTTGCACCGCGAAGCTGGCCGCCACGGCGGCGTAGACGACCAGTTCGTGCGCGAACGGGATCTTCTTCACCAGTGCGCCGTTGGCGACCACCGACGCGCTGGCGCGCATCACCGCCTCGGAGAACGCCATCCACGGCCACAGCGCCAGCGCCAGGAAGACGACGAACGGTGTCGTGCCGTCGCCGACCGCGCGCACCTTGAACACCGTCGTGAACACGAAGGTGTAGATCACCAGCAGCGCCACCGGGTGCACGAAGGCCCACACGCCGCCGAGCAGCGAGCCGGCGAAGCGGTTCGTGACTTCGCGCTGGGCGAAGCGCACGAACAGCCACCACGCCCTGGCGCGGGCGGTGTCCGTCACGCCGGCGCCGCGCGCCTTGCGGCACGCGCCGTGGTCGGCGGCATGGCCGCGCACCGGGTCAAGGTTTGGCGAAGCTGCGCGAGAAGGCCTCGATCGCCGCGGTGTCGGGCTTGGCGCCGCCCAGCAGTTCGCGCACCTTGGCCTGCCGCGCTTCGGCCTGCGCCTTGGCGCGCACCTCGCGTTCGAGTTCGCCGCGCACGTCGTCGAAACTGCGCTGGCCGGCCGCGCGCCGCTCCTCGAGACGGACGATGTGGAAGCCGAACCGCGTCTCGACGATGCCGGAGAGGTCGCCCGGGTTCTCCAGTGCGGCGAGTGCCTGCTCGAACTCGGGCACCATCGCGCCCGAGGCAAACCAGCCCAGGTCGCCGCCGCGGCTCGCGGTGGCCAGGTCGGCCGACTGTTCGCGCGCCAGCGCCTCGAACGACGCACCGTCCTTGAGTTGGGCGAGCAAGGCCTCGGCGCGTTCCCGCGCCTTGCCGTCGTCGCTGCGGCCGATGAGGATGTGGCGCGCCCGCGTCTGCGCCGGCGTCTGGTGACGCGCCGGGTTCTCGCGGTACAGGTCGCGCGCGTAACGGGCCACCAGTTCGTCGCTGGGCACCGCGGCGGCGTCGATCTCGGCGAGCCGCGCGTCCGACAGGACGCGTTCCTGCGCCTGGCGCAGCAGCGCGGCGACGACCGGGTCCTTGTCGAGCCCGTCGCGGCGCGCCTCGGCGGCGAGCGTGCGGCGCACGTACAGGTCTTCGGCCTGGCGAGCGACGTTGTCGGGACGCGCCAGCAGCGCGTCGCGCGAGGCGCTGGGAACGCGCTGGGCGGCGGCGCGCACGTCGTCGGCGGTGATGGCGGCATCGGGGCCCTGCAGCAGCGGCTGGGCGTGGGCGGGCAAGGTGATCGAGACGATCGAGGCGATCAGGGTCGCGAACAGGGCCGCGGCGCGCGGCGCGACGCCGCGGGCCGCGCGCCCGGACGTGAGGAAATCGCGGGTCATGGCAAGCGAAAGCAACGGGTTCAATGAAAAAGGGCGGGGTTGCCCCCGCCCTTGTCGGACTTGCTGGACGTCCGGATCAGCGCACCGAGCGGTGCGGGAAGGTCAGGCCGTAGTTCGAGGCCGTGCCCGCGGCCGATGCACCGTTGTACAGGTTCATCGTCGCGGCGCCGATGATCGGCAGACCGTTGCCGCCCAGGCCCGGGGTCGCGATGCGCACCCAGCCGTCGGCGTACGGCACCGTCACGTCCTTGCGGGCGATCTGGGCACCGAGCACCGACGCTTCGCCGGCCGCGTTGAAGCTCAGCACGCTGACTTCACCGCAGAAGGTCAGCGGCGCGGCCGGGGTCCCCGGGGAGATCACGAACTCGGTCGGCTGGGTCACGAAACGCTCTTCACGATCGGCCGTCGTGGCGCCGCTGTAGCGGTTGGCCAGCGAAGCCGGCGACGACAGCGAGATGTCGAGCACGCAGATCTGCTTGCTCACCACCGCGGTGTTCGTGTTGGCGAAGAAGTTCGTGTTGCCGGCGATCGCGCCGTCCGCGTCGTCGAACTCCAGGTCGGTGAACAGGCGGCGGCCGCGCGCACCGGTGGCGCTGACGAACTCGTAGTCGTACGCGACGTTGTAGCGGCGCGTCGGCATCGAGAAGATCCAGTCGGTCTGCGCCAGGATGTTGGGGTCGGTCACGAACTCGTTCGTCACCGCCTGCACCGCCAGCGCGTTCGACAGCACGACCGCCTGGCTGCGCGTCGCCTCGCCGTTGGCCAGCGCGCCGAGCACGCCGCTGAGGTAAGGCGTCGACAGGTCCGGGAAGTCGTAGGCCGCGGCCTCGACCGGCGCAGCGACCGTCATGGTCGGCAGCACCGTGTTGTTCGTCGTGCCACCGCGCAGCAGCGGGTCCGACGTCCACACTTCGGCGTTCGCGATGTCGACCGGGGTCGAGGTCTGCGGGAAGAACACGACGTTGCCGTAGCCGTACTGGCTGGTCGCGGCTTCCACCGCCGCCACCGCGACCGCGGCGCCGCTGAACGACGACGAACCCGGCACGTTGATGACCGTCCAGTTGGCCATCAGGCCGGTGGTCGGCACGTCGAGGCCGCGGCGCAGCGCAAAGTTGGCGGCGCCGATGCCGGCCAGGCGCGGGTCGTACACGCCGTCGCCGTTGAACGCGGCAGCGCGATCACCGTACCCGCCCGTGAACGTGCCCAGCGCGTTGACCGCCGCCGAGTTGCAGTCACGCGGCACGCCGGCGACGTGCTTGATCGAGTTGAACAGCGTCAGCGTCGTCGGGTCGGCCGCGCTGTAGGCGATCGTCGGCGGGATGTCGGCCATGTTCAGGATCTCGACATAACCTTCGCGCGTCTGGAACGCCTTCTCGTCGTCGGTCAGCGCCGAGTCGAGGCGGGCGGTGACGAACGACTGCTTCACGTCGAGCGGCAGCGTGCAGGTCTTGTCGTTGGTGACCAGGCGCGGCAGGCCGTTGGCACCCTGCGTGATCGCGAACGAGAAGTTGTCGCCGGGCGACATCAGCACCGTGAAGTCGAACACGTCGTCCGAATTCGACGCGGCACGGAAGCGGACCTTGACGGCCTTGCCCATGCGGGTGTCGGTGTTCGTGATGTTGATGTACGTGTCGTTGTTGTTCTGGGTCGAGTAATACGGCACCAGCAGGATGTGACCGATACCGTCGGTGTTGACGCGAAGCTCGTCGGCCTGCGGCGTGCCGTACACCGACAGCGGACCGGCCGGCGCCGCCCAGACCTGGGCATTGGCCGCGCCCGCCATGGCGAGACCGCCGATCAGGGCCGCGACGCTCTGGGCGATAAGACTTTTCCTCATATGTTGACTCCGGTCGAAAGATTGTTTAGCGCAACGGGAAGCAATCACGCGAAATTCACTGTAGCACAGCGAGGTTGGATGAAGCACTCAGGCGACTCCCTGCAAAACCCGAGTGTTGAAGATTTGCAACAGGTGTGGGTTGGACCTTCTTCGTATACGCAACGCCCTCCCAACGTGACCGCACACGAGTGCCTTTGAGACCGGCCCGGCACGTCAGCGTCACAGCTTGTACAGCAACCACCACTGACCGCCGTCCACCAGCCAAGTCTCTTCCAGGTAGCTTTCTATGGTACCCATTCTCGGCCGGATCAAGACCGGCTCGTAGCTGACTTTCACCTTCGCGACGCATTTTTCAGACGTTTCGCACACCACGGACACCACTTCGGCTTCCTTGTAGGTCACGGCGCCGGCGTTGCGCGCGCGGAAACGTTCTGGGCTGACCAGCGCGCGGCTGCCCGGACTGAGGAACTCGTACGAGGCCTTCGTGTCGCCGGCCAGCTGCGCGGCCCAGCGCGCCTGCGCGCGCGCGCGCACCTGGTCTTCGGGCGTGCGCGGCGCCGTGGCGCAGCCGGCCACGAGCGCGGCGGCAAGCACCGCGGCCAGCGCATTGCGGCGCGTGACGGAAAGCGGAACGACGTCGTGCGGCGTCATCGTCGTATGGACTCCTTCGTCAAGGGACGTTGTTGGGGCCGGCGGGCAAGGTCGTCTCGCCGGCCGGCGCTGCGGGGGCCGCGTCGCGCGGCGCGTGCATCGGGGCCAGCCCCTGCATGCGGTCGCGCAGATCGCGGCTGATCGCGCGCGTGTCCTCGTCGGAGCGCGCCACGCGCGGCGTGATGACCACCAGCAACTCGGTGCGGTTGCCGGAGTTGCGCTTGGTGCCGAACAGCGCGCCGAGCACCGGGATCTCGTGTACCACCGGCACGCCGCTGGAACCGTCGGTGTTGTTGTCGCGGATCAGCCCGCCGAGCACCAGCGTCTCGCCCGAGCGCACGGCCACCATGCTGCCGATCTGGCGCTGCAGGAACGCGCGCTGGCCGGTGGCGGTGTCGATCTGGCCGACGTCGGTGACGGCCTGGTTGATGTTCATCGTGACCATGTCGCCGGCGCCCACCGACGGCGTGACCTGCAGCGACACGCCGGTGTCCTTGTACTGGATGGTCTGCGTGCGCGCGCCGCCTTCGGTGCTGATGGTCTCGCTGGCCAGGATCGGCTGCTGGTTGCCGACCACGATCGATGCGGTGTGGTTGTCGAGCACCATCAGCGACGGCGTCGAGATCACGCGCACCAGCGACTTCTCGGCCAGCGCGTTGAGCACGCCGCGCACGTTGCCCAGCGAGTTGCGGAGCACGTACGAAAAACCCGCCAGCGCGCCGCCGAGCACGCCGCCGGCCTGGTCGCTGAGCGCGCCGCGGCCGGTGTAGCCGCCGTCGGCGGTGCCGAAGGCCCACTGCAGCCCGTAGCGCAGTTCGTCGGTGAGCGTGACCTCGACGATGCTGGCCTCGATCAGCACCTGCGTGGGCGGCACGTCGAGCCGGCGCAGCGCCTCCTCGATGCGCTCGAACTGCGCCGGCGTGCCGTACACCAGCACCGCGTTGTTCTTCTCGTCGGCGACCACGCGCACGTTGCCGTCGATCTGCATCGCGCTCACGCCGCCGGCCACGCTCTGGCCGGTGCTCGCGCTCATCGCGGGCAGGCCCTGCCCCAGGCTCACGCCGCCGAGCGCCGCGGAGCGCTGCGTCGTGGTCGGCAGCCCGCCCGGCGTGCGCCCGGTGACGCTCGACAGGCCCGGGGCGACGCCGGTGGGTGCAGGCGCGGTGCCCTGGCCGCTGCCGAAGATGCCGTTGAGCACGTCGCCCAGGTGGCGCGCCGACCCGTTGCGCACCGGGTACACGTGCAGCCGCGGCTCGGCCGCGCTGTTGCCCGGGCGATCGAGCCGCTCGATCCAGCGTCGCGCCTCGTCGAGGTAGGCGGCGCGCGGCGTGACGACGACGATGCTGTTCATGCGCTCGATCGGCAGCACGCGGATCGCGCCGAACAGCGGGTGGCCTTCGGCCAGGCCGGTGGCCGCCGCCGCGCCGGCCGACGTGCCGGCGGCAGCCCCCGAGGCCGTGGCCGGCGCGCGCGGCGTCGGGGTCGGCGCCGTCGGCGCGGCGGGTCGCGCGCCCGGGCTCATCAGCTGCAGCGCCGCCTCGACGTCGCGCACCGACACGTACTTCAGCGGGAACACGCCCACCGAC
The DNA here is from genome assembly GCA_964618555.1 of uncultured Azohydromonas sp. Taxonomy (GTDB): domain Bacteria; phylum Pseudomonadota; class Gammaproteobacteria; order Burkholderiales; family Burkholderiaceae_C; genus Calidifontimicrobium. Next base: position 21,796 of record CAZUBF010000023.1, read on the forward strand.
ATGCCGGCGAGCAGGTCGATGTCGAAGGTGTTGACGAGGCTGAGCCAGCCCTCGGCCTGCGTGCGGCTGCCCACCAGCACCAGCAGGTTGCGCACGGTGTCCACGCGCGCGACCGCGTTGGCCGGCGCCAGCGGGCGCAGGATGTTCGCCATCTCGGCCGCGCCGATGTAGCGCAGCGGCACGACGATGGCGCCGGTGCCCGGCGTCAGCGGCTCCTTGCCGACCTGGCGCACCATCGGCGAGACGGCCTGCAGCGCCTCGGCCTTGCCGACGTGGTAGGTGCCGCGCGCGTCGCGCACCATCGCCAGCGCGTTGACCTGCAGCGCCGCCTCGAGCAGGAACACGGCCTGGTCGGGTGGCACGGGGTTCGGCGTGGCGATCGTGATGCGGCCTTCGAGCGGCGGGTAGATGACGTAGTCGGCCTTCAGCAGGTCGCCGAGCACGGCGTGCACGACCTCGCGCACCGGCGCGTCCTCGAAGCGCAGTTCGACGGGCGCACCCGCGACCGCCTTGCCCGGGTCGCCATCGCCGACGACGCGGTCGGTGCCGCGGTACAGGCGCGGCGGGCCGGCTTCGCCGCCGGTCGCCGACGCGGTGGGCGCGGCTGCGGCCGATCCGGGTTGCGACGGCGCCGCACCCCCCGGCGCCGCCACGCCGACGCGCGCCAGTGCGGGCGCCGTGGGCGTCTGCGCGCACCCCGACAGCAGTGCGAACACGGCGACGGCAGCGGCCACGAAAAGGGACTTGTTCGGCAACGGGGTCATCGGGTCACGGTTCGGGCAAGGGCGGCAGGCCGCTGCGCGCACGCAGCACGTTCATGCGCCGCACCTGATTGCGCGCGCGCTCGACGTCGCGCTGGCGTTGCGCCTGCGCGGTGGGAGTGGAGGCGGTGCCGGAGCGCGCGGAGTCGCCGGCCGCGACGGTCTCGGGCACCGCCGCGTCCGACGCACTGCGCACGAGAGCGATGGTGCGCACGTCGTCGGCACGCGCGATGACCACCTCGTTGCGCCGCACCTCCTTGACCGACCAGCTGCCGATCGACTCGCCGACCCTGAGGCGCCTCACCTGCCCGTCGATCGACGCGATCACGCCGCCGACCCGATCGTTGCCGTACAGGCCGAGCAGCCTGATCTGCGGCAGCGGATCGGCGACGGGGGCGGAAGCCACCGCCTGCGGCGGCGGAGGCGGCCGGCGCGTCGGCACGAACAGCGGGCGCTCGAGGGTGGCCACGTAGCGCGCGACGTCGATGTCGACGTTGGGCAGCGCCCGGGCGTCGGCCAGCGCCGGCGGCACCGGCTGCGGCGGCTGCCAGCGCAGGTCGCGCAACGCGCCGGCAGGCGTGAACCACAGCCACGCGAGCAGGCCGGCCAGCGCCAGGTTGAGCACGACGAGCATCGGCAGCACGAGACGCCTCACGACGACCTCGCCACGCTCAGGAGCGCGCCCGCAGCGCGAACAGCTCGAGCTGCGCGACCACGCGCAGCGGGCGGTCGGGCTGCAGCGCGCCCGCGCCCTGCACGTTGAAGCCCTGGACGAACAACGACGGCGCCATCGTCGGCAGTGCCGCCAGCGCCGTCTGCAGCGCGGTCAGCTCGCCCTCGAGGCGCAAAGTGATCGCGATGCGATCGAAGCGGTCGGCGGCTTTCGCGGGCAGCAACTGGATGCTGACCACGTCGAGTCCGGCCTTGGTGAAGACGTCGCGCGCGCGCTGCTGCGCGTCGTTGCCGGCCTGGCTGACGTCGCGGCTGGCCGGATACGCGTGCCGTTCGAGCGACTGGCGCGCACCGTCCAGTGCGACACCGAGGCGTTCGCGCTGGTCGGCCAGCCCGAGCAGCCGCGCGTAGCGCGGCTCGACCGAATCGATGTGCGCGCGCGCGCCCTCGTGCACGCCCCACACGCGCCAGGCGCCGTAGGCCAGCGCGCCGGCCAGCACCAGCAGCCACACGGCCCATGCCCATGGCGCGGCGTCGCCGCGCCTCACGACGACTTCCCTCCAGGCTGGCCGGCCGCCGACGATGGCGGCGACGACGGCGACAGGGTCAGCTCGATCGTGAAGTTCTCGCGCCCACCGCCCATCGCGCGCGTGGCTGCCGACGGCGACCTGACGTCGCGCACGTCGGGGTGGCCGCTGAGCGCATTCATCAGCGCCGCGGTGTTCGGCGTCGACCCGGAGATCGTCACCTTCGCGCCCTGCACCTGCAGCCGCTGCAGGAAGGTGTCGTCGGGGATCAGCTGGGTGAGCAGGTCCATCACCGCCAGCGGCTCGACGCGCTCGGCGATCAGGCCGTGCAGCGCATCGATATCGCCCTGCGTGCGCACCAGCGCCTCGCGCTGCGCCAGCAGCGGCGCCATGCGGGCTTCGACCTCCTGCATCGCCGCGGCCGCCTGCATCGCGCGCAGCGTGAGCTGCACCGTGGGCGTGACCGCCGCCGCGGCGCCGAGCGTCAGCGCCAGCGCGAGCAGCGCGTAGACGCCCCAGCGGTCGCGCACCGCGCGGCGCTCGCGCGCCGCCTCGCCGTAGCCCTGCAGCACGACGGCACGACCGGCGTCGTCGCGCGCCCACACCTCGGGCGCGGTGCGCCCGGCCAGCCGGTCGGCGCAGGTCGCGAGGTGCTGGTCGACGGCGCGGCGCGACGCCAGCACCGCGTGCACCGCGAGGCCGGCGCCGGCTTCGCGTGCCCGGTAGCCCCAGGCCAGGTCGGAAGCCTCGAACGGGCTGGCGGTGCGCACCTCGAGCGCCACCGCGGCGTGCAGGTCGGCACGGGACATCGCCGGCAGTTGCAGCCGGCAGTCCAGCCGGATGGGCTCGGGCAGCTCGACGGCGGTGAACGGCGCGGAGCGGGCGTCGCCCGCCACCGGCGCGTCGCCGGCCCAGCGCGAGACGCCGCCGTCGGCCTGCAGCAGGCACACGTGCGGCTGCGGCATCAGCCACGACAGCGGCGGCCAGCGGTGCAGTTCGCGCCACGGCTGCACCAGCGCGTGCAGCAGCGCGCCCGGGTCCACGCCGCGCTGATGCGCGGGCAGGTCGAGGCCGCGCTGATGCGCGGCGTGGGCCGTCACGGTGCCCGTCGTGCCGTTCACTCAGCCTCCGTCGCGCGCGGCGGCAACCCAGCGGGTCGATGCGCGCAGCGTCTGCCAGGGCGCGGCCTGCCCCACTGCGGCCGCCAGGTCGACGTCGCGCACGGCGAGCACCTGCGCGCCGTCGGGCAGGGGCACCCGGGCCGTGATCCGGTAACGGCTGCTGACCGTGGCATCGATGAAAGCGCCTTCGAGTCGGGTGGTGTCGATCGCGGCGACGCCGGCGTCGCGGTCGTCCGCGATCCGCTGCGCCACCGCCGCGTTGCCCCCGGCGAGGAACAGCAGCATGTCGTACGGCGCGGCCAGCGCGTTGACGCGACCGCCGCCGCGCGAACCGGTCGTCACGAAAGGCGCGAGTCTAACAAAGAGGTCGTAGTCGACCCCGGGCAGCGACAGCAGTTCCTCGGGGGCGTCGAGCAGCGCGTCGGCGCCGGCGGCGCGGCGGGCGACCAGCGTGTCGGCCAGCGTGCGCGCCTGCGGCTCGTCGAGGCCGCCGACGCGCTGCAGCAGCGCCGCCAGCAGCGGCGCGGCGGCCTGGTTCAGGTCGACGAGGCCGGTCAGGGGCATCACCTCGACGGCGATCGTGCGGCCGTCGTAGTCGACGCCGGTGCGCGTCAGCCGGTCGACGCGCGCGCCGCCGCCGGCCATGCGCTGCAGCACCAGGTGGATCGCCGCCTGACCCGCGGCTTCGCCGACCAGGCCGGCGCGCGCGACGCCGGCCAGCCGCAGTTCGCTGCGCTGCGCCTGTACGACGCCGGTGACGAGCACCGCGAGCGCGGCGACGATCCACAGCACCGCGATCAGCGCGACGCCGCGTGCGGGGCGACGATTTGCCGCACGGAACAAGTTCGCGGCGTTCACTGCGTCTGTCCTCCGATGACGAAGCCGCCGTCGGCGCCGCGCGCCGCCTGCGTGCGCAACGGCACGATGACCGGCGGCCAGACCTGCGTGGCGGTGGCCAGGTCGATGCGCACGCGCGGCGGCAGCCGCGAATCGCGCGCCGTCGCGGGCGTCGACTCGTCGGGCCACGCGGGCCGCCAGCCCGCGTCGACGCCGTCGCCGCCGTAGCGCAGTTCGAAGCGCTCGACGCGCGGCACCAGCACGCGCGACTCGGCCTGCGCCCAGTCGGGCCACACCGCCTCGCCGGCCCACGGCGCGTGACGCAGCACCAGGCCCGCGCTGCCGTCGTCGAGCGTCTCGACGGCGAGCCGGAAGTGGTGCCGCCCCGCGGCGCCGAAACGCGCCGGCATCACGGCCACCCAGGCCATCTCCTGCGCCGCGGCGGTGAACAGCAGGCCCTGCCCGGGCGCAGGCACGCGCAGCGGCACCACGCGGGCGAGCACCTCGCGCAGGAAGCCGACGCCCACGCGCATCTCGTCGATCGCGTCGACGCGTTCGTCGATGCGCTGCGACGACTGCGCCATGCTGCGCAGCGACGCGCCGAGCACGAGCACGACCAGCGACAGGATCGCCGTCGCGACGACGACCTCGACCAGCGTCATGCCGCGCGGGCGCGCGGGCCGCAGCGGCCGAGCCGCCGTCACGGCGCGGTCTCCCCGGGCAGCGGGCGCGCCTGCGGCAGCAGCGTGCGCAGCTCGAGCAGGTGCGACGCCGCGCCGCGCCCCGGCCACTGCACGCTGACCACCACCTCGTGCAGCGCCGGCGCGGTGGCGTCGAGCCCGGGCGGCGTCGGCCACGGCGCCGACGACACGCGCCACGCGAAGCCGCCGTCGTCGCCGGCTTCGTTCCAGCCCTGCGCCGGCACCGCGTCGCGCGCGTCGAGGATCGAGCGGGCCAGCACGCCGGCGCGGTGCTGCGCCGCGTGGTCGGCGACGCCGCGCACCGCGCCGGCGTCGACCCGGTACAGCAGCGTCAGCGCCAGCCCCATCACCGCGACGGCCACCAGCAGCTCGAGCAGCGAGAAGCCGCGCGCCGCCGTCGAAGACAGCCCGCGCGACACGATGCGCCCGCGGCGCCGGCGCGTCATGGCGTGATCGGCGCCTGCGACACCGCCGCCGACAGCCAGTCGACCGTGATGCGCACGCCGCCGCCCTGCGGGCGCAGCACGTCGACGCTGCCGCCGGTGGCGCCGCCTTGCGGCAGGAAGCGGATCGCGCCGACCTGCTGCCCGGACCACTCGATGCCGGCCACGGTCACGCGCATCTGCAGCGGCGGCTGCAGCGCATGCAGCTCGCGTCCGTCGAGGCCGAAGCGGCCCTGCGCGAGGTCGACGACGAAACGCACCTCGCTGCCCTCGGCCAGCGCCTTCTGGCGCGCCGCGCGCAGATCGGTGACGACGGCGCGCACGGTGTCGCGGTAGCGCATCGAGTCGCGCAGGCGCTCGAGCGCGGTGGGCACCACGGCGACCATCAGGCCGACGATCGCCAGCGCGACCAGCAGCTCGATCAGCGTGAACCCGCGCGGTCGGCGCGCGCCGACCGCGCGCCCCGGTGCCGCGCCGCGCTCAGCGCGTGTTGAGCAGGTCGGCGTTCTCGCCCTCGCCGCCGGCGGCGCCGTCGGCGCCCAGCGAGACGATTTCGACGGAACCATCGCCGTTGAGCTTGTACTGGTACGCGCGCCCCCAGGGGTCGGCGGGCACCGAGCCCTTCAGGTACGGGCCGGCCCAGCCGGCCGACACCGCCGGCGGCTGCGCGACCAGCGCGTTCAGGCCCTCCTCGGTGGTCGGGAACCGCCCGACGTCGAGCTTGAACAGTTCGAGCGCCTTCTCGAGGTCGGCGATCTGCACCGTGGCGGTCTTCGACTTCGCGCCGCCGAGCTGGCTGAGCACGCGCGGGCCGACCAGCCCGGCCAGCAGCGCCAGGATGGCCAGCACGACGAGCAGTTCGATCAGCGTGAAACCGCGCGCGCGGCCGCGCGGCGACGGGCGGGACAGGGACAACGTGCGCTTCATCGACACGGCCGCATCGACCGAAGGAGGCAAAAAATCATCATACCGCGATCTCGTTGACCGACAGGATGCCCAGCAGGATCGAGACGATGATGCCGGCGATCAGCGCGCCGAGCACGACGATCAGCGCCGGCTCGAGCAGCGTCAGCATGCGCTTGAGGCCGGTCTCGACGCGCTGGTCGGTGAGCGTGGCGAGCTCGAGCAGCATCGGGCCCAGCCGGCCGGTCTCCTCGCCGACGCGCACCAGGTTGACCGCCAGCGGCTCGAACTGCCGTGTCTCGGCCATCACCTGCGCCAGCCGCGCACCCGACTTGACCGGCGCGACCATGCCCTGCAGCGCGCGGCGCAGCGGGCGGTTCGACACCGTGTCGACGCCGATGTCCAGCGCCGCCAGCAGCGGCACGCCGTGGCCCACCAGCGTGCCCAGCGTGCGCGCGAACACCGCCAGCTCGAAGCGGTGCACGATGGGCCCGATCAGCGGCACGCGCAGCAGCGCCGCCTGCACGCGCAGCTGCCCCGCGGGCGTGCGCGCCCAGCACGCCAGCGCCCAGCCGACGGCCACCGCCGCCACGGCCCACGCCACGCCCCAGTCGCGCACGTGGTGGCTCAGCGCCAGCACGGCGCGCGTGGCCAGCGGCACCGCGTCGCCCATGTCGGCGAACAGCTGCTCGAACTGCGGCACGACGAAGCCGATCATGCCGGCCAGCGACAGCACCGCGACGATCAGCAGGATCGCCGGGTAGGTGGCCGCCGAGACGACGTTCTCGCGCAGCGCGGCCAGCCGCGCGATGTGTTCGGCCAGGCGCTCGAGCGTGTGCGCCAGCTGGCCGCTGGCCTCGCCGGCGCGCACCATGCTCAGGTAGAACGGACCGAACAGCGCGCCGTGGCGGCCCAGCGCGCGGCTCAGCGGCGCGCCGTCCTTGACGTCGTCGAGCACCTGCTGCAGCAGCGCGCGCACGCGCGGCTTGGCGCTCATGTCGATCAGCACGCGCAGCGCGTAGGCCAGCGGCAGTCCGGCGCGCAGCATCACCGCCAGCTCGTGCGTCAGGTCGAGCACGTCGCGGCGGTCGACGCCGGCGTCGCGGCGCCAGCGGCGCGGCGCGGTGGCACCCGGCCGGTCGGGCGGCGGCGCCGACCCGACGGCAGCGGGCGCCGCGGCGTCGGCGGGTTCGACGGCCAGCGGCACCAGCCCCTGCGCCTTGAGCCGCAGCATCGCCTGCTCGGCGCTGGCGGCGTCGATGCGCCCGCGCGCCGTGCGCCCCGACGCCTCGACGGCGCGCCACGCGAACTCAGGCATCGCCCTGGTCTTGCGTCACGCGCGTGACTTCCTCGATGGTCGTCGTGCCGGCGGCGACGCGGCGCAGCCCGTCGTCGTGCAGCGTGCGCATGCCGGACTGCGTGGCCAGCGCGTGCAGCGCCGACGCGTCGGCGCCGCCGAGGATCGCGCGGCGCAGCGCCTCGTCGACGACGAGCAGCTCGAAGATGCCGGCGCGCCCGCGGTAGCCGGTGCCGCGGCACTGCGCGCAGCCGCGCGCCCGGTACAGCGGCGCGCCCGGCGCGACGTGGCGCTGCAGCCCGGTCGAGCGCAGGAACTCGGGCGTGGGCACGTGGGCCTGCTTGCACGCCGAGCACAGCGTGCGCACCAGCCGCTGCGCGACGACGCCGTTGACCGTCGAGGTGATCAGGTAGCGCTCGACGCCCATGTCGAGCAGGCGCACCACCGCGCTGGCGGCGTTGTTGGTGTGCAGCGTCGACAGCACGAGGTGGCCGGTCAGCGCCGCCTGCACCGCGATCTGCGCGGTCTCGCCGTCGCGCATCTCGCCGATCATCACGATGTCGGGGTCCTGGCGCAGGATCGAACGCAGCGCGTGCGCGAAGGTCAGCCCGATCTGCGCGTGCACCTGGATCTGCACGATGCCCGGCAGCTGGTACTCGACCGGGTCCTCGACGGTGACGATCTTGTTCGTCGCCGCGTCGAGCTGCGACAGCCCGGCGTACAGCGTGGTCGTCTTGCCGGCGCCGGTGGGGCCGGTGACGAGCAGGATGCCGTGCGGGCGCGCGAGCATGGCCTGCATGTGCTCGAGCGTGTCGTCGGCCAGCCCCATGTCGGCCAGCCCGAGGCGCACGCTGGCGCGGTCGAGCACGCGCATGACCACGCTCTCGCCGTGCACGCTGGGCAGCGTCGACACGCGCAGGTCGAGCTCGCGGCCCTTGACGCGGGTGCGGATGCGCCCGTCCTGCGGCAGGCGGCGCTCGGCGATGTCCAGGTGCGCCAGCAGCTTGACGCGCGAGGTCACCGCCGCGCCCTGCCGCGGCGCGAGCACCTCGGCGGTGTCGAGCGCGCCGTCGACGCGGTAGCGCACGTGCAGGCCGTCGTCGAACGGCTCGAGGTGGATGTCCGACGCGCGCAGGTCGACGACGCGCCCGATCAGGTTGTTCACCAGCCGGATCACCGGCGCCTCGCTGGCGAGGTCCTTCAGGTTCTCGAGGAACTCGCCGGAGTCGACGTCCTCGTCGGCGTCGACGGCCTGCCCGTCGGCCGTCGCGCTGCCGCGCTCGGCCAGCGCGCGCTCGATCGCGCCCGGTGCGGCCACGCTGACCTGCAGCTGCATCCCGGTGGCCAGCCGCAGCGCCTTGAGCAGGTAGGCGTCGCCGGGGTCGGCCACCGCGACGCTGAGCGTGTCGCCATCGCGCGCCAGCGGCAGCGCGCGGTGCGTGGCGAGGAAGGCGGCGGGCAGCGACTCGAGCTCGGGGCCGGCGTCGGGCAGGTCGTCGGCGGCGACGAAGGGCACCCCGTGCAGGCGGCTGCGGGCCTGCGCCATGTCGAGCTCGGACACCAGCCCGAGCTGCACCAGGATGTCGGGCAGCCGCTGCCCCAGTTCCTCGCGCGCGGCGAGCGCGCGCTCGAGGTCGCGGGCGCCGAGCTTGCCAAGCTCGACAAGCAACTCGCCGAGGGCTTGGTCGGAGGACATCGACGCGCGGGCGGGGATTCGCAGGGAGGGGTCGGCAGATTCTCGCACGCACCCTGCGCGCACCGCGCCCCGGGCGGCGCGGCGGCCGGTGCCACAATAACCTGGTCCCGACCGTCGCCCGACGCCGCGCCGTGCAAGAGCCGAACCTGACGATCCACTCGCTTCACGTCCACCCGATCAAGTCGTGCGCCGGCATCGCCGTCGACGAGGCGCTGCTGGTCGAGACCGGGCTCGAGTTCGACCGCGCGTGGATGCTGGTCAACGAGGCCGGCGGGTTCGTCAGCCAGCGCGAGCTGCCGCGGCTGCAACTGGTGCGGCCGACGCTGCGCCACGGCGACCTGCTGCTGCGCGCGCCGGGCATGCTCGCGCTGCACCTGTCGCTCGACGCGGTCGAGAGCGCGTGCCGCGTGCGCGTGTGGGGCGACGAGGTGGCGGCCTACGACATGGGCGACCTCGCCGCGCAGTGGTTCAGCGACTTCGCCGGCCGCACCCTGCGGCTGGTGCGCTTCGACCCGGAGCAGCGCCGCCGCTGCGACCCGGCGTGGAGCGGGGGCGTCGACGCCGAGGCCGCGTTCGCCGACGGCTTTCCGCTGCTCGTCGCGTCGACCGCGTCGCTCGACGAGCTGAACCGCCGGCTGGCCGCGCGCGGCCACGCGCCGGTGGCGATGGCGCGCTTCCGCCCGAACATCGTGCTCGACGGGCTCGACGCGCACGGCGAGGACTTCGTCGACACCGTCGCGCTCGACGCGCCCGAAGGGCCGGTGGTGCTGAAGCTGACCAAGCCTTGCACGCGCTGCACGATCCCGAACGTCGACCCGGCCACCGGCGAACGCGGCAACGAACCCGGCGACACACTGGCCGGCTACCGCGCCGACGCGCGCATGGGCGGCGCGCTGACCTTCGGCATGAACGCGGTGATCGTCGAAGGCATCGAGCGCACGCTGCGCACCGGCGCGCGCGGCACGGCGACGATCGCGTTCTAGCCGGTCGCCCCGGCGCCGCGCCCGATGCAGGCCCTGCCGAGTTGGCAGCTGTTCGCGCTGTGCGTGCTCACCTGGGGCACGACCTGGTACGCGATCACCTGGCAGATCGACGCCACCGCGCCCGAGGTCGGCGTGGCCTGGCGCTTCACGCTGGCCGCGGCGGTGGTGCTGGCGGCGTGGGCGGCGCGCGGCGGGCGGCTGCGCTTCGGCGCCGCGCAGCACGCGCGGCTGGCGGCGCAGGGCGCGTTCATGTTCTCGCTGTCGTACGTGGCGATCTACCACGCCGAGCGGCACGTGCCGTCGGGGCTGGTGGCGGTGGGCTACGCGGCGTCGCCGCTGATCAACGGGCTGGGCACGCGCTGGCTGTTCGGCGCGCCGCTGACGCGGCGCTTCGTCGCCGGCGGCGTCGCCGGCGTGGCCGGCGTGGCGCTGATCTTCGCGCCGCAGTTCCGCGCGGCCGACGCCACCGGCGCGGTCGCGCTGGGCGCGGCGCTGACGGTGCTGGCCGTGCTGATGTCGTCGGCGGGCAGCCTGATCGCCAGCCGCAACCGCGAGCAGCGGATCCCGTTCTGGCCGGCGCTGGGCTACGGCATGGCCTGGGGCGCGCTGCTGAGCTGGATCATGGTGGCCATCGCCGGGCACGACCCGCTGCCGCCGGCCACCTGGCGCTGGTGGTCCGCGCTGGCCTACCTGGCGCTGGCCGGATCGGTGCTGACCTTCGCCGCGTACCTGAGCCTGCTCGACCGCCTGGGCCCCGGACGCAGTTCGGCGATCGGCGTGATGACGCCGCTGCTGGCGCTGGCGCTGTCGGTGGCCCTCGAGGGCTACCGCCCCGACCTGGCCGCCGCGCTGGGCGCGGCGCTGGCGGTGGCGGGCAACGTGCTGATGCTGCGGCGCGACGAACACGCTTGATGCGCGGCTCGCGCAAGCGCCACCCGTGCGCGACCGCAGCGCCGCCAGCCGACCGCCGCGGCTGCGGCCCTGCCGGTCCGCCGGCGGTGCCCCCTCGAGGAGGGTGAGCGCGGACGCCCGGGTCTGCCTGCGCAGACCCGGGCACCACGCGAACCGCCCGCGCTGCGCAAGGGCGTCGGCGCGCCGAAGGCGCTTCGGGGGTGGTCGACCTCAGTCCGCCTGCTTGCGCAGGAACGCCGGGATCTCGATCTCGTCCATGCCGTTGCTGGCCAGCGCGTCGACCTTCGCCGCGGCGGTGCGGCCGTGGCGCCACACGCTGGGCACCGCGAGCCCGGCGTAGTCGTGCGGCGCCGCGGCGGCAGGCGCGGCCGGTGCCTGCGTGGCCAGCGACTGGTTGAGCACCGGCAGCCCGTCGGTGCCGGTGCGCAGCGACGGCTGGCTGTGCACCACGCTGATCGGCGCGACCTGGCGCTTGGTCGCCGGACTCAGCCCGGTGGCGATCACCGTCACGCGCATCTGGTCGCCGAGCTCGTCGTCGTACGCGGTGCCGAAGATCACGTGCGCGTCGTCGGCGGCGTAGCGGCGGATGCAGTCCATCACCTTCTTGCTCTCGCTGAGCTTGAAGGTGTTCTTGCTCGCGGCGATCAGCACCAGCACGCCGCGCGCGCCCGACAGGTCGATGCCCTCGAGCAGCGGGCAGGCCACCGCCGACTCGGCGGCCTTGCTCGCGCGGTCGGGGCCGCCGGCCTGCGCGGTGCCCATCATCGCCTTGCCCGGCTCGCTCATCACCGTCTTCACGT
>CAZUBF010000024.1:0-32490 GCA_964618555.1 uncultured Azohydromonas sp.
ATGCGCGGGTTGACGCGGCGCGCGTGGCCGATGCAGCGCGCGACGTCGAAGTCGACGTGCGGCAGCAGGTCGGTCTTGCTGATCAGCAGCAGCGACGCGGCGGCGAACAGGTCGGGGTACTTCAGCGGCTTGTCGTCGCCCTCGGTGACCGACAGCAGCGCGACCTTGGCGCGCTCGCCGAGGTCCCACAGCGCCGGGCACACGAGGTTGCCGACGTTCTCGATCAGCAGCAGCGCCGGGGGGTGCCCGTGGGGCTCGTCGGGGAGGTGCCCGTGGCCATGATCGTGACCGTGATCATGGGCGTGATCGTGGGCGTGTCCGTGCAGCGGCAGCCGGGCGAAGGCGTCGGCGACCATGCGCGCGTCGAGGTGGCAGCCCTTGCCGGTGTTCACCTGGATCGCCGGCACGCCGGCGGCGCGGATGCGATCGGCGTCGCGCGAGGTCTGCTGGTCGCCTTCGATCACGCCCAGCGCCAGCGCGGGGCGGCGGCGCTGCAGCGCGCGCAGCGTGGCCACCAGCAGCGTCGTCTTGCCGGCGCCGGGCCCCGACAGCAGGTTCAGCGCGATCACACCGTGCGCCTCGAAGTGGCGGCGGTTCGCCGCGGCGATGCGGTCGTTCGCGCCGAGCACGTCGGCTTCGAGGCGGATCGTGCGTGCGGCGTCGAGCCCGGGCACGGACACGCGAGCGGCGCCGGCGCCGTAGTCGAGGTCGCCGGTGGCCGCGTCGACGCGCACGCCCTCCGGCGGGGCACCCGGGTCACCGCAACCGCACACCACGCACATCACCGCTCCTCGTTGCGTCGCCGATGTCGCCGTCGACCGGCCCGATCATGCCTCGACCACCTGCAATTCGACCACGCGCAGGGCCGTGCCGGCGGTCGGGCGCAGCTGCCAGCCGCCGCAGTGGCGGCAGGCGTCGCCACGACGGTCCAGGGGCGTGGAGCGGCCGCAGGTCTCGCACCAGGCTTCGCCGGCGGGCTCGTCGACGTCGATCGCGGCGCCGTCGAGGCAGGTGCCCGGCGCGATCGCCGCCAGCGCGAAGCGCAGCGCCTCGACCTCGACGCCGGCGAGCCTGCCGACCTCGACGCACACACGTGCCACGCGGGCGGCGCGCTCGCGTGCCGCCGCGCGCTCGACGATCTCCAGGATGCTGCCGGCCAGGCTCAGCTCGTGCATGCGCTTCGTGCTCTGCGCGGCACCGGCCGCCGCACCTCGGGCAGGATGTGATGGTCGCATTGTGCGCTGGCTGCGTGCCGCCACGCGGCACTGCCTCATGAAGGCAGTGCCGCGCAGCGTCAGCGCGGCGACCGGTGGCCGCGCGCTCTCAGCGTGGCGCCGGAGCCCCCGGACTGTTGGCCGCCGCCGCCGCAGCGATGCCGCGCCGCACGTCGACCAGCGCCAGCAGCCCGAGCCCGAGCACGAAGAACACACCGGTGCCGGCGATCGCCAGCCGATGGTTGCCGCCGCTGAGCAGCGTGACCACGCCGTAGGTCATCGGCCCGAGGATCGCCGACAGCCGGATCGCGAAGGTCCACAGGCCGTAGAACTCGGCGCGGCGCGCCACCGGCGACAGCGCGCCGGCCAGCGCGCGTCCGGCCGACTGGCTGCTGCCCATGCACAGCCCGGCGATCACCGCGGCCACCCAGAACAGCCCCGGCCCGGTGGCCAGCGCCGCGAGCACCGTCATCACGACCCATCCGGCCAGCGTCACCGCCAGCGCCGGGCGGTGGCCGATGCGGTCCTGCACGTAGCCCCAGGCGAACGCCCCGACCGCGGCGGCGATGTTGACGAGAAAGATCAGCATCATCGTCTGCTGCTGCTGGAACTGCAGCACCTGCTCGGCGTACACCGCGGCGAGCGCGATGACCACCGAGATGCCCGCCTGGTACGCCACCGCGCAGGCCAGCAGCGCGCTGAAGTCGCGAAAGCGCCGCGACTCGCGCCAGGTGCGCTGCAGCCGGTGCAGCGACGCCAGCAGCCCCGCCTCGTGGGCCGCGTCGGGTTGCGGCTGCGCGCGCTCGCGAAGCAGCGCGAAGGTGGCCAGCGACGCGAGCGCGAACACGCCGGCGGTGATCAGCATCGTCACCGACACGAAGTGCGACGCCTGCAGCCCCTGACCCTGCGCCCAGATCACGTAGCCCAGGCTCAGACCCAGCGTGAGCATGCCGCCGAAGTAGCCGAAGCTCCAGCCCCAGCCCGACACGCGCCCGAGGCTGTGCTCGCGCGCCAGCTCGGGCAGGAAGGCGGCGATCAGCGACTCGCCGTAGCTGTAGAACACGTTCGACAGCACGACCGCCGCCACCGCCCAGGCCACGTTGCCCGGACCGGCGCCGGCCAGCGCCGCGGTGGTCACCACGCAGCCCAGCGTCGACAGCACGAGCAGGCGCTTTTTCGCGGCGCGCAGGTCGGCGTAGGCGCCGATGGCGGGCATCGTCGCCATCACGATCAGGCTCGACACGGCGAGTGCCGAGGTCCAGGCCAGCGTGGCCCAGCTGGCGCCGCCGGCGACGCCGCCGACGAAGTAGGCGCTGAACACCGCGGTCAACACCACCGTCGTGTAGCCCGAGTTGGCGAAGTCGTACATCGCCCAGCCGAACACCTCGCGCTTGCGCACGCCGGGGTTCAGTGCGTCGTGGAACGACAGGGCCATGGCGGATACGATCGTGGGGCAGCGCGCAGTATCACCGCGCCGGCCCCGACGCCGCAGAACACCCGATGACCGAGCCCGATGCCGACCGTCCCGACGGCGCCGACCTGTGCGCGTGGATCGGCCGCCGCGAGCAGGTGCGCGACCTCGTCACCGCCGCGCCGGTGGCGGCGCTGGCGGCCACGCTCGACCACCCGCCGCGCGAGGTGTGCGACGGCGACGCGCTGCCGCCGCTGTGGCACTGGCTGTACTTCCTGCCGCACCCGCGCGCCAGCGAGCTGGGCGAGGACGGTCACGCCCGGCGCGGCGGGTTCCTGCCGCCGGTGGCGCTGCCGCGGCGCATGTGGGCCGGCAGCCGCTTCGAGTTCGGCGCGCGGCCGCTGCGCGTGGGCCAGCGCATCGAGCGCGAGTCGACGGTCGAGGACGTGAAGCACAGGCGCGGCCGCAGCGGCGCGCTGGTGTTCGTCACGGTGCGCCACGAGATCCGCGCCGAAGGTGCCACCGAGCCGGCGCTGCGCGAGTGGCACCACATCGTGTACCGCGAAGCCCCGGGCCCCGGCGATGCGCCGCCATCGCCGACGCCTTCGCCGATGGCGCCGCAGTGGCGGCGCCTGGTGCGGCCCGACGCGGTGCTGCTGTTCCGCTACTCGGCGTTGACCTTCAACGGCCATCGCATCCACTACGACCGCACGTTCGCCAACGGCGTCGAAGGGTACCCGGGGCTGGTCGTGCACGGCCCGCTGCTGGCGACGCTGCTGCTCGACCTGCTGCGCGAACACCGCCGCGACGCGGCGCTCGACACGTTCGAGTTCCGCGCGCTGCGCCCGCTGTTCGACGGCGCGGCGTTCACGCTCGCCGGCGCCGACGCCGGCGACGCCGGTGTGCGGCTGTGGGTGCTCGACGCCGGCGGCGCGGTGGCGATGGACGCGCAGGCGACGCTGCGCCCGCGCGGGCAGGGTTGACGACGCGTTGGCACTGGACCACGGCCAGCCGGCGGCGCGGGGCGCAGCGAGGGCGACGCCGAGCTGCCGCGACCGCATGGCCCAGCTCGGCATGCCGCGCGCCTCGCTGCCGATGCAGTGCGACCCCTCCCCGTGCGGAGCGCGCGACACGGACTGCGCCTGTGCCGTAGACCTCCTCGCCGCCCCGGGCGGGCGCGCCAGCGCACCGGCCGACGGCGCCGCGGCGCGTCAGTCGTAGCGGATCAGACCGTGCGTCGGCCGAGGCGTGCGCCCGGCCATCAGGTCGGTGAGGAACTGCCAGAACGCGTCGGCGCTCGGCGGGCAGCCGGGCAGGAAGTAGTCGACGTGCACGACCTCGTGGATCGGGTGCACGCGGTTCAGCGGCAGCGGCAGCTCGGGGTCGTCGGGCACGCGGCTGCCCGGCGCCAGCCCGGGGCGTTCACGGTAGACCTCGACGAGCAGTTCGCCGACGTCGAGCGGGTTGCGCAGCGCCGGCAGCCCGCCGGTGATCGCGCACGCGCCGACCGCCACCAGCGTCTTGCACCGCGCGCGGAATTCGCGCAGCACCTGCACGTTCTCGGCGTTGCACAGGCCGCCTTCGACGAGCCCGATGTCGCAGCGGCTCAGGTGCTTGATGTCGGTGAGCGGCGAGCGGTCGAACTCGACCTTGTCGACCAGTTCGAACAGCCGCTCGTCGATGTCGAGGAACGACATGTGGCAGCCGAAGCAGCCGGCGAGCGACACGGTGGCCAGCCGCAGCTTGCGCGGCGCGTGCGGCAGCGGCGCGTCGCTCACGGCTTCGCATCCTTCGTCGCCGGCAGCGGGTGCGGCTGCGCCGACACCGGCTGCGCGTCGAACCGCCGTTCGCCGATCGGCACCGCGAAACCGCGGCGCTTGGGCAGGATCACGCCGACCGGGCACACCTCGAGCGCGCGGTCGCCGGGCGCGATGTCGGTGTCGGCGAGGCGGCCGCTGGCGCTGTTGACGAGCAGCTTCGCACCGATGCCGTGGCCGCCGATCGCGAACACGTTCTTGCCGTCGACGTCGCGGCTGGCGCGAACGCACAGCTCGCACAGGATGCAGCGGTTGAAGTCGAGCAGCACGTCGGGGTGGCTCGCGTCGACCGGGCGGTCGGGGTAGAACTCCTCGAAGTGCGGCCCCTCCATGCCCATCTCGTAGGCCGTGGCCTGCAGCAGGCAGTTGCCGCTCTTCTCGCAGCTCGGGCAGAAATGGTTGCCCTCGACGAACAGCATCTGCAGCAGCGTCTTGCGCATCGCGTCGAGCGAGGCGCTGCGGTTGACGACGAGCTGGCCGTCGCGCGCGCGGGTGGTGCACGCGGTCTGCGCGCGGCCGTCGACCTCGACCTGGCACACCCGGCACGAGCCGTGCGGCGCGAAGTCGGGGTGCCAGCACAGGTGCGCGATCCAGTGCCCGGCGCGCGCCGCGGCTTCGATGATCGTCTCGCCCGGCGTGAACGGCACTTCGTCGCCGTCGAGCGTGAAGCTGGGGCGTGTCGCGTCGGTCACCTCAGCCGCTCCAGGGTGCGTTCGCCGCGCGAACGACAGGCCGCCTCGCATCCGGCGGCCGTCGCGGATCCGGCTTCGCCGGTCCGCTGGCGGCGCCCCCTGGAGGGGGAGGCGCCGGAGGCGCTACGGGGGTGGTTCATGTCTCCAGGAAGGCACCGGCGTCGCTGCGCCCGGTGAGCCGGCGCGCCACCGACAGCTCGGCGTCGAGGTCGAAGGCGGGCTCGAAGTGCAGGCTCAGCAGGTGGCGCTCGTACGCCGGGCGGAACTTGGCGATGGTGTCGCGCAGCGGGTTGCACGCGGTGGCGCCCAGCCCGCAGTGCGTGGTCGTGTGCAGCAGCCGGTCGAGTTCGAACAGCACGTCGATGTCGTGGCGCGAGCCACGCCCGGCGGCGAGCTTGTCCATGCGCCGCGCGACGAGTTCGGTGCCGACGCGGCACGGCGTGCAGAAGCCGCAGCTCTCGTGCGCGAAGAAGTGCGAGAAGTTGCGCGCGACTTCGAACATGTCGCGCGAGCGGTCGAAGATCATGAACGCGCCCGCGGTGGGCACGTCCTCGAACGCGATGCGGCGGCCGAACTCGAACGCCGACACGCAGGTGCCCGACGGCCCGCCGACCTGCACCGCCTGCGTGTCGCGCGCGCCGCAGTCCTCGAGGATGCGGCCGATGCGCGTGCCGAACGGGTACTCGTACAGCCCCGGGCGCTCGCAGTCGCCCGACACCGAGTGGATCTTGGTGCCCGTCGACTGCCGCGTGCCGATGCCGGCCCACCACGCGCCGCCGTGGCGCGCGATGTGCGTCGCGGCGCAGAACGTCTCGACGTTGTTGACCACCGTCGGCCGGCCGAGGTAACCGCGCTCGGCCGGGAACGGCGGGCGGATGCGCGGCGTGCCGCGCTTGCCTTCGAGCGACTCGATCAGCGCCGACTCCTCGCCGCACACGTAGGCGCCGGCGCCGAGGTGGATCTCGATGTCGAAGTCGAAACCCGCCACGCCGGCGATGTCCGCGCCGAGCAGCCCGGCAGCGCGCCGGCGCGCGAGCACCGCCTCGAGGTGGTCGAGCAGGAAGCGGTACTCGCCACGCAGGTAGACGAAGCCGCGGCGCGTACCGATGGCCCACGCGGCGACCGTCATGCCCTCGAACACGTCGTCGGCGTGGCGCGCGAGCAGCACGCGGTCCTTGAACGTGCCGGGTTCGCCTTCGTCGGCGTTGCAGACGACGAATCGTTCGTCGCCGGCCGCGTCGCGACCGTATTGCCACTTCGTTCCCGTCGCGAAACCGGCGCCGCCGCGTCCG
Organism: uncultured Azohydromonas sp.; assembly: GCA_964618555.1. Lineage (GTDB taxonomy): Bacteria > Pseudomonadota > Gammaproteobacteria > Burkholderiales > Burkholderiaceae_C > Calidifontimicrobium. Next base: position 6,427 of record CAZUBF010000024.1, read on the forward strand.
CGCAGACCCGAGGCCTTGACCTCGTCGAGCATCGCCTGCGGTGGGCGCGCCGTTGCCGCGGCGAGCGCGCTGCCCGGCGCCGCGGGTTCGGCGAGCAGCACGTCGGCGCGGCGGATCGGCGCGTCGACGACGAACCAGCCCGGCGGCCACATCGCGATCGGCGCGTCGGCGTCGACCAGCGCGGCGAGTTCGACGATGCGCTCGTGCGTCAGCCGCGTGATCACCTGGTGGTGGTTGACCAGCAGCGCCGGGCCCTGGTCGGCCATGCCGGTGCACGACGTGCGCGCCACGCTGACGCGGCCGTCGGCGCGCGTCGCACCGAGCGTCACGCGCAGGCGCCGGCACAGTTCGTCGGCGAGTTCGACGCTGCCGGCCATGCGGTCGGTGACGTTGTCGGAGAACAGCAGGTGCCAGCGCCCGACCGGGCGCAGGTGAAAGAAGCGGTAGAAGCCGGCCACGCCCTCGACCTGCGCCAGCCTCAGGTGCAGGCCCTGGGCGACGCGCGCCAGCAGCGGCCGCGGCAGCCAGCAGGTGACGGCCTGCACCTCGCGCAGGACCTGCACGAGGCGGTGCGGATCGTGTCCGTGCCGTGCCAGCACGGCGTCGACGATCGCCGCAGCGTCGTCGCCCACGGCGACCGGCCGGCGCTCGAAGGCGGTCACGGCGCGCTGCCCCCCGGCGTGGCGTCGCGCAGCCAGTGCTGCGCCCACGCCAGCGCCGCGTCGAGGTGGCGCAGCGCGTCGTCGCCTGGCGCCTCGCCGAGTTCGAACGACGCGCCGCGAATCGCCAGCAGCGTCGTCGGCGGCGGTGCGGCGCCGTCGTTCAGGTCGACGTAGGCCTGCAGCAGCGCCGCCGGACTGACGGCGTGCGTGCCGAAGCTGGCGTCGCGCCCCGGCTGCGGCCGGGTCACGGCATAGGGCGCGTCGGCCAAGACGCTGGCGTCGACGAGCAGCACGCGATCGCGCCCGGCGAGGTCGAGCGCGTGTTCGACCTGCGGCTGGAAGTCGGTCAGCCACTCGATGCGCGGGTCGCCGCCGCAGTGCTGCTGCAGCCGCTCGACGAACAGCGGGCCCAGTGCGTCGTCGCCGCGGCTCGGGTTGCCCCAGCCGAACACGAGCAGCGGCGCACGCGCCGCGCTCATCCGGCGATCCTTTCGATGCGTCCGTCGCCGTCCTTGACGACGCGGCCGACGATCGTGCCGTCGGCGGCGACCACGGCGAAGTCGAGCGGCATGCGCCCGAGCGCGTGCGTGGCGCACGACAGGCAGGGGTCGTAGGCGCGGATCGCGACTTCGACGCTGTTGAGCAGCGCCTCGTCGACGGCGCGGCCGTCGAAGCGCTCGCGCGCGACCGCGCGCACCGCCTCGTTCATCGCCTGGTTGTTGTGCGTGGTCGAGACGATCAGGTTGCACGCGGTGACGAGGTCGTCGTCGCCGACGCGGTAGTGGTGGATCAGCGTGCCGCGCGGCGCCTCGATGACCCCGATGCCTTCGCGCTCGCCGCTGGCGGCGCGCACCGCGAGCGACGGGTCGCCGGCCATGCGCTCGCCGGCGACGATGTCGGGGTCGGCCAGCAGCGCGGCGATGACTTCCATCGCGTGCAGCATCTCGATCATGCGCGCCCAGTGGTACGCGAGGCTGCCGTGCACCGGCGCGCCGCCGCCGACGGCGACGAACTCCTGCCGCCTGGCCTCGGCGCGCGGGCTCGGGATGCGGTCGCAGTTCTGCACGCGCGCCAGCGGCCCGACGCGGTACCAGCCGGCCTCGGCGCCGAGCGTGCGCAGGTACGGGAACTTCATGTAGGTCCACGGGCGCACCTCTTCCTCGATCAGGTCGAGGTAGCGCTCGCAGGGGTGGCCGTCGACGAGGATGCGCCCGTCGGCGTCGCGCGCGCGGATCGCGCCGTCGTAGAGATCCAGCGCACCGTCGGCGCGAACGATCGACAGCCAGTTCGAGCGGAACCGCGCGAAGTCGTCGTACAGCGCCGGCTGCGCCGCGTGCAGCTGCGCGGCGATGTCGACGGCGCGCTCGGCGTGGTCGACCATCGTTGCCACCTCGGCGCGCAGCAGCGCGAGGTCGTCGGCCGACACGTGGCGGTTGACGCCGCCGGGCACCGACCCGGTGCCGTGCACGCGCTTGCCGGCGGTGGCGCGTATCACCTCCTGCCCGTAGCGGCGCAGCGCGACGCCCTGGCGTGCGATCTCGGGATGCGCCGCCGCGACGCCGACGATGTTGCGCCGCGCCGGCTCGGCGTCGAAGCCGAACAGCAGGTCGGGCGACGACAGGTGGAAGAAGTGCAGCGCGTGCGACTGCATCACCTGGCCGTAGTGCATCAGCCGTCGGATCTTGTCGGCGGTCGGCGTCACGTGCCGTGCCCCGACGACGGCGTCGAGCGCCTTGCTCGCCGCGAGGTGATGCGACACCGGGCAGATGCCGCACAGCCGCTGCACCATCACCGGCACTTCCCAGTACGGGCGGCCCTGGATGAAACGCTCGAAGCCGCGGAACTCGACGATGTGCAGACGCGCCTGCTGCACGCGGCCGTCGTCGCCGAGCAGCAGCGTGACCTTGCCGTGACCCTCGACGCGCGAGACGGGGTCGATCGCGACGCGGCGAAGGCGTTGCGGATCGGATGCGGTTTCGAGATCGGCACTCATGGCGGCGGGCCCGTCGGCACCCCAGCCATCCTAGCGCGCCGCGGCGGCGCGGCCGCGCATCGGCGAGCGTGGCGTGCGGGCTTGTCGCGGCGATGCGGCGATGGCGCAGGGCCGCCTGGCGGCGCTCGCGTCCGTGTGCGAGTCAGGCGGTGCGAAGCCGACGCGCGGTGCTCGCATCGCCGCGTGATTCAGGCGCCGTGGGGGCTGCGCTTGGCATTCACATCCCCGCGAGCATCGGCCGGCGCGGGGTCTGCTCGCGGCGCTCACATCCCCGCGAGCATCGGCCGGCGCGGAGCCTGTGAGGACCTTGCCCTCACATCCCCGCGTAATTCGGCCCGCCACCGCCCTCGGGCGTGACCCAGACGATGTTCTGCGTCGGGTCCTTGATGTCGCAGGTCTTGCAGTGCACGCAGTTCTGCGCGTTGATCTGCAGCCGCTCGCCGCCGCCGGTGTCGTCCACGAACTCGTACACGCCCGCCGGGCAGTAGCGGCTCTCGGGGCCGGCGTAGGTGGCCAGGTTCACCGCCACCGGCACGCCCGCGTCCTTGAGCGTCAGGTGCGCCGGCTGGTTCTCCTCGTGGTTGGTGTTGCTGATGAACACCGAGCTCAGCCGGTCGAAGGTGAGCACGCCGTCGGGCCGGGGGTAGGCGATCTTTTCGCACTGGCCTGCCGCCGACAGCCGCACGTGGTCGGGGTCGTGGCGGTGGATCGTCCACGGCGGGGACTTCACGCCGAGCTTGGGCAGCAGCCAGTGCTCGACGCCGGTCATCGCCGCGCCGACCAGGTTGCCCTTCTTGAACCACTGCTTGAAGTTGCGCGCGCGCGCCAGCTCCTCGTGCAGCCAGCTGCGCTCGAACGCCTCGGGGTAGGCCGTCAGCTCGTCGCCGGCGCGCCCGGCAGCCAGCGCGGGCACGATCGCCTCGGCCGCCAGCATGCCGGTCTTGATCGCCGCGTGGCTGCCCTTGATGCGTGCGGCGTTGAGCGTGCCGGCGTCGCAGCCCACCAGCGCGCCGCCGGGGAACACCAGCTTGGGCAGGCTCAGCAGCCCGCCGGCGGTGATCGCGCGCGCGCCGTAGCCGATGCGCTTGCCGCCTTCGATGTGGGCGCGGATCGCCGGGTGCGTCTTCCAGCGCTGCATCTCCTCGAACGGGCTGAGCCACGGGTTCTGGTAGTCGAGCCCGACGACGAAGCCCAGCGTGACCTTGCCGCCTTCGAGGTGGTAGAGGAAGCCGCCTCCGTAGGTGTTGGGGTCCATCGGCCAGCCGGCGGTGTGCACCACCCGCCCCGGCTGAGCCTTGTCGGCGGGCACCTCCCACAGCTCCTTGATGCCAATGGCGTAGCTCTGCGGGTCGCGGCCCTCGTCGAGGCGGTACTTCGCGATCAGCCGCTTGCCCAGGTGGCCGCGCGCGCCTTCGGCGAACACGGTGTACTTGGCGGTGAGCTCCATGCCGAGCTGGAAGTTGTCGGTGGGCTCGCCGTCCTTGCCGATGCCGAGGTTGCCGGTGGCCACGCCGCGCACGGCGCCGCGTTCGTCGTACAGCACCTCGGCGGCGGCGAAGCCGGGGAAGATCTCCACGCCCATCGCCTCGGCCTGCTCGCCCAGCCACTTGGTCACCGAGCCGAGGCTGACGACGTAGTTGCCCTCGTTGTGCAGGCACTCGGGGATCAGCCACTGCGGCGTCGCGCTCGCCGTCTTGCGGTGCAGGAACAGCACCTCGTCGGCGGTCACCGGCTGGTGCAGCGGCGCGCCGCGCGCCGTCCAGTCGGGCAGCAGTTCGTCGATCGCGCGCGGGTCCATCACCGCGCCCGACAGGATGTGCGCGCCGGGCTCGGAGCCCTTCTCCAGCACGACCACCGACAGCTCGGCATTCAGCTGCTTGAGCCGGATCGCGCACGACAGCCCCGCCGGGCCGGCACCGACCACGACCACGTCGTACTCCATGGCCTCGCGAGGGCCGTACTGGTCGAGGATTTCCTGAGGTGACATGGCAGCACTCTTGCGGCGGGCGACCGGGCGATTCTAGGGCGCCGGCGGCGGCGCATCGAACGCTCGTGCGCTTCGTGCGTGGCCTCGCGGCCGCGTGCTATCGTCGCCGCGCACCGATGCAGCGAAAGGCGGGGAGCATGGCGTATCAGATCGATCTGTCGGGCCGCGTGGCGATGGTCACGGGCGCCTCGAGCGGGCTCGGCGCGCAGTTCGCGCGCACGCTGGCGCGCGCCGGTGCCGGCGTGGTGCTGGCGGCGCGCCGTGTCGAGCGTTTGAAGTCGCTGCGCGCCGAAATCGAAGCCGAAGGGGGCGATGCGCACGTCGTCGAACTCGACGTGACCGACCCCGGCAGCATCAGGGCCGCGGTGGCGCACGCCGAGACCGAGATGGGCACCCTCGACATCCTGGTCAACAACTCGGGCGTCAGCACGACGAGCAAGCTGGTCGACGTGACGCCCGACGACTACGACTACGTGATGGACACCAACACGCGTGGTGCGTTCTTCGTCGCGCAGGAGGTGGGCAAGCGCATGATCGCGCGCAGCCGCGGCGCTGCGCCGGGCACCTTCACCGGCGGTCGCATCGTCAACGTCGCGTCGATGGCCGCGCTGCGCGTGCTGGGGCAGATCGGCGTGTACTCGATGAGCAAGGCCGCGGTGGTGCACATGACGCGCGCGATGGCGCTCGAGTGGGGGCGCTACGGCATCAACGTCAATGCGCTGTGTCCCGGCTACATCGACACCGAGCTCAACCACCACCACTGGCAGACCGAGGCCGGGCAGAAACTGGTGGCCATGCTGCCGCGCAAGCGAGTGGGCCAGCCGCAGGACCTCGACGCGGTGCTGGTGATGCTGTGCGCCAACGAGAGCCACTTCGTCAACGGCGCGGTGATCGCGGCCGACGACGGCTTCGGCGTGTAGGAATGAACCACCCCCGAAGCGCCTGCGGCGCCTGCCCCGAGGGCCACGAACGGGCCTTGTCGAGCCCCCGGGGCCGACGCCAGCCTGCCGGCGCAGCCGCATCCGCGGCGTCCGCCTGATCGGCTTGCGACGGGGTCGCCGCAAGTGCGTGCTCTCACACCGCTGGAAGCCCGTGTGCTCGGCGTGCTCGTCGAGAAGCAGGCGACGGTGCCCGACACCTACCCGCTGAGCCTGAACGCCCTGGTCGCCGGCTGCAACCAGAAGACGGCGCGCGATCCGGTGATCGCGGCCACCGACGCCGAGGTGCTGACCGCCGTCGACGGTCTGAAGGAGCTGTCGCTGGTGTTCGAGGTCAGCGGCAGCCGCGTCGTGCGCTTCGAGCACAACGCGTCTCGCGTGCTCGGCGTGCCGGGTGCGGCGGTGGCGCTGCTCGCGGTGCTGATGCTGCGCGGGCCGCAGACCGCGGCCGAACTGCGGCTGAACTGCGAGCGGCTTCACCGCTTCGCCGACATCTCGTCGGTCGAGGCCTTTCTCGACGAACTCGCGGCCAAGGATCCGCCGCGTGTCGTGCGTCTTCCCCGCGCGCCGGGCGCGCGCGAGCCGCGCTGGGCGCACCGCTTGTGCGGTGACGTCGCGCTGCCCGCCGCGGCCGAGTCCTTGGGCGGTGACGCCGGCGGCGTGAGCTCCGGCGAGGTCGCGGCGCTGAAGGCCGAACAGGCGCGGCTTGCGCGCGAGCTCGACGCGCTGCGCGCCACCGTGCAGCGCATCGCCGGCGAGCTGGGCATCGATCCCGACACCACGACCTCTTGAAACACGATGCGATTCGACCTGCCCGACCACAAGAAGCTGGTGCACCAGTCGGTGATCCCGATCCGCTGGGGCGACATGGACGCGATGGGCCACGTCAACAACACGGTCTATTTCCGCTTCATGGAGATCGTGCGCATCGAGTGGCTGCACGCGCTGGGCGGGCCTCCCGACCCGCAGGGCACCGGGCCGGTGATCGTCAACGCGTTCTGCAACTTCCTCAAGCAGCTCGAGTACCCCGGCGACGTGCTCGCGCGCCACTACGTCGCCAAGCCGGGACGCTCCAGCTTCGAGACTTACATCACCCTCGAGCGTACCGACGAACCCGGCGTGATCTACGCCAGCGGCGGCGCGAAGACGGTGTGGGTCGACTTCCCGCGCGGCAAGTCGGTGCCGCTGCCCGACTGGCTGCGCGCGGTCGTCGGCTGAAGTGAGGCCCTTGCGCTCGCTTGGCTCGCGGCCTCCCGGGCACTGAGTCGTTGCGGCGCGGCCCGGCGACGCCGCATCGCTTCGGGTCGCGTACATTGGCACCATGCAGGCCCTCAGGGGGCCTGGATGGGGTGGCGCCGGTGGCGGGCTCGACGAAGTGGCAACGCTGGGCATCGTGGCTGCGGGCGTGCGCGTCGGCACTGCTGTGCGTCGTGTTCGCACACGCCGCCGCGGCGCAGTCGCTGGCGCTGACCGAACGCGAGCGTGCCTGGGTCGCCGCCCACCCGGTGGTGCGCGTCGCGCTGACGCGCGAGTTCCCGCCGTACTACTTCAACGACGAGCGCAGCGGGCACCCGCACGGCTTCGTCGTCGAGATGCTCGACTTGTGGTCGCAGCGCAGCGGCCTGCGCTTCGAATACCGGCACGTGCCGCGCTTCGCCGATGCGCTCGACGCGCTGCGCCGCGGCGAGATCGACATGCTGCCGTTCGCCGCGCCGCTGCCGCAGATCGCCGACGCCGCGCTGTACACGCGAGCGGCGTTCACCACCAACCTGGTGCTCGCCGCGCGTCGCGACGTGCCCGACGTGTCGCCCACCGCCGACTTCGGCGGCCGGCGCGTCGCCGCGGTGGCCGACTCGGCGGCGCTGGCATTGCTGCGCGATCGGCACCCGCAGGCCGCGGTGCACACCTACGAGCGCGCCGACGAGGCGCTGCGCGCGCTGGCCGGCGGTCAGGTCGACCTGTTCATCGGCTTCCAGCACGAGGTCGTGTTCCATGTCGAGAAGAACCTGCTGGCCAACGTCGAGCTGCGGCGCAACCTCGGGCCGGGTGCGGCGCCGCTCGGGCCCGCGGTGCGGCGCGACCTGCCCGAACTGCGCGCCATTCTCGACCGGGCGATCGAGTCGGTGACCGCGGCCGACCGCTCGCGACTTGCCGAGCGCTGGCTGCCCGCGGGCGCGCTGGTGCCGCTGCCGCCGACTGCCGTCGAGCTCACTGCGGCCGAACGCGCCTGGCTGCGGCAGCACGGGCGCATCCGCGTCGGTTACGACGCCGACTTCGCGCCGTTCACGCTGCGCGGCCCGCTCGGCGAGTTCCAGGGGCTCGGCGCCGACGCGCTGCGGCTGGCCGCCGGCAAGGTCGGCCTGGAGATCGTCCAGGAGATCGGCGCCAGCTTCGCCGAGGTCTACGACGGCGCGCTCGCCGGCTCGATCGAGGTCGTCGTCGGCGTTGCGCGCACGCCGCTGCGCAGGCGCGACATCGACTTCGTCGGTCCCTTCGCCAGCGTGCCCACCGCGCTGTTCACCGCGGTCGACGGCGCCGCGGTCACCGACACCGCGCAGGTCGGGCTGCGCAAGCTCGCGCTGCTGCGCGCGCACTTCCTGATCCCCGAACTGCGCGCGCGCCACCCGGGCATCCAGCTCGTCGAGCTCGACCGCCAGGATCAGGTGCTGGCGGCGGTGGCCGAGGGCGCGGCGCAGGTCGGGATGGGCAACATCAAGGTGGTCAACGACCTGATCGAGCGGCGCTTCGCAGGTCAGCTGCGCATCACCGGCGTCGTGCGCGGCGGCGACAGCGAGTTGTACTTCGCGGTGCCGCGCCGACTGCCCGAGCTGACCCGGCTGCTGCACCGCGGGTTCGAGGCGCTCGACGACAGCGAACGCGCGACGATGCAGGCGCGCTGGATGACGGTGCAGGTGAAGGCGGGCATCGACTGGGCCCACGTCGCGTCGATCGCGCTGCCGGTGCTCGCCGCCTTGCTCGCCTACCTGTACCTGCTGGCGCGCGGCAACCGGCGGCTGCGCGCGGCGCGCGAGGTCGAGCGCGAGGCGCGCCGGGTCGCCGAGCAGGCCACCGCGGCGCGGGGGCGTTTCCTGGCCTACCTGTCGCACGAGTTGCGCGGCGGGCTCGGTGCGGTCAGCGCCGGCGCCGAGATGCTGCGCGACCACGACGACCCGGCGCTGCGCGACAGGTTGCTCGACGCGATCGCACGCAGCTCGCAAGGGCTGCGGCAGGTGCTCGACGACACGCTGGCCTACGAGCAGCTGGTCGGCGCGCCGCTGGTGCTCGACATCAAGCCGACCGCGATGAGGGCGTTCTGGGCGCAGGCGCTGGCGGCGGGCGAACTGGCGGCACAGGCGCGCGACCTGCGGCTCGAAAGCGACGTGCAGCGCATGCCGGCGACGCTGGCGATCGACGCGACGCGGCTGCAGCAGGTGGTGCAGAACCTGGTGCACAACGCGGTCAAGTTCGCACGGCGAGGGCCGGTGGCGGTGCGCGCCGAGACGCGCGAACGCGGCGGCCGGCTCGAGCTGTGCATCGAGGCGCTCGACGACGGCCCGGGGCTCAGCGCGGCCGACCTCGAGCGACTGTTCGAGCCCTACGCGCAGGGCGAGCAGGGCCGCGCGCACCGGCAGGGCGCCGGGCTGGGGCTGGCGATCAGCCGGCAGATCGTCACCGCGATGGGCGGGCGCATCGATGCGGGCAACCGCGACGAAGGCGGCGCCGTGTTTCGCGTCGCGGTGCCGGTCGAGGCGACACCGCGGCCTGCGGGCGGCGCCGTGAGCCTGGCCGCCGGCGGCACGCGGGCGGGCTGCGTGGGCGACGGCCGGCCACGGCGCGGCTTCGGCCTGGGCGGCGCGTCGTCGGACTGACACGCCCGGCGCGCGCCGGTGCGTCAGTCGACGATCGTGTACGGCCCGCCGCGCTCGAGGGCGCGGCGGTACGCGGCGCGGGCATGGATGCGCTCGAGCCAGTCGAGCAGGCGCGGATGACGCGTGTCGAGCCCGCCGCGATGCGCCGCCGCCTCGAGCGGGAAGCTCATCTGCACGTCGGCGGCGCTGAAGGCGCTGCCGGCAAACCAGGGCCGCTCGCGCAGCTCGCCTTCCATGAACGCGTACATGCGCTCGAGGTTGGGCGTGACGAAGCTCGCCATGACCTTGTCGGCGATGCCGCGGGTCACGGGCCTGACGAAAAACGGCACCGGCGCGCGTCGCACCTTGTCGAACACCAGCTTCATCAGCAGCGGCGGCATCGCGCTGCCCTCCGCGAAGTGCAGCCAGTACGTGAAGCGGCGCCGATCGGGCGTGCCCGGCGGCGGGCGCAGCCGCGCCTTCGTGTCGTAGGTGTCGAGCAGGTACTCGACGATCGCGCCCGACTCCGCCACCGTCACGTCGCCGTCGGTGACCACTGGGCTCTTGCCCAGCGGGTGCACGCGCTGCAGTTCGGGCGGCGCGTACATCGTCTTCGGGTCGCGCGCGTAGCGCCGGATCTCGTAGCGCACGCCGAGTTCCTCGAGCAGCCACAGCACGCGCTGCGAGCGCGAGTTCTCGAGGTGGTGGACGGTGATCAACGCGCAGACCTTCGAGACGTGGGCGGGTGCGTGAGCGCACGCTGCCTGACGGGTGTGCGCCCGTCAGACGCGGCGGTGCCTGGCGACCTTGTCGAGCAGTTCCAGCAGCAGCGTGCGCTCGCCGGGGGTCAGGTGCTTGAGCATCTCGCGCTCGCAGTCGAGCGAGAGTTCGTACGAGCGCTTCGCGACCCGCGCTCCGGCAGCCGTCAAGCGCACATGCTGCAGCCGCCGGTCGGCGTCGGAGCGGACCCGTTCGATCAAACCCTTGGACTCGATGCGTTCGAGCAGCGTGGTGATGTTCGGCGCCGACACCGCCAAGGTCTGCGACAGCCGCTTCTGCGTGATGCCGGGGTTCGACTTCACCAGCATCAGGATCGTGAAGTCGACGTGCCGCAGCGCGAGCGGCTCGCCGACGTACTTGTAGAAGGCGGCCTTGGCCGGGATGTCGGCCTGCGCCATGTGGTAGCCGAGCAGGTGCTCCAGAGCGGACTGGTCGATGGGCGTCGGGTTGCCGTCGCCGCTGCGAGGACTGGCCATCGCCGGGCAGTGTACCCGGCGGTCCGGACATCGCGCGACGACGATCGACGCGGCTGCGGTGGCCGGTGCCACCGCAGCCGCTGCGGCACCTCGCACGTCAGTCGACGGCGCACGCGTACGAGGAGGCCTCGCTCACCGGCCTGTCGCCGCCCAGGTACCGCGGATACGCCGGGAACGAGCACATCGGCAGCGAGCGCGCTCCGGCGGTGACGGTCGGTGCCTTCGGCGGCGCCACGCCCTGCTCGACCCAGTCGACGATCATCGTCACGCGGTCGTGCCCGTTGGGGATGGGGAACGGCGTGTTCGGTTGGCCGGCGCCGTTGACGTTGTAGCTGCTGCCGCCCAGTCCGTGGTTGGTCATCGGCAGCACCCACAGCCGCGCGAACTGGTCGACCGAACCGCGCCCCATCGTGTCGAGCACCGACTGGTAGTAGTCGAGCTGGGCGCCGGGCGAGGCCAGCGTGTCGTTGGTGCCGATGGTCGAGATCAGCTTGCCGCCGCGGTTCTTGAACGGCCGCAGATTCGGGTTGGTCGCATCCAGCCAGGCCGAGATCTCGACGCGGCGGTCGTTCAGCGGCCCGCCCTCGACGTAGTCCAGCGAGTTGGCGTTCAGGTCCTGGAACAGGAAGCCGGTCACGCCCACGATGCCCAGGTGCGTGAACAGCGGGGCGTTGGCGGCCGCGCCTTCCTGGCCGCGGTAACGCGTCGGCACGATCAGCCCGCTGCCGCCGGGGTCGGTGCCGGGCAGCCACATGCCGAACTGCCGGTTGTCGTGCGCGAGCGGGGTCGCGAACAGGTAGGGCGTGTGCGTGAACTGCAGCGTCTCGATCTGCCCGTCGGTCAGGCAGGCGTTGGCCGTCGTGTCCGCCGGGTTGGGGTCGACGTTGTCCGGGCAGCGCTTGGCCGCCCAGGGCTGGCGGTTCGGTGCCCCCTGCTTGACGTCGAAGATCGCGCGGCAGGCCTGGTAGTTGTTGATCAGCCCGTCGAGCAGGCCGTCCAGGCCGTCGCACTGGCGGATCACCTCGGTCGCGATGGCCGTGCGCTTGGCCTGGGTCACCCAGTTGGCCAGCGGGATCTCCTGCTGGCGCAGCAGCACCGGCCCGAGCATCAGCGACGAGAAGTTGACGATCTGCACCTGCACCGAGACGCCGTCGAAGGCCTCGGGGTAGCGCTGCGCCATCGTCAGGCCCTCGCGGCCGCCCTGCGAGCCACCGAACCAGTATGAAAACTCCGGCGCCGCGCCGTAGGCGCGCTGCTGCAGCACGCGGGCGGCGTCGTAGGTCTTCTTCATCTGCATGTAGCCGAGGTTCTTGATCGACTCCTCGTTGAGCGCCCAGGCGTTGCCGCCGATGAACTGGTGGCCCGAGTCGCTGCCCGCCGTGGCCATGCCACGGTTGTTGTAGGCGGCGCCGGCCAGGCCGGGGATCGAACCGTTCATGCCGCCACCGCCCATCTGCGCGTAGCGGTAGGCCCAGCGGGCGGGCAGCGTGGTGCCGAAGTTGATGTTCGGGGCTGCCGGGTCGATCGGCGCCATGCTGCCGTTGACGCGGCAGAAGGCCTGGTTGCTGGCGCTCGCGGCGGTCCAGGTCATGGTCGTCAGCGTGACGCCGGAGACGGGCTCACCGATCAGCGCAGGGTCGATGCCGGTGCCCAGGCGCGCGCTGTTGCAGTCGTCTGCGGTGATCACATGCACCTTCAGCAGGGCAACGGCGGCGGCATTCGCGCGCGGCCGCAACTGCAGCGTGTTCTCGCCGGGCACCAGGCCGGCGACCGTGCCCGTGAGCGTGTGGGTGCCCGGCACCGCCTGCAGTGACGACGTGACGTCCTGGCCGTTGAGCACCACGGCGACCTGCCGGGCGGTCGCGTGCGACGGTGCACGGACGGTCAGCGAGACGGCATCGGAGGCGGCGGGAGGGAAGCTGTAGGTGTCGAACCCGAACGGGCTGCGTGCCTGCGCCGTCGCGGCCGGCAGCGCCGCGAGGGCTGCCACCGCCAGTGCGGTGGCGCCGAGAGCTTGGGGATTCATCGTCGTGGTCTCCTTCTTCGGTGGTGTCGCCGTCCCGGCGGGACGGTCGGTGTCGCGGCCGTTGATTCAGGTCATTAGTTAATTTATATAACTAAAGACTTGGCGCCGACCTAGGGATTACCTGCGGCCCGCGCGCACGCGGGTCCGCGGGTCGGCCGACGGGCGCCGATCGAGCTGGTCGGTCGTGGTGCCGGTGCCTGGGGGGTCGACGCGTCCGCGACGCGGTTGCTGTCGCGCTCGGCGCGAGGCGTGCGGCCGACCGTGCCGGTCCGGGAGGCCCTCCCGGGCTGTTGCCAACCGCGCCGGCGTGGGCTGCCGGCGGCGATGCCCGCGGGGTGGTCGCTCAGGCGCTCAGCAGCTTCTGCACCAGCTCGGGCGTGGTCGCCGCACCGACCTTGCGCATCAGCCGCGCGCGGTAGACATCGACGGTGCGCGGGCTGATCGCCAGCTTCTTGCCGATCAGCTTGCTCGTCAGCCCCTCGATCAGCAGCGCGGCGATCTCGCGCTCGCGCGCGGTGAACTCGACCTTCAGCACGCGCCGCGACGACAGGTCCTCGAAGGCCCAGATGCCGGCGGCATGCGGGCGCGCCGGGTCGAGCGCGCGGCCCGAGACGTGGCACCAGAACAGCTCACCGCGGCGCGCGCCGTCCACACGTTTCATCACGCGGTCGTCGGCGTACCAGCCGTCGCGGTCGAGGCTGGCGACGATGCGCTCGCCGGTGCGCTCGAACTCCTCGTGCGTCGGGTACAGCACCTCGAACGAGCGGCCGACGAGCTGCTCGCGCTCGGCGCCGAACATCTCGAGCAGGCGTCGGTTGCAGTCGACCATCAGCCGGTTGCGCGACAGCACCAGTCCGATCGGCGCCAGGTCGAACGCCGTGCGGTAGTCCAGCGACGGCAGGCTCACGTCACAGCAGCGCGTAGGTGGTGGTGGCGTGCGCGAACAGGGTGCCGTCGGCGAGCCTGAGGTCGATCTCGCCGAAGGCCAGCGACTTGCCGCAGCGCAGGATGCGGCAGGCGACCAGCGCCTCGCCGGCGTCGCCGGGCACCGGGCGGATGAAGCTGGTGCTCAGCTGCACCGTGGTCATCGGCCGGAACTCGCCGAACCACGCCGTCAGCGCGAGCACCATCGCGGTGTCGGCCGCGGCGAGCATCGCCTGCCCGCACAGCACGCCGCCGCCGTGCACCAGGTGCGGCGTGATCGGCAGTCCCAGCACCGTCTCGGCCTTCGTCGCCGAGATCACACGCAGCCCCAGCGACTGCACGAACGGCGCCGCGACCTGCGTGTAGGTCGCGTGCAGGCGGGGCACGAGGTCGTCGTCCATCGGTTCCTTCGTCTCGCTCGATCGCGCAATGGGGCGGGCCGGCAGGGTTGGCCGCTAGTTGATTCTACGTAACGACTACTTAATGCATTACGTAGTATCTTCCCGCCTCGGACTTCCCCTCGCTCCCCTGGAGGCATCCTGATGAACAAGCTCTACCCCAGCGCCGAGGCAGCGCTGAAGGGCATCGTGCGCGACGGCCAGTTGCTGGCCGTCGGCGGCTTCGGCCTGTGCGGCATCCCCGAGGCGCTGATCGATGCGCTGCGCGACTCGGGGGCGAAGAACCTGTCCGTGATCTCGAACAACGCCGGCGTCGACGGCTTCGGTTTGGGCAAGCTGCTCGAGACGCGGCAGATCCGCAAGATGATCTCCAGCTACGTCGGCGAGAACAAGGAGTTCGAGCGCCAGTACCTGGCCGGCGAGCTCGAGCTCGAGTTCACGCCGCAGGGCACGCTGGCCGAGAAGCTGCGCGCCGGTGGCGCCGGCATCCCGGCATTCTTCACGCGGACCGGCGTCGGCACCATCGTCGCCGAAGGCAAGGACGTGCGCGAGTTCGACGGCGTGCAATACGTGATGGAACGCTCGCTGGTGCCCGACGTGTCGCTGGTCAAGGCCTGGAAGGCCGACCAGACCGGCAACCTGCTGTTCCGCAGGACGGCGCGCAACTTCAACCCGAACGTCGCGATGGCCGGTCGAGTGACCATCGTCGAGGTCGAACAGGTCGTGCCGACCGGCAGCTTCGATCCGGACGAGATCCATCTGCCCGGCATCTATGTGCACCGGATCGTCCACAACCCGACGCCCGAGAAACGCATCGAACAGCGCACCACGCGCCCGGCGCGATAAGGAGAACGAAATGCCCTGGACCCGTGATGAAATGGCCGCGCGCGCGGCCCGTGAGCTGCGCGACGGCTTCTACGTGAATCTCGGCATCGGCCTGCCGACGCTGGTGGCCAACCACGTGCCGCCGCAGATCGATGTCTGGCTGCAGTCGGAGAACGGCCTGCTCGGCATCGGCCCCTTCCCCACCGAGGACGAGGTCGATCCCGACATGATCAATGCCGGCAAGCAGACGGTGACGACGCTGCCGGGCTCGTCGATCTTCTCGTCGGCCGACTCGTTCGCGATGATCCGCGGCGGCAAGATCAACCTGGCGATTCTCGGCGCCATGCAGGTCAGCGAGAAAGGCGACCTGGCCAACTGGATGATTCCCGGCAAGATGGTCAAGGGCATGGGCGGCGCCATGGACCTGGTCGCCGGCGTGGGCCGCGTCATCGTGCTAATGGAGCACACCGCGAAGAAGAAGGACGGCAGCGAAGAGCTGAAGATCCTGCCGAAATGCGAGCTGCCGCTGACCGGCGTCGGCGTCGTCAACGTGATCATCACCGACCTGGGCGTGATCGAGGTCACCGACAAGGGCCTGAAGCTGGTCGAACTGGCTCCGGGCGTCACGCGCGAAGAGATCGCGGCGAAGACCGGCTGCCCGCTGGACACGTCGGCGCTGGCCTGAGAGGCCGCGGGCTCACAACTCCGGACGGCGCCACAGCCAGCAGGCGACGATCAGCATCACCAGCGGCACGACGATGCGGATCCACAGCGGCAGCCCCGGCCAGGCGATCAGCAGGCCGGCGCTGCCGGCCATGCTCAGCGACGCCCACCACTTGGCCGCGCGCGGCACCGCACGGTGGTCGCGCCAGCGCCGGATCGACTGCCCATAGACCGGATGCGTCAGCAGCCAGGTTTCCAGCCGCGGCCAGCCGCGGCCCGCGGCCCAGGCGGCCACCAGCAGGAACGGCACCGTCGGCAGGACGGGCACGAACACGCCGATCAGGCCGACCAGCACGCTGACAGCGGCGAGCAGGCGCCAGGCGAGGATCGTCACAGTGCGGTACGGGCTCACGGGGGACGAACGGCGTTCGACGTGGACAGACGCCTAGATTACCCGGCCCGGGCGGGCAGGCCCGCGGAAACCGCTCAGGCGGCGAGCCGATCCTCGGGCGCCGCCGCCGGCCAGGCCGGAGCCGCCCCATGCGCCAGCAGATGCTGCCGGCCGAGCTCGTCGCACGAGCGCACGCCCAGCATGGCCATGTCGCGATCGATCTCGGCGCGCAGCAGCGCGATGCCGTGCGCCACACCGGCCTGTCCGGCAACCGCCAGCGCGTAGTTGAACGGCCGGCCGACCCACGCCAGCCGCGCGCCCAGCGCCAGCGCCTTGAGCACGTCGGTGCCGCGCCGAAAGCCGCTGTCTATCATCACCGCCGTCCGCTCGCCGGCCGCGTCGACGATGCGCTCGAGCGCGCGCAGCGGCGCGACCGCGCCGTCGAGCTGACGCCCGCCGTGATTGGACACGATCAGACCGTCGACGCCGGTGCGCACGGCCAGTGCCGCATCGGCATCGCTCAACAGGCCCTTGACCACCAGCGGCCCCGGCCAGGCCGCGCGGATGCGCGCGAGATGCGACCAGTCGAGGTGGTCGCGCGCCGAGAAGTCGCGCATCACGTTCCGCGACACGATGGGCGCGCCGCGCTCGGCGAACGAATTCTCGAAATGCGGCATGCCGCGCACGAGCAGCGTGCGCGCGAAGGTGCCCAGCAGCCAGCGCGGCCGCGTCAGTCCGTCGAACGCCAGGCGCAGGCTGGGCTTGAGCGGCGTCGAGAAGCCGGTGCGCAAATTGTTCTCGCGATTGGCGCCCACCGGAATGTCGACGGTCACCACCAGCGTCTCGTAGCCGGCGCGCCGCACGCGCGCCAGCAGGGCCAGGATGCGGTCGACGTCGCCCGGCAGATAGGCCTGGAACCAGGTGCCGGGCGCCGCCTGCGCGACTTCCTCGAGCGGCGTCAGCGAGGACCCGCTGAGCACGGCCGGGATGCCGGCCTCGCGCGCCGCGCAGGCGAGCGCGAGGTCGCCGCCGTAGCCTGACAGCGCGGCCAGTCCCATCGGCGCGATGCCGAACGGACTGGCGTAGCGCGTGCCGAACAGCGTCACCGCCTGCGAGCGCTCGGACACGTTGACCAGCGTGCGCGGAATCAGCGACCAGGCATCCATTGCCGCCCGGTTGTCGCGCAGCGAGCGGTTGTCCTCGGCCGCGCCGTTCACGTAGCCGAAGATGGGCCGCGGCAGCAGACGCCGCGCCGCGGGCTCGAAGTCCTTCAGGGCAAGGATGCGGGACAGGTCGGGCATGGCGGCTCAGGCCAGCGTCTGTCCGCCGTCGAGCGTGATCACGCTGCCGGTGACGAAGGCCGAGGCGTCGCCGGCCAGCCAGACCGCGATCTCCTTGATCTCCTCGGGGCGGCCGATCCGGCCCAGCGGAACCTGGCGCACGAATGCAGCGTACTTCTCCGGCACCGACATCTCCGCTTCGGTGAGCGGCGTGAGGAAGCGGCCTGGCGCCAGCACGTTCACGCGCACGCCGTTGGGCGCCCACTCCATCGCGATCGCGCGCGAGAAATTGATGACCGCGGCCTTGGCCGCAGAGTACGGCGCGTTGCCCGCGCGGCCGCGCACGCCGGCCGTCGAGGCGATGTTGATGATCGAACCCGAGCGCTGCGCCGCCATCTGGCGCCCGACCGCGCGGCAGACCTTGAACGTGGACGACAGATTGGCCGCGATCACGCGATCCCACTCGTCGTCGCCGATGTCCAGCGTCGGCTTGCGCAGACTGCCGCCGGCGGAATTGACCAGCACGTCGATCCGACCGAACGCCGCCAGCGCCGCGTCGACCGCCGCGGCGATCTGCGCACTGTCGGTGACGTCGGCCACCGCCACGCAGGCGCGGCTGCCGCGCGCCTCGACCTCGCGCGCGACGGTCTCCAGGTCGGCGCGGGTGCGCGCGACCAGCACGACGTCGGCGCCGGCCTCGGCAAGGCCGTGGGCGATGGCACGGCCCAGGCCCTTGCCGGCGCCGGTCACCAGGGCCGCACGGCCGGCTAGCGGACGGGCGCCACCGCTGCTGCCGGCGGCCGCGCTGCTACCGGCAGCCGCGCCGATGCCGGCAGCGCCGCCCTGTGCTTCGCCGCCGCTCATTCCGCCTTGATCCCGGCAGAACGGATCACGCCGCCCCACTTGGCGGCATCGGCTGCCACCATGGCGCGGGTGGCCGCAGCGTCGGTGGCCAGCGTGGTCAGCCCCAGGCTGGCCAGCTGCGCCACTGCATCGGGCTGGCGCAGCGCCGCCATGAAGGCGTCCTGCAGGCGCGCCACCACCGGCGCCGGCACGCCCGCCGGCGCGAACACGGCGTACCAGACCGAGGCGGTGAAGTCGGGCAGCCCGGCCTCGGCCATGGTCGGCACCTCGGGCAGCTGGTCCACGCGTCTGGCCGAGGTCACGTTCAGCGCCTTCAGCGCGCCGGCGCGGATCTGCGGCAGCAGCGGCGGCATGTTCTCGAACGACAGCGTGATGACGCCGCCCAGCAGATCCTGCATCGCCGGTGCCGTGCCCTTGTACGGCACGTGGATCATCTCGGTGCCGGTCAGGCTCTCGAACAGCTTGGCGCACAGATGCTGCGTCGAACCCGGGCCGACCGAGCTGTAGCTCAGCTTGCCCGGCCGCGCCTTGATGTAGGCGATCAGTTCGCGCAGATTGGACACCGGCAGCGACGGATGCACGACCAGTACGTTAGGCACGGTGGCCACGCCTATCACCGGCTCGAAGTCGCGCTGCGGATCGTAGGGCAGCTTCGAGTACAGCGCCGGTGCCGTGGCATAGCCGGGTGTGCTGCCCAGCGTCAAGGTGTAGCCGTCGGGCTTGGAGCGCCCCACCGCGGCCGTGCCGACCTGGCCGCCGGCGCCCGGCTTGTTCTCCACCACCATCGGCTGCCCGAGCACCTTGCCGGCCTCGCGCGCCAGCAGGCGGCACAGCAGATCGTTCGTGCCGCCGGGCGCCCAGGGGCTCACCAGGGTGATCGGACGGGAAGGAAAGTCCTGGGCCAGTGCGGGCAAGGCGTGGACGAGCGCACCGGCTCCCAGTGCCTGCAACAGATGACGTCGCTGCATGATGAGGGCTCCTTGGTTTCTGGGGCTGCGAGGTTCAGGCCTCGGGCCGGATCTCGAAGGTGCAGATCGTCTCGACCGGCGCGGTGTAGATCAGGTCGGGCACGCTCAGGCTGGCGCGCGCCATGGCGGCGCGCTCGGGGCCGAACACCTGCACGAACAGATCGGAAGCGCCGTTCGAGACGTATGGGGCGCGCTCGAAACCCGGGGCGCCGTTGACGTAGATCAGCAGCTGCACGACGCGCACGATGCGGTCCAGGTCACCCAGCACCGCCTTGGCCTGCGCCAGATGGTTGATGGCGCACAGCCGCGCCGACTGGTAGGCCTCGTCCACGCTGACCTTGTCGCCGACCTTGCCGAGGTACGGAAACTCGCCGTTGGTATGGCCCAGCGCGCCCTGGCAGAAGAACAGGTTGCCCACCGCCACGCCGGGCACCAGCGCGGGATTGGCCTTGATCACCGGCGCGTCGGGCAGCGTGATGCCCAGCTCGGCCAGTCGGGATTCGATCTGCCGCATCGCTAGCCTCCGACCTCGGCGACGCATTCGATCTCCAGCAGGAAATCCTTGCGCGGCAGCCGCGCCTCGACCGTGGTCCGGGCCGGCCAGGTGTCGGGATCGGTGCCGAAGAACTCGCGGTAGATCTCGTTCATCTCGTCGAAATCGGCGCGGCGGTCCAGGAAGATGTTGACCTTGACCACTTGCTGCAGCGAAGAGCCGGCCTCTTCCAGGATGTTCTTCACGTTGAGCATGCTCTGGCGCATCTGCGCGGCGAAGTCGCCCTTGGCCAGCTGCATGTCGCCGAAGTACGGCGGGCAGCCCGACACGAACACCAGGTTGCCGGTCCTCACCGCGTGCGCATGCGGCGCCTTGGTGCGGGTGACTTTGGGGCTGTAGATCACTTTCTTGGCCATCGCGGAACTCCTTGGTCGAACGGATCCGCTCAATGTGCCGCAGCCGATGGAATGCAACAAACGAATTGTTTTGAACGCGACGTTGCCCAAAAAGCAACGCATGGCGACAATATCGAATGCTTCATACTTCGCTGCTCCGCTTCCAAGAGGTCGCCCGCACCGGCTCGATCCGCGCCGCGGCGGACCGCCTCTACGTCACGCCGTCGGCGCTCAGCCGCGAGCTGCAGAAGCTCGAACAGGACCTCGGCGTCGAGCTGTTCGAGCGCCGCGCGCGCGGCGTGGTGCTCACCGCCGCGGGCAAGATCTATCTGAACCACGTGCGCGACGTGCTGAACGGCGTCGAACGCATGCGCTCCGAGCTGGACGCGCTGCAGAACCTGCTGCGCGGCCACGTCACGCTGCTGTCGGTCGAAGGTTATGCGTCGGACTTCCTGGCGCCGGTGATCGCCCAGTTCCAGGATGACTACCCGAACATCCGCTTCTCGATGCGCATCACGGCGGCCACCGCGGTGGTGGCCGGCATCGCGAGCGGCGAAGCCGACATCGGGCTGGTGTTCAATCTGCAGCCCAATGAAGAGCTGCGCTCGGTGCTGCATCTGCACGTGCCGCTGCTCGCCGTGATGGCGCCCGGCCATCCGCTGGCGCGCCGCAAGAGCCTGTCGCTGGCGCAGCTCGTGCAGCAGCGGCTGGCGCTGCCCGACACCAGCTTCGGCGTGCGACGGCTGATCGATCTGCAAAGCCATCTGTCGAAGATCCATCTGACGCCGGCGCTGGAGGCCAACTCGCTGGCGGTGCTGCGCGGCTTTGTGCGCAACGGCGGCGGCATCACGCTGCTGTCGCGGATGTCGATCCGGCACGAGCTGGCCGCCGGCCAGCTCGTGGCGGTGCCGCTGGACGACGCGCTGCTGGTGCAGGGCGGCATCGACGTCTGCGTGCTCGACCGCCGCAAGCTGCCGGTGGCGGCTTCGGCCTTCCTCGAGCATCTGGTGCGCGTGGGGCAGTCGCAGGCCTGACAGGTCGACGGCCTGATGGGCCCCTGCGCTAAGCCGCTGAGCCGATAGCCGACGGCGAGTCGGCCCTCATCGTTGCGTGAAAGTCAACGCTGCGTACGAAAGAAGTCGTTTGTAGCGATGGCTGGCGCTGCTTAAGCTGCGTGAAACAACTGCGGTCCCCTTCATGCCTTCGTCCTTCGACCTCCACGCCGGCGGCGTCGAAACGCTGCCGCCGACCGATTTCCGCTGGCCCGACGGCAAGCGGCTGGGCATCTTCTTCCGCGTCGCGCTCGAGGCCTGGTCCGACGACGCATGGCCGGGCTTCGGACCCATGGGCAATCCGCTGCGGCCGGGCGTTCCCGACCTGAACGCGCTCGGCTGGGTCGAATACGGCATCCGCCGCGGCATCCATCGCATCCTCGACGTACTCGACCGGCAGCAGATCCGCACCAGCATGCTGATCTGCGGCGCGCTGGCCGAGCGCCATCCGCAGACGCTGCGCAGCATCGCCGACGCCGGCCACGAGATCATCGCGCACTCATGGGGCATGGACGTGATCCCCGCCTATCTGGACGAAGACGCCGAACGCGCCAATATCCGCCGCACCACCGAGGCGCTGGAACGCGCCTGCGGCGTACGGCCGACCGGCTGGATCAGCCCGCGCGCCACGCCGAGCCCGCGCACCGCGCGGCTGCTAGCCGAGGAAGGCTACCTGTGGCACGGCGACACGATGAACGACGACCTGCCGTACCTGGTGCGCTTCGGCGAGCATGAGATCGCCGCCTTCCCCGGCGGCATGGAAATGAACGACACGCCGCATGCGATCCGCTACGGCAATCCCCCGCGCCAGATGCTCGAGCTGTTCGACGACTGGCTCGACTACGTGCGGCGCCACGAACGCGGCGCCGTGCGGCTCAATCCGTCGATCCACGGCCACGTCTTCGGCCGCATCACCGGCATAGGCGTCTTCGAGCAATTGATCGAACGCGCCCGCGCGCTCGACGACGGCTGGATCGGCCGCCAGGGCGATGCCATTGCCCATCTGCGCCGGACGCTGGGCCGGCCATCACGTTGAACACCTTCCAGGAGCCTCCCATGACCGACCATTCGTCCCCGGCCCTGAGCCGACGCGACTTCGTCCTCGGCACCTCCGCGCTGGCCGCGCTGCTCGCCAGCGGCAGCGCCCGCGCCGCCAGCTTCCCCGAACGGCCGATCCGCTTCGTCATCCCCTACCCGCCCGGCGGCTCCACCGACATCGTCGGCCGGCTGGTGGCCAAGCAGATGGCCGAAGTACTGAAAGGGACCGTAGTGGTCGACAACAAGGGCGGCGCAGCCGGGGCGATCGGTGCCGCCGAAGTGGCCCGCGCGGCCCCCGACGGCTACACGCTGCTGGCCAACATCGTGACCTCGGCGGTGATCACGCCGATCACGCAGGCGCAGAACATCAACTACGACCCCGTCGGCGCCTTCCAGCCGGTAGCGATGGTCTGCAAGCTGCCCAACGTGCTGATCATCAACCCGGACATCCCGGCCCGCAACTTCACCGAGTTCGCGGCCTGGGCCCGCGCCAATCCTGCGCGCGCCAACTACGGGACCGGCGGCGCCGGCAGCGTCATGCATCTGACCGGCGAGCTGCTCAAGCGCGATGGCAAGTTCAACATGACGCACGTGCCCTACCGCGGCGCGGCTGCCGCGATCCAGGACCTGATGGGCGGCAACGTGGCAGCGGTGCTGGACAACATCACCGGCGTGATCGGCATGGTCCGCGCCGGCAAGGTGCGCGCCATCGGCGTGTCCACGGAGCAGCGCTCGGCCGCGCTGCCCGACGTGCCCACCTTCGCCGAGCAGGGCGTGCCGGGCTTCGCCAACTCGAGCTGGTTCGGCGTGTTCACCCGCGCCGGCACGCCGGCCGGCATCGTCGCGCAGCTGGAGAAAGCGGTGATCGAGGGCTGCGCGCATCCCGACGCGGTGGCCAAGCTGAAGGATCTCGGCGCCATCCCCGATCCAATGAGCGCTCGCGCGCTCGATACCTTCTGGAAGGCCGAGTTCGCGTACTGGAAGCAGGCCATCACGGCGGCCGGCCTGCCGCTGAACTGAGCCGGTGCGGCGGCGCGTCCACGCGGGGGCGCCGGCGGCGACCGCTCGGCTGCCCGGCTGCCCGGCTGCTCCCGGCGCTGCCGCGTCCGGCCCAGCAGCGCCTGAGGCAACGGCCCTTCAGCGCCGCAGGCAGGGCTCGGTCAGCGCGCGGCGCATCGTGTCCGGCCACGCCACCGAACGCTTCTGCCGGTGATCGACCCAGACCAGCGTCGCGGTGCCGCTGGCGTACAGCGTCTGCGGATCATCGGTGCGCGACAGCTCGACGTAGGTCCGCAGGCTGGAGCGCCCGATCTCGTCGACGTGCTGCCGCAGCAGCACGGTGCCGGGGTAGCGCAGCTCGCGGCGGAACGAACAGCCGGTCTCGACCACCACGAGCCCTTCCCCGCCCGGATCGCGCTGGAAGCCCATTGCGTCGAACCAGGCGATCCGCAGCTGCTCCATGTAGCGGAAGTAGACGGTATTGTTGACATGGCCCATCGCGTCCATGTCACCCCAGCGGATCGGCATCTCCAGTTCGAACACGAAGACACGCGGCGCCTCGCCGGGCAGCGCTGCCGCGCTCATAGCGCGAAGCCGTCGTCGGCGGCGATCACCGCGCCATTGATGAAGTTCGACTGATCCGAGGCCAGCAGCAGCAGCACGCCGTCGAGGTCCTCGGCCTGGCCGACGCGCCGGCGCGGCAACATGTTGATCAGCTTCTGGCCGGCCTCCGTCTTCCAGTGCTGCGAGTTGATCTCGGTCTCGATGTAGCCCGGGCAGACCGCATTGGTATTGATGTTGTAGCGCGCCCACTCCAGCGCCATCGCCTTGGTCATGTGTACCACGGCCGCCTTGCTCATGCAGTAGATGCCGATCTGCGCCAGCACGCGCAGGCCCGCCATCGACGCGATGTTGATGATGCGTGCCTGCCGCCGCGGCTCCTCCTTGGCGCGCGCGATCATCCGGCGCGCGACCTCCTGGGCGACGAAGAACGATCCGCGCGTATTGGTGCCGAACACGAAGTCGAAATCCTCGGGCTGCACGTCGACCAGCTTCTGCGTCGTGCTCACGCCGGAGTTGTTGACCAGCACGTCGATCGGGCCCGCCTCGGCCTCGGCCTGCGCGATCGCGGCGCGTATGCTGTCGACGCTGGTGACGTCCATGGCGACCACGTGCGCGTCGCCGCCGGCTGCTTCGATCTCGGCGCGCAATTCCTTCAGGCGCTCGACCCGCCGCGACGCCAGCACTACCTGGGCGCCGTTGTCGGCCAGCACGCGCGCGAAACGCGCACCCAGCCCGCTCGAGGCGCCGGTGACGAGTGCGGTCTTGCCGCTCAGATTGAAGGACGTGGTCATGCAGGGTCTCCTGGGCGCGTATTGACGTCGGCCCGATGTTAGCCGAAAGCCGCCGCCCGCCCGGCGCGCGATTTGCGCCGCCCCCGCTGTTTCCGGGACAATCGCAGCCGAATTCGCCTCCTCCCCCTCTCCCCACACCCGGAGACTCCCGAAGATGGACATCCAGCGCGATTCGATGGAGTTCGACGTTCTGATCGTAGGCGGCGGCCCTGCCGGCCTCGCCGCGGCCATCCGCCTGAAGCAGCTTGCTGCCGAACACGGCCGCGACGTCAACGTCTGCGTCATCGAGAAAGGCTCGGAGATCGGCGCGCATACGCTGTCGGGTGCGGTCATGGATCCGCGCGCGCTCAACGAACTGCTGCCCGACTGGCGCTCGCTCGACGCGCCGCTGCGCACCGAGGTCACCGAAGACCGCTTCCTGTTCCTGTCGGAGCGCTCGTCGCGGCAGGTGCCGGCCTGGATGCTGCCGGACTGTTTCACGAACCACGGCAACTACATCGTCGGCCTGGGCAACGTCGTCCGCTGGCTGGGCCAGCAGGCCGAGGCGCTCGGCGTCGAGATCTATCCCGGCTTCGCCGCCGCCGAAATCCTGTATCGCGACGACGGCTCGGTACGCGGCGTGGCTACCGGCAACATGGGCGTCGGACGCGACGGCGAACCGACCGACAGTTTCCAGCCCGGCATGGAGCTGCTGGCCAAGTACACGTTCTTCGCCGAAGGCTCGCGCGGCCATCTGGGCCGCCAGCTGATCGCGCGCTACAAGCTGGACGAAGGCCGCGACCCGCAGAGCTACGGCATCGGCGTCAAGGAACTGTGGGAGATCGACCCCGCCAAGTTCAAGTCCGGCCTGGTGGTGCACACCGCCGGCTGGCCGCTGGACAGCGCCACCTACGGCGGCTCGTTCCTGTACCACTTCGAGGACAACAAGGTCACGCTCGGCTACGTCGTCGGCCTGAACTACCGCAATCCGTATCTGTCGCCGTTCGAGGAATTCCAGCGCTACAAGACGCACCCGTCGATCCGCACCTTCCTCGAGGGCGGCAAGCGGCTGGCCTACGGCGCGCGCGCGATCACCGCCGGCGGGCTGAACGCGCTGCCGAAGTTCACGTTCCCCGGCGGCTGCATGATCGGCTGCGAGGCCGGCTTCCTGAACGCGTCGCGCATCAAGGGCAGCCACGCAGCGATCAAGACCGGCATGCTGGCCGCCGAAGCCGCCTTCGAGGCGCTGGGCGCGGGCCGCGAGGCCGACGAGCTGAGCGCCTACCCCGAGGCCTTCCGCGCTTCGTGGCTGTACGACGAGCTCTATCGCGCCCGCAACTTCAAGCCGGCGATGAGCAAGGGCCTGTGGCTGGGCACGCTGCTGGTCGGCATCGATCAGGTGGTATTCCGCGGCAAGGCGCCGTTCACGATGCACACCACCAAGGCGGACCACGAGTACCTGCTGCCGGCCGATCAGTGCCAGCCGATCCAGTATCCGAAGCCCGACGGCAAGCTCAGCTTCGACCGGCTGTCCTCGGTGTTCATCTCGAACACCAATCACGAGGAGAACCAGCCGGCGCACCTGACGCTGAAGGATCCGGCGGTGCCGGTCGACATCAACCTGGCGCGCTACGCGGGTCCGGAGCAGCGCTACTGTCCGGCCGGCGTCTATGAGTTCGTCAAGAACGACGACGGCAGCGAGCGCCTGCAGATCAACGCGCAGAACTGCG
>CAZUBF010000025.1:0-7654 GCA_964618555.1 uncultured Azohydromonas sp.
CACCGCGATCTCGATCTCCATGCCGGGGTCGTCGATCTCGCCGAGCACCTCGGTCACGCGGCCCACGGGCTGCGAGTGCATCGACGGCGGCTCGGTCAGTTCGACCGCCACGACCTGACCGGCCTGAGCGTTCGCGGTCGCGTTCTTCGGGATCAGGATGTCCTGCCCGAAGCGGCGGTCCTCGGGCGCGACAAGCCACGCGCCACCTTCGTGCAGCAGGCGGCCGATGATCGGCGACTTGCGCCGCTCGAGGATCTCGAGCACGCGGCCCTCGGGACGACCACGGCGGTCGTAGCGCACGATGCGCACGCGCACGCGGTCGCGGTGCAACACGGCGCGCATCTCCTGCGGCGACAGCACGACGTCGGCGCCGTCGTCGCGCACGACGAAACCGTGCCCGTCGCGGTGCCCTTGCACCGTGCCTTCGACTTCGCTCATGAGGGCGGCGCCGGGCACAGTAGCGCTTGAGGCGGTCTGTTTTTTGATGGTAGACTTTCAGTTTGTCGTGGTCGCCGTGCCGGCTTTCGGGAGCGGCGGCTTCGAAGCCCAGGTGGCGGAATTGGTAGACGCACTAGTTTCAGGTACTAGCGGGTAACTCCGTGGAGGTTCGAGTCCTCTCCTGGGCACCAGTCAAGACAACGCGACGTTTCAAGAGACGAACCAAGACAAGGCCGGCAATCGCCGGCCTTGTGCGTTTTCAGATGGCGAACTTCTTCGCCAGCCCTTCGGGGCGCAGGTTGTCGTACTCCTCGAACGGCTGGTGGATCCACGGGCTGGTGGGCAGCCGCTCGACATAGTAGTCGGGCGTATAGGTCGACACGCCCTTGACCCAGATCACCGCCGAGCGCAGTTCGGCGATCGCGGGCATGCCGCGCAGGCGGTCGACCACCGCGCGCAGCGTGACGCCCGAGTCGGCGAGGTCGTCGGCGAGCAGCACGCGCCCGGCCAGTTCGCCCTTGGGCAGCGTGATGTACTTGGCCAGGTCCAGGCGCCCCTGGATCGTGCCGGCTTCGGCGCGGTACGAGCTGGTCGACATGATCGCCAGCGGCTTGTCGAACACGCGCGACAGCACGTCACCGGGGCGCATGCCGCCACGCGCCAGGCACAGGATCTGGTCGAACGCCCAGCCGGAGGCGTGCACCTTGAGAGCCAGACGCTCGATCAGCATGTGGTACTCGTCCCACGACACGTACAGGTGCTTACCGTCATCGGTCAGCATGGACAGGGCTCCTTGGCAGGTCAGTTCGCGTAGGGGTGGCGCAGCACGATCGTGTGCTCGCGGTCGGGCCCGGTCGAGACCATGTCCACCGGCGCGCCGATGAACGTCTGCACGCGCTCCAGGTACCGGCGCGCGTTGGCCGGCAGGCGCGCCCACTCGGTGACGCCGGCGGTCGACTCGCTCCAGCCCGGCAGCGTCTCGTACACCGGCCGGCACGCAGCGATGTCGTCGGCATCGAGCGGCAGGATGTCGACGCGCCGCGCGCCGAGTTCGTAGCCGACCCCGACGTGGATCTCCGGCAGCCCGTCGAGCACGTCGAGCTTGGTGATGCACAGGCCCGAGATGCCGTTGATGATGATGCTGCGCTTGAGCGCGCCGGCATCGAGCCAGCCGCAGCGGCGAGCGCGCCCGGTCACCGTGCCGCGTTCCTGGCCGACGGTGCTCAGGTGGTGGCCGACGCTGCCCGGCGTGTCGATCGGCAGCTCGGTCGGGAACGGTCCCGACCCGACGCGCGTCGTGTAGGCCTTGGTGATGCCGAGGATGTAGTGCAGTTGGTCCGGGCCGACGCCCGAGCCGGCGGCGGCGTTGCCGGCCACGCAGTTGCTCGAAGTCACGTAGGGATAGGTGCCGTGATCGATGTCGAGCAACGTGCCCTGGGCGCCCTCGAACAGCAGGTTCTTGCCCTCGGCGTGCGCGCGGTGGAGCAGGTAGCCGACGTCGGCCATCATCGGCGCGAGCTGCTCGGCCACGCGCATCGCGTGCGTGTAGATCGGATCGAATGCCAGCGTCTGCCCCTTCAGGTAGCCGCCGAGCGCGAAGTTGTGCAGTTCGAGCAACTCGCGCAGCTTGTCGGCGAAGCGCTGTGGGTGCTTCAGGTCCTGCACGCGCAAGGCGCGGCGGGCCACCTTGTCCTCGTAGGCCGGGCCGATCCCCTTGCCGGTCGTGCCGATCTTGCCGCTGCCGCTGGACTCGCGCTGCCCTTCGCGTGCCTTGTCGAGCTCGACGTGGAACGGCAGGATCAGCGGGCACGACTCGCTGAGGTACAGGCGAGACCGCACGTCGAGCCCGATGCCTTCGAGGCGTTCGATCTCGCCGAGCAGGTGCGTCGGGTCGACGACCACGCCGTTGCCGATGTAGCAGGCGACGCCGTCGCGCATGATGCCGCTGGGGATCAGCTGCAGCGCGGTCTTCACGCCCTTGATGACCAGCGTGTGGCCCGCGTTGTGGCCGCCCTGGAAGCGCGCCACGCCGTGCGCGTGGTCGGTGAGCCAGTCGACGACCTTGCCCTTGCCTTCGTCGCCCCACTGCGTGCCGACGACGACGACGTTGCGGCCGCGCGCGGCCGGGGTCGGTTGCATAGCTGTCATGGTTGTTCCGTACCTCGGGCGCGCCGTCACAGCGCGCGCAGCACCCATTGCCCGTCGACCGCGACCAGTTCGCGATCGCAGTCGAACTCCTCGACCTCGTGCTCGTGCCCGGGCAGGATGCACAGCACCGTCTCGCCGAGCCCGCGCAGGCGGCGGATCGTCTGGCGCAGGTTCTCGTCCTCGCTCCACGGCGCGCGCACCGCGCCCCGGGCGGCGCCGGGTGGCAGCAGCGCGGCCAGCGCCTTGAGGTCGAGACTGAAGCCGACCGCCGGCCGATTGCGGCCGAACACCGCACCGACCTCGTCGTAGCGCCCGCCGCGCACCAGCGCGTCGCTCGACCCGGCGGCGTACGCCGCGAAGCGCGCGCCGCTGTAGTAGGCGTAGCCGCTCATGTCGCCCAGATCGAAGCCCACGCGCACGTCGGGATGCGTGCGCTGCAGGTGCTCGGCCAGCCAGGCCAGGTCGTCGAGCGCCGTGGCGATCAGCGCGCGCCGCGGCAGCACGTGGCGCGCGCGCCCGAGCACCGTGGCGTCGCCATACAGGCCGAGCAGCGTGTGCAGCGCGTCGCGCGACTCGGACGGCAACCGCTGCGACAGCGTGCGCAGCTGTGCCGCGTCCTTGGCTGCCAGCGCGTCGACGACGGCCTCGAGCTGCGTCGCGTCGAGCGCCACGCCGGCGAGCGCGCCGCGAACGATGCGTGCGTCGCCGAGGTCGAGCACCGGGGCCTCGATGCCGGCCGCCTTCAAGCCGTCGAGCGCGAGCTCGATGACCTCGAGGTCGGCCTCGAGCCCGTGGTGACCGTAGATCTCGGCGCCGAACTGCAGCGGCTCACGCGTCGCGTGCATGCCCGACGGACGCGTGTGCAGCACCGGGCCGCAGTAACACAGGCGTGCCACGCCCTGCCGGTTGAGCAGGTGCGCGTCGATGCGAGCGACCTGCGGCGTGGTGTCGGCGCGCACGCCCATCGTGCGCCCGCTGAGCTGGTCGATCAGCTTGAACGTGCGCAGGTCCAACGCATGGCCGGTGCCCGACAGCAGCGACTCGAGGTGCTCGAGCAACGGCGGCATCACCAGCTCGAAGCCGTAGCCGCGCGCCAAGTCGAGCAGGCGCCGGCGCAGATCCTCGATGCGCCGCGCCTGGGCGGGCAGCACGTCGGCGATGTGCTCGGGCAGCAACCAGGCAGACGACATGCAAAACCGGTGCGGTTAAAAAGGGCATTGTACCGGGCGCCTTGCGCGCGCCGGCCGCGCCTTCAGCGCACGAACACCAGCGCCAGCAGCGCCTTCAGCGCACGAACACCAGCGCCAGCAGCGCCCCGAGCAGCATGCTCGCCAGCCCGATGAAGCGGATCTGACCGTCGCTCATCCGCAGCGCGCGCTCGAACACCTGGCGCCAGGCCCGCGGGTTGAGAAAGGGCAGCAGCCCCTCGAACACCAGCATCAGCGCGAACGCGCCGAGCAGCAGATCGCCCATCGGCGCGGCGCGTGCGGCGTCAGCGCGGCGTCGCGGCGCCGCCGCGCATGGCGCGGAAGAAGTCGCTGCCAGGGTCCAGCACCATCACGTCGTTCTTGTTCTGGAAGCTCGCGCGGTAGGCCTCGAGGCTGCGATAGAACTGCGCGAACTGCGGGTCGCGACCGAAGGCGTCGGCGTACAGCGCCGAGGCGCGCGCGTCGCCCTCGCCCCTGACCTTCTGCGCGTCGCGGAACGCCTCGGCGAGGATCACCTCGCGCTGCCGGTCGGCGTCGGCGCGGATCTTCTCGCCCTCGGCGGCGCCCGTGGAGCGCAACTCGTTGGCCACGCGCTTGCGCTCCGATTCCATGCGGCGGTACACGGCGTCGGTGATGTCCGAAACGAAGTCGACGCGCTTCACGCGCACGTCGACGATCTCGATGCCGAAGTTGTTCGTGACCTCCTCGAGGCGGCCCCGCACGCCCTGCATCACGCGTTCGCGGTCGGTGGCCAGCACGCCGGTGACGGTCTGGCGCGTCACCTCCTCGTTGAACGCGGCCTGCACCACCGGCGTCAGCCGCACGTCGAGGTTGCGCATGTCGGCGCCGCTGTTGCGGATGAACTGGCGCGGATCGCTGATGCGCCACTTGACCAGCCAGTCGACGAGCACGCTCTTCTTCTCGGCAGTGAAGATCGGCCGCGGGTCGGAGTTGTCCAGCGTCTGGATGCGCTTGTCGAGGAACACGACGTTCTGGAACGGCGGCGGCAGCTTCCAGTTCAGGCCGGGTTCGGTGATCACGGCCTTGATCTCGCCGAGGGCGTAGACCGCGGCGATCTGCCGCTGATCGACGACGAACAGCGTCGACGACAGCAGCATCAGCAGCACCAGCAGTCCGCCGGCGAAGAGTCCGATTCGGTTCATGGCGACAGTCCTTGGCAGGGTCTCAGCGCGCGTCGCGCTCGCGGCTGCGCTGGCCGTCGCGCGAACGCGCGTCGAGCGTCAGCGCTGCGGCACCGCTGGTCGCGGGACTCGGCACGTCGGTTCGCGCCGCCGGCGCGGCCGGCGCCGACGCCCCCTGGCGAATCAACTGCTCGAGCGGCAGATACAGCAGGTTCGAGCCGCTACGGCTGTCGACCAGCACCTTGCTGACGTTGGCGTAGACCTCCTGCATCGTCTCGAGATACAGACGGTCGCGCGTGACGCCCGGCGCACGTTGGTACTCTGTCAGCACCGAGCGGAACCGCTGCGCGTCGCCTTCGGCGGTGGCGACGATGCGCGCCCTGTAGCCCTCGGCCTCCTCGCGCAGACGCGCCGCGGTACCCTGGGCCTTCGGGATCACATCGCTGGCGTAGGCCTCGCCCTCGTTGCGGAAGCGGTCGCGGTCGGCGCCGGCGCGCACCGCGTCGTTGAACGCGGCCTGCACCTGCTCGGGCACCTGGACGTTCTGGATGTTCACGTTGGTCACGAGGATGCCGGCCTTCAGCCGGTCGAGCTGGTTCTGCACCGAACGCACCAGATCGGCGGCGATCGCCGCGCGCCGCGTAGAGCACCGAGTCGACCTGGCTGCGGCCGACGATCTCGCGCACCGCCGACTCGCTGGCCAGCACCACCGCCTCGTCGGGATTGCGGTTCTCGAACAGGTAGGCGCGCGAGTCGTTCAGGCGGTACTGAACCGTGAAGCGGATGTCGACGATGTTCTCGTCCTGCGTGAGCATCGACGAGTCGCGCAGCCCGGTGGCCTGCGTGACCGTGTTGCGGCCGATGTCGACCGAGCGCAGTTGCGTGAACGGCACCGTCTCGTGCGCCTGGAACGGGTACGGCAGACGCCACTGGATGCCGGCGTCGACGGTGGCGCTGTAGCGGCCGAAGGTGGTGACGACGGCCTGCTGGCCTTCCTGCACGATGTACACGCCGCTGCCCAGCCAGATCAGCGCGACCACGCCGGCGATCAGGCCGACGCCGATGCCGGCGCTCTTCATGTCGGGCGGCTGGAACGAGGGCCCACCGCCCCCGCCCCCTCCTTCCCCGCCGCCGTTGCGTCGGGGGGCCTTCTTGCCGCCGAACAGGTTCGACAGCTTGCCGTTGAAGTCCTTCCACAACTCGTCGAGGTCGGGCGGACCCTCGTTGCGCCCGCCGCTGAGCACCAGCGTGTCAGCCGCTCGGCGGCGACGCAGCGCCGCACTGGCCAGCGCCCGCGCCGCGGCCGCCACGGCGCCCAGGCGCCGTGCCAGCGGTTCGGATTCGGAGGCGAAGGGGTGCGTGCTCATGCTTGCATCGAACGGGAAGGGGTTGCGGCACCGTGGCCGGCCTGCCCGCCCGCGGTGGGAGGCTCGGCGGCGATCAGTGCCATCGTCTGGCGCAGCGCGTCGAGCCCGGTGCCGTCGAGCGCGCTGACGAATACGCGAGGCGTGCGCACGCCGCCTTCGCGCTCGACCTCGTCGACCCCCTCGCGCGGGCGTCGCGACGGCTCGAGCCGGTCGAGCTTGTTGAACACCAGCACTTGCGGGATGTCCTGTGCGCCGATCTCGGCGAGCACCCGCTCGACCTCGGCGATCTGCTCGTCGCGCGTCGGGCTGGCGGCGTCGACGACGTGCAGCAGCAGGTCGGCGTCGACCGCCTCCTGCAGCGTCGCCTGGAACGCCTCCACCAGCTTGTGCGGCAGGTCGCGGATGAAACCCACGGTGTCCGACAGCGACACCGAGCGTCCCTGCGCGCCGTCGACCGTCGGCAGGTACAGCGCGCGCACGGTGGGATCGAGCGTGGCGAACAACTGGTCGGCGGCGTAGGTGCGCGCCTTCACCAGCGCGTTGAACAGCGTCGACTTGCCCGCGTTGGTGTAGCCCACCAGCGCGACGCGGAACGTGCCGCTGCGCTCGCGCGCGCGGCGCTGCGTCTGGCGCTGGCGCTTGACGCGGTCGAGCCGCGTTTTCACGCCGCGGATGCGCTCGCCGATCATGCGCCGGTCGAGTTCGATCTGTGCCTCGCCCGGACCTCCGCGCGTGCCGATGCCGCCGCGCTGCCGCTCGAGGTGGCTCCAGCGGCGCACCAGCCGCGTGGCCAGGTACTGCAGGCGCGCCAGTTCGACCTGGAGCTTGCCCTCGTGGCTCTTCGCGCGATCGGCGAAAATCTCCAGGATCAGCGCGGTGCGGTCGGCCACCGCGACGCCGAGATGACGCTCCAGGTTGCGCTGCTGCGCCGGCGACAGCGCCTGATCGAAGATCACGCCGTGGGCATCGTGCTGCTGCACCAGCGCCTTGATCTCGTCGGCCTTGCCGGCGCCGACGAACAGCGCCGCGTCGGGCGCCTTGCGCCGCGCGACGACACGCGCGACGACCTCGTCGCCGGCCGACTCGGCGAGCAGCGCGAGTTCGTCGAGCGTCGGGTCGAACGAGGAACCGGGGCCGAGATCGACGCCGACCAGCACCGCACGGGCGGGTGCGGCCGCGCGCGCGGGGGACAGCACTTCGGGAGTCAAGGTCGGGGTCTGAGAAGGATGGACGTCGATGGAGACGGGATCAGGACGCGTCGCCCGCGTCCTGGGCGTGGAAGTTGACCGCGCGCCCGGGCACCACGGTGGAGATCGCGTGCTTGTAGACCATCTGCGTGACGGTGTTGCGC
>CAZUBF010000025.1:7739-30808 GCA_964618555.1 uncultured Azohydromonas sp.
AGGAACGGGTCTTGTAGGAGTTGCCCTTTGTTGCTCACGATATGCTCCGTGATGGAATCCTGGAAGATGGCACGTTAACACACGGCCGACATGGGCGAACCCGCCGCGCGCGATGCCCGCACCCCTTAAGTGCCGCGCTCGGCGAAAGGGTTCCGCGCCGAGCGCAATTCGATGCGCAGAGGCGTGCCGACAAGCTTGAAGTGATCGCGAATGCGCCCTTCCAGGTAGCGCTTGTAGCTGTCGGTCACGTGATCGAGCGAGGTGCCGTGGATGACGACGATCGGCGGGTTCATTCCGCCCTGGTGCGCGTAGCGCAGCTTCGGGCGGAACGTGCCGGCACGCTTGGGCGCCTGGTGCGCGACCGCGTCGAGCACCAGGCGCGTCAGCACCGGCGTGGACAGCTTGCGCGTCGCCGACGCATGCGCCTCGCCGATGGCCTTCCACAGGGGCCCCAGGCCCTGGCGCTTCAATGCCGAGATGTGCACGCGCGGCGCGAACTTCAGGAACGCCAGCCGCTGCTCGATCGAACGCTCGAACTGCTCGCGCTGATAGCGGTCGACGGCATCCCACTTGTTGACCGCGATCACCACCGCCCGCCCGGCGTCGAGCACGTAGCCGGCGATGTGCGCGTCCTGCTCACCGACGCCCTGCGTGGCGTCGAGCAGCAGCACGACGACGTGGGCGTCGGCGATCGCCTGCAGCGTCTTGACGACCGAGAACTTCTCGACCGCCTCGAACACCCGCCCCTTGCGCCGCAGCCCGGCGGTGTCGATCAACTCGTAGCGCTTGCCGCCGCGTTCCAGCGGCACGCGGATCGCGTCGCGCGTCGTGCCAGGCTGGTCGAAGGCGATGAGCCGCTCCTCGCCGAGCCAGGCGTTGATCAGCGTGCTCTTGCCGACGTTCGGCCGCCCCGCCACCGCCAGGCGCACCGGCCGCGTCGCGTCGTCGCCGTCGTCGGGCGCGTCGTCGGGTGGCGGCAGCGCGTCGGCCACCGCGTCCATCAGGCTGCGGATCCCCTGCCCGTGCGCCGCCGACACCGGGTGCGGCGCGCCGATGCCGAGTTCGTGGAATTCGGCCAAGCGCGGCGAGTCGACCATGCCCTCGGCCTTGTTCACCGCGAGAAATACGCGCTTGCCGGCCTGGCGCAGGTAGCGCCCAATGTCGTGGTCCTGCGCCGACAGGCCGGCGCGCAGGTCGACGACGAAGATCACCGCGTCGGCCTCGGCCACCGCCTGCATCGTCTGGCGCGCCATCGCCGCGACGATGCCGGTGGGCTTGTCCGGCTCGAAACCACCGGTGTCGACGACGATCAGTTCGCGGCCGCCGACACGTGCGTCGCCGTAGTGGCGGTCGCGCGTGAGGCCGGGCAGGTCGGCGACGATCGCGTCGCGGCTGCCGGTCAACCGGTTGAACAGCGTCGACTTGCCGACGTTGGCGCGGCCGACGAGCGCGACGACGGGTTTCATCGCCGCGCGCGCATCACACCGGGCGGAACGCGAACAGCCCGCCGCGGCGCGTGACCACCAGCACCGTGGCGCCGGCAGACACCGGCGCGCCGACCACCGCCGATCCGTCGGTGGGCAGGCGCAGCACCGGTTTGCCGTCGGTGGCCGCGAGCCAGTGCACCTGGCCCTCACGGTCACCGAAGACCACCGTCGGGCCCAGCGCCAGCGCCCCGCTCAGGCCGCGGTACAGGAAACGCTCCGAGGTCCACAGCACCTCGCCGGTGGGGGTGCGCCAGGCGGTGACGCGATCGCTGCCGTCGGCGCCGAACAGCCGCTCGGCGTCGCCGCCGACCGCCTGCGTGCCCCCGGAAGGGCGGCTCCACAGCTGGGTCGCCCGCTCGACGTCGGCGCAGCCCACCGCCTGCTGGAATGCACGCGCGCACACCACGCTGCCCACGCGCACCGGCGGGCCGACCAGGTCGGCGAGGCGCTCGACCTCGTTGGTGCCGCGGGGAGCGGCGATCGGCACCTCCCAGCGCAGCCCGCCGCGCAGCGGGTCGATGGCCGCGAGCCGCGGGCCCTGGCCGGCAAGCAGCGTGTCGCGGTACGGCGCCACGACACCGGCCTGCGCCAACGTCAGCGCCTCGCCGGTGCGCTGCAACCGCCACAGCCAGCGCCCGTCGATCGCATCGAAGGCGTGCACCGTGCGGTCCACCGCCAGCACGAAGACGCGCTCGCCGGCCACCAGCGGCGCCGAGGCCACGCGCGACGGAAGGCGGTGGCGCCAGCGCACCTCGCCGGCTTCGAGCACGACGACCTCGTTGTCGCGCGTGACCACCGCGGCGAACCGCCCGTCGCTGCCGACTCCGGCCGTGATCGGTGCGCCGGCGCTGCCGCGCCACAGCACACGGCCGTCGTCGGCCGACAGCGCGAGCACGCTGCCGTCGTCGGCGGCGACCACGAAGCGACCGTCGTGCACCGCCGCCACCAGGGGGAACGACACCGGTGCGATGCGCTGCGACCAGGCCTGCCGCCCCGAGATCGTCGGCGTCAGCGGCTCGAGCGGCGTGGGCTTCGGGCCGGACGACGAACACGAGGCGAGCAGCAGCACGGCCGCGCAGGCCGCGACGCGAGCCGACCAGCCCCGGCCCTGCGTCATCGCGCCCCCTGCACGGCTGCGGCGGGCGCGGCGCCGAGCGCGGTGAGCTTGGCGTCGATCAGCCGGCGGTACTCGACGTCGTCGGCCATCGCCTGCCATGCCGCCTGGTACGCGGCCTTCGCCTCGTCGCGCCGGTCCATCGCCAGCAACACGTCGCCGCGGCGGTCGGCGGCGAGCGCGGCGAACGCCGCGTCCTTCACGGCGTCGACCTGCCGCAGCGCCTCGTCGTGCCGGCCCGCGTCGAGCAGCAGCCCGGCCAGGCGCAGGCGTGCGATCGCACGGTACTCGTCCTCGGCGGCGTTGTCGGCCACCCACTGCAGCGATGCGCGCGCCGCGTCGGTCTGCTGGCGCTCGGCCTGCACGCGCGCGGCCAGCAGGCCTCCCTTCTCGGCGTACGCGGTGCGCGCGTAACGCTGCTTCAGGTCGTCAAAGCGCTGCGTCACCAGCGCCGCGTCGCCGGCTTGCGCCGCCTTGTCGAGTTCGTCGTACATCGCCGCCGCCTTCACCGACTGGTCGCGCTGGTACCAGTTCCAGCCGTTCCACGCCGCATAGGCGCCGAGCACGAGGATCAGCACCCAGGTGATCAGGTTGCCGTACTGCTTCCAGAACGCCTTGAGCGCGTCGATTTGCTCCTGCTCTTGCAGGTCGAGTTGGGTCGCCATGTCAACGGGGGCCGGGTTGCGTCGGTGCGATCAAAGCGCGCGATTATCGTCGAGCAGTTCGTGCGCCCACTGGGCGCAGTCGGCCAGCGCACGGGTGAACTGCGCAGCGCTGCCGCCGGGGCGCTCGCGCAGCGGCTTGAGCGCGACCTCGCCACGCGCCAGCTCGTCGTCGCCGAAGATCAGCGCCCACGCCGCGCCGCTCGCATCGGCGCGGCGGAACTGCGCCTTCAGACTGCCGAAGCCGTCCTTGCCCGCCGCATGCATCAGCACCGACACACCGGCGGCGCGCAGCGCCTCGACCACCGGCAGGGCCGGCGCCAGCGCCGTCGGGGAGGCCAGCACGGCATAGGCACGCGGCGCCACCGCCGGCGGCGCGACGCCGGCCTCGGCCAGCAGCAGCAGCAGCCGTTCGACGCCCAGCGCCCAGCCCACCGCCGGTGCCGGCCTGCCGCCGAGCTGCTCGACCAGCGGGTCGTAGCGGCCACCCCCACACACGGTGCCCTGCGCGCCGAGGCGGTCGGTGATCCACTCGAACACCGTGAGGTTGTAGTAGTCCATGCCGCGCACCAAGCGCGGATTGATGCGGTATTCGAGGCCCACCGCATCGAGCGCGGCGCGCACGCCGTCGAAGTGCGCGCGCGACACCGCACCGAGGTGGTCGAGCAGCTTCGGCGCGGCCTCGATCAGCGGCTGCAGCACCGGGTTCTTGCTGTCGAGGATGCGCAGCGGGTTGGTGTGCAAGCGCCGGCGCGAATCGTCGTCGAGCAGGTCGTGGTGCGCCTCGAAGTGCGCGACCAGCGCGCTGCGGTGTGCGCGTCGCTCTTCGAGCTGCCCGAGGCTGTTGATCTCGAGGCGCAGGTCGCGCCCCTCGACCAGGCCGAGTTCGCGCCACAGCGTGCGGCACATCAGGATCAGCTCGGCGTCGACGTCGGGGCCGGGGTAGCCCAGCGCCTCCGCGCCGATCTGGTGGAACTGCCGGTAGCGGCCCTTCTGCGGGCGTTCGTGGCGGAACATCGGCCCCATGTAATACAGCCGCTTGCCGCCGTCGTGCAGCAGCGAGTGCTCGATGACGGCACGCACCACGCCGGCGGTGTTCTCCGGGCGCAGCGACAATTCGTCGCCGTTCATCTGGTCGACGAACGAGTACATCTCCTTCTCGACGATGTCGGTGACCTCGCCGAGCCCGCGCACGAACAGTGCGGTGGGCTCGACCAGCGGCGTGCGCAGGTTCTGGTAGCCGTAGCGCGCCATCAGCGCGACGACCCGTGCTTCGAGCCATTCCCAGCGCGCCGAAGCCGGCGGCAGGATGTCGTTCATGCCCTTGACGGCTTGCAGCTTTTCCATGGAGGGAGCGGGAAGGTCGTGATGCGGTCACGCGGCGCGCACGCCGCGCGCAGCGCCGGAGCGGGTCAGTGCCCTTGCGGCGCGCCGGCGCCGAAGCGCCGCTCGATGTAGTCCTCGACGATGCGCTGGAACTCGGCGGCGATGCCCTCGCCGCGCAGCGTCACCGCCTTCTCGCCGTCGATGAACACCGGCGCGGCCGGCGCCTCGCCGGTGCCCGGCAGGCTGATGCCGATGTCGGCGTGCTTGCTCTCGCCCGGGCCGTTGACGATGCAGCCCATCACCGCGACCTTCATCGCCTCGACGCCGGGGTAACGGGTCTTCCACTGGGGCATCATCGCGCGCAGGAAGTCGTCGATCTGCTTGGCGAGTTCCTGGAACGTGGTGCTGGTCGTGCGGCCGCAGCCGGGGCACGCGGTCACGCTCGGATTGAAGGAGCGCAGGCCCAGCGCCTGCAGGATCTCGAGCGCGACCCGCACTTCCTGCGTTCGCGCCTCGCCCGGCTGCGGCGTCAGGCTCACGCGGATCGTGTCGCCGATGCCCTCCTGCAGCAGCACCGCCAGCGCCGCGGTCGACGCGACCGTGCCCTTGGTGCCCATGCCCGCCTCGGTGAGCCCGAGGTGCAGCGCGTAGTCGCAGCGCCGAGCCAGCGCACGGTACACGCTGATCAGGTCCTGCACGCCGCTGACCTTGCAGCTGATGATGATCTGGTCCGGGTTCAGCCCGACCTCGCCGGCGAAGCGGGCGGACACGATCGCGGAGCGCACCAGCGCCTGGTACATGACCTGCTTCGCGTCCCAAGGTTCGCGACGCTTCGCGTTGTCGTCCATCATCGCGCCGAGCAGTTCCTGGTCGAGGCTGCCCCAGTTGACGCCGATGCGCACGCACTTGTCGTGACGCGCCGCGGCCTCGACCATGGCGGCGAACTGGCGGTCGCGCTTGTCGCCCTTGCCGACGTTGCCGGGGTTGATGCGGTACTTCGACAGCGCCTGCGCCATCGCCGGGTGTTCGGTCAGCAGGCGGTGGCCGTTGTAGTGGAAGTCGCCGACCAGCGGCACGTCGATGCCCATGCGGTCGAGCTGATCGCGGATGTGCGGCACCGCGGCCGCGGCCTCGGGCGTGTTCACGGTGATGCGAACGAGCTCCGAGCCGGCCTGCGCCAGTTCCTTGACCTGGATCGCGGTGCCGATGACGTCGACGGTGTCGGTGTTGGTCATCGACTGCACCCGCACCGGCGCGTCGCCGCCGATCGTCACCACCTTGCTGCCCCAAGCCGCGCGGGCCTGACGCGAGCGCCGCGGCGCCGGAGCGGCGACGCCGATCGGCGCCTCGTCGTCGGCGTCGAGCGGGGCGTCGGCCATCGCGGTGCGGCTCACTTCAGTTCGAGCCTGGCGATGTTGTCGCGCGCCTCGCGCGCGACGTCCAGCGGCTGCCCGCGAAAACTCAGCTGCGTCGCCGCGGCGTTGCCGAGCGTGGCGCGCAGCGGCAGCGCACCGTCGAGCCCGACCGTCTCGCCAGCCTGCAGCGTGCGCGACAGCAGCACGTTGCCGCCGGCGTCGCGCACCTCGACCCACGCTTCGTCGGTGGCACGCACCACGAGCAGCGCCGCGCCCGCGGCATCAGGACCCGCTGTGTCCGGCGGCGGCGCCGAGTGCACCGTGTCGACCACCGGCGTGGACGCGGACGGCGCGACTGACGGCGTCGCGTCGGCCTGCGGTGCGGCGCCGGGCGCAGCCTGCGGCGTCAGCGGCGTCGAGACTGCCGGCGCGTCTGCCGGGCCCGGTTCGCTCGGCCCGAACAGGCGCTGCGGCAGCAGGTACAGCACCGCGGCGGCGAGCAGCACGATCGCCGGCGCCCAGAAGATCGGGCGGCCGACGAAGCTCAGCTCACGGCCTTCGTCGTGGCCTTCACGCTCCCGAAACGGCGTCTTCAGCCCGCTGGCGACCTGCTCGAGCCGATCGGCGCCCTGCGGGCGCGGCAGCAGCGCGAGCACGGGCTCGGGGTCGATCTTCACCGCCCGGCACACGGCCTGTGCCAGGGCCCGGGCGAAGGCGAGGTCGGGCAGTTCGTCGAAGCGGTCGGCCTCGAGCGCCTCGAGCTTGCGCGGCGAGACCTTGATCGACGCAGCGAGCGCGGCGATGTGCAGCCCCTGACGCTCGCGGGCGGTGCGCAGCATCGCACCGGCGCTGTGGCCGACGCTTGCCGGCGAGGCGGTGGCCTCAGTCATCGAACCGCCCCTGCTCGAACGCCAGCG
This sequence comes from uncultured Azohydromonas sp., assembly GCA_964618555.1. Classification (GTDB taxonomy): domain Bacteria; phylum Pseudomonadota; class Gammaproteobacteria; order Burkholderiales; family Burkholderiaceae_C; genus Calidifontimicrobium. Next base: position 14,601 of record CAZUBF010000025.1, read on the forward strand.
TTTCCGGTGCCTGCGGGTAGCGCGCGCGAAGCTGACGCCCGAGATCCGACACGGCCACGGCGTTGCCGAGCTTGCGCTCGATGCGCGCGGCCAGCCACAGCGTCTGCGCGTTCGACTGCGACGGCTCGGCGTTCACGCGTGCGATGTAGAAGCGCGCGCGCTCGTGCTCCCCCAGCCGCAGCAGCACCTCGGACAGGTTGACCGCAGTCGCCGGGTTGCCCGAGTCGATCTCGTAGGCGCGCAGCAGCGTGCGCTCGGCCTCGCGCAGCCTGCCGTCGCGCGCCTGGCACACACCGCGCGCCAGCAGGCTGCGCGGCACCTCGCGGTACTGCGGCTGCTCGAGCGCGCGCGCGAACATCGCGTCGGCGTCGGCGAAGCGGCCCTGCTGGCACATCACCCAGGCCCAGTTGTGCAGCGTGTCGCCGTCGCGTGGGTTGAGCTGCAGGGCGCGGCGGAAGCTGTCCTCGGCCAGGCGCGCCTCGCCCATGCTGGCGAAGACCAGCCCGCGCAGGTTGTAGGCGTCGGCGAAGTCGGGCTTGGCGACCAGCGCCTGCTTGATCTCGTCGAGCGCGGTCTCGGTCTGGCCGCGAGAGAAGTACGCCGCCGCGAGTTCGACGCGCACGCGGGCGCGCCGGTCGGCGTCGGTCAGATCCGATGCGGTCACCGGCTCGGCGACCTCGCCGCCGGTGGTGGTCGCGCAGCCGCCGAGTGCCAACGCGCCGAGCAGCGCCAGCAGCGTCGTCGCCAGGCGCGCAATCGGGGTGTACCGCAGTGCTGCAAGCATCGTCATCACGCGAAGCGCCTCAGGTGCGTGCGGCGGCGGGCGCGCGCACCGTCGCGCGGGTCAGCCGCAGGTGCACCCGCGTGCGGTCGCGCACTTCGCCGGCGAGCTGGCCGCACGCGGCGTCGATGTCGTCTCCGCGGGTCCTGCGCACCGTGGTCACGATGCCGGCGTCCTGCAGCACGCGGGCGAAGGCCTGCACACGCGCCGGCGGCGAGCGCCTCAGCCCGGAGGCCGGGAACGGGTTGAACGGGATCAAGTTGAACTTGCACGGCACGCGGCCGACGTCGCGGCTGGCCGAGGCGCGGCCCTCCACCAGCGCGACCAGCGCCTGTGCGTGGGCGTCGCTGTCGTTGACGCCGTCGAGCATGCAGTACTCGAAGGTGATGAAGTCGCGCGGCGCGCGCTCGAGGTAGCGCCGGCACGCGGCGAGCAACTCGGCCAGCGGGTACTTGCGGTTCAGCGGCACCAGGTCGTCGCGCAACGCGTCGTCGGGTGCATGCAGCGACGCCGCGAGCGCCACCGGGCAGTCGTCGCGCAGCCGGTCGATCATCGGCACCACGCCCGACGTGCTGACAGTCACGCGCCTGCGCGACAGCCCGTAACCGTGGTCATCGAGCATCGTGCGCAGCGCCGGAACCAGCGCCGCGTAGTTCTGCAGCGGCTCGCCCATGCCCATCATCACGACGTTGGTCACCGCGCGTTCGCCCGCGGCCAACCCGAGGCGACGCCGCAGCGCGTGCTCGGCGAACCACAGCTGGGCGACGATCTCGCCGGTGGTCAGGTTGCGGCTGAAGCCCTGGTGGCCGGTCGAGCAGAAGCGGCAGCCCACCGCACAGCCGGCCTGCGACGACACGCACAGCGTGCCGCGGTCGTCTTCGGGGATGAACACCGTCTCGACGGCGTTGCCGCCGCCGACGTCGAACAGCCACTTGATCGTGCCGTCGGCCGAGACCTGCTCGCTGGCCACCGGCAACGCGCGGATCTCCGCCGCCGCGGCGAGCTTGTCGCGCAGCGACTTGGCCAGGTCGGTCATCTGCCCGAAGTCGTGCGCGCCCTTCTGGTGGATCCAGCGAAACAGCTGCACCGCGCGGAAGCGCTTCTCGCCCAGCCGCTCGCAGAAGGCCGTCAGCCCTTCGAGGTCGAAGTCGAGCAGGTTGGCGGCCATCGTGGCGGCGTCAGCGGCTGTAGACGTTCATGCCGGGGAAGAAGAACGCCACCTCGACCGCCGCGGTCTCGGGCGCGTCGGAGCCGTGCACCGCGTTGGCGTCGATGCTGTCGGCGAAGTCGGCGCGGATCGTGCCCTTCTCCGCCTTCTTCGGGTCGGTCGCGCCCATCAGCTCGCGGTTCTTCGCGATCGCGTTCTCGCCCTCGAGCGCCTGGATCATCACCGGGCCGGAGATCATGAAGTTGACCAGGTCGTTGAAGAACGGCCGCGCCTTGTGCACCGCGTAGAAGGCCTCGGCCTCGCCGCGCGACAGGTGGGCCATCTTGGCCGCGACGATCTTCAGTCCGGCGGCTTCGAAGCGTGCGTAGATCTGGCCGATCACGTTCTTCGCGACGGCGTCGGGCTTGATGATAGACAGAGTCCGCTCGATGGCCATGTTCTTCTCCTGAATCAATGACTTGGCAAAGCTGTCGATTGTATCCGCGGGGTCATCCATGCCCGCGGGCGCGGGCCGGCTCAGCGCCCCCCGCGGCGTCCGCCGCCGCGCCCGCCGCCGGGGCCGCGCGCGCCCTTGCGGTGGAACGCGTCGGCGCCGATGTAGCCCACCGAGGTCTGCATCGGGTCGGGCTGGCGCTGCCCGGCGCCCCCGCCGCCCTTCTTCGGCGCGCCTGCCGCGGCGCGGCCGCGCCGCGGCGCGCCGGGCGCACCCGGCGCGCGCTCCTTCTGGACGAAACGCTTGTCGTAGGTCTGCTGCAGCGGGTTCGGGATCGGGCCGTCCTCGTCGAGCTCGCGGCGCGGCGCGCGTTCGCGCTGCAGGGCGCGCTTGTCGTAGGTCTGCTGCAGCGGGTTCGGGATCGGGCCGTCCTCGTCGGGTTCCCGGCGCGGCGCCCGCTCGCGCTGGATCGCGCGCTTGTCGTACGTTTGCTGCAGCGGGTTCGGGATCGCGCCACCGTCGATGCGCTCTGCGACGTCCTCGGAACGCGCCGCGCCGCGGCCCCGCCTGCGGCGACGGTTGCCGCGCGCGCCGCCCTCGCCTTCAGGGCGTGCCGGCTGTGAGCCCTGCGCCAGCCGGCGAATGGCCTTCACGTCGGTTTCGCCAAGTTCGACCCACACGCCGCGCTTGAGCCCGCGCGGCAGCACCACGCTGCCGTAGCGGATGCGGATCAGCCGGCTCACCGTCAGTCCGACGGCCTCGAACAGCCGGCGCACCTCGCGGTGGCGTCCCTCGGTGATGACGACGCGGTACCAGTGGTTCACACCCTCGCCGCCGCCGTCCTCGATCGACTTGAACTGCGCCGCCTGGCCCTCGATCTCGACGCCGTCGATCAGCCGCTGGCGGGCTTCGCCGTCGAGCACGCCGAGCACACGCACGGCGTACTCACGTTCGACCCCGAAACGCGGGTGCATCAACTGATTGGCCAGCTCGCCCGAGTTCGTGAACAGCAGCAGACCCTCGGTATTGATGTCGAGCCGCCCAACCGACTGCCACTTGCCCTGGTGCAGCCGCGGCAGGCGGCGGAACACCGTGGGGCGCTGCTGCGGGTCGTCGTGCGTGACGACCTCGCCGACCGGCTTGTGGTAGGCCAGCACGCGCGGCGGGGGCGGTGCGATGCGCACCTTGATCGGCTTGCCGCCGACCTTGATCTGGTCGCCCCAGCTGATGCGTTGTCCGATGTGTGCCGGCTCGCCATTCACGGTGATGCGGCCCTCGACGATCATCTGCTCCATGTCGCGGCGCGAGCCGATGCCGGCTTGCGCCAGCACCTTGTGCAGCTTCGGCGCGTCGGGTTCGGCGGCGAGCACGCGCTTGTGCGGCGCCACGGGCGCGTCCGCCGCATCGGGCTCGGCGTCGAAGGCCCCCGAAAGCACCGCGCCGAACACCTCGCGCGGGTCCTCGTCGAGCGCGGCCGGCGCCGCCGTCGCAGCGGCCTCGTCGTCTTCCGCACCGTCCGCGTCGGTCGCCCGCCTGCGCTCGTCGGGCGGCCCGTCGTCACCGACGGCCGTGTCGCGAGCTCCGCGACCACGGCGACCGCGACGCCGCCCGCGACGCGCCGGCCGGTCGTGGTCGGCGCCGGCAGTCGGCGTGCCGGCCACGGCGCCCGGCCCACCGTCGCCCGTCTCATCGGCGGGCTGTGCAACGGGCTCGCCCCCCCCCGCGGTGCCCGCCGGCGCCACCGTCTCGGACGCGATCGCCGTGGCGGGCACGGGCGGCGAAGACACCTCCTCCTGGGCCGCCCCCGGCTCGGCGCGCTCGGTCACGGGCGACTTGCGCGCACGTCGGCGCGGACGCGGCGCCGCATCGCCCGTCGGCGCTGCGTCGTCGCGCACGACTTCGTCGTCGCCCGGAGGCGGCGTCCGCGGGACATCGGGATCGGTGCTGTTCATTCGTGCGGGGCCGGTTGCAGGTGGTCGGGGATCTGGGCGGCGGTTACGTCGCCGGGTCCGGGCATGGCGTCGTCGTCGCGGTCGGCCGCGATGATCGGGGCCTCGCGGCCCGCGTTCGCCTCGCCGGCCGCAGCGGCGTCGGCGCCGCCGGTCGCAGCGTCGGGCGCGGTGACATGCGCAGGGTCGCCGGCGGACTCGTGGTCGCCGAGCGGCAGCGACGGCTGCCCCGGCAGGGTCTCGGCCAGCGCCGACGCCGTCACGGCACCGTCGAGCGCCGGCAACTGCGCCAGGCTGGCCAGCCCGAGGTCGTCGAGGAACTGCCGCGTCGTGGCGTACAGCGCCGGGCGGCCCGGCGCATCGCGATGGCCGATGGTCTCGATCCAGCCGCGCTCCTCGAGCTGCTTGACGATCTGGCTGCTGACCGTGACGCCGCGGATGTCCTCGATGTCACCTCGCGTGACCGGCTGGCGGTAGGCGACGATGGCCAGCGTCTCCATCGCCGCGCGCGAGTAGCGCGGCGGTTTCTCCGGGTTCAGGCGGTCGAGGTACTCGCGCATCTCGGGCCGGCTTTGGAAACGCCAGCCCGACGCGAGCGTCGCCAGCTCGACGCCGCGCCCCTGCCAGTCGTGGGCCAGTTCGTCGAGCAGCGTGCGCAGCGTGTCGGCGCCGACCTGGTCGTCGAACAGCGCCCGCAGTTCGCGCAGCGACAGCGGCTGGTGGGCGCAGATCAGCGCCGTCTCGAGCACGCGCTTGACTTCGTGGGTATTCATCGGCAGTGGACTCGGGGCCGCACGGGCGGCCGGACTCAGCGCAGACGGGTGGTTCTGATGCAGGCCGGACGGCTCGGGCGCCGCCGGCTCACGCGTTCCTGGGCGAAGCAGTGGTCGTGACAACGATCCGGTGGGGGTCTGTCGTCGTGCGTGGCCATCTCGGCCCGCGGCTCGCGGGGCGCCGGTCGGCGGTCGACGCCTGGGTTCGGCGACCCGCGGGGCGACGCCGTCGCGACGGCGATCACCTGTCGAAAGGATTGCCCAAGATTGTAGCCGCGCCCGCGCCTGCCGCGTCGAACACCTGTTGCCAGGCCGACGCCAGGTCGTCCGGCGGCGCCGCGGCGAAGCTGCACCGGCGGCCGTCGTGCGGGTGCACAAAGCCCAGGCGCGCGGCGTGCAAGGCCTGCCGCTGCAGGCCCAGCGCCGGCACGCCACCGTACAGCGCGTCGGCGACCAGCGGGTGACCGCGATGCGCGAGGTGCACGCGGATCTGGTGCGTGCGCCCGGTGTGCAGGCGGCACCAGAGCGCGCTCGCGGCGAGCGCGCGAGCCACCGGGGCCACGTCGGTGCGTGCCGGCCGGCCGCCGGCGAGCACCGCCATGCGCACACGCGAGCGCGGGTCACGCCCGATCGGCGCGTCGACGCTGAACGGCGAGGCACCGACGTCGCCATGCGCCAGCGCCTGGTACTCCCGACGCACCTCGCGCGCGGCGATCGCACGCACCAGCGCGGTCATCGTCGGCAGCGTCTTGGCCACGACCATCAGGCCCGAGGTGTCCTTGTCGAGCCGGTGCACGATGCCGGCGCGCGGCAGCGTCGCCGCCTGCGCGTGGTGGGCGAGCAGCGCATTGACCAGCGTGCCTGACCAGTGCCCGGGTGCCGGGTGCACGACGAGCCCGGGCGGTTTGTCCAGCACCAGCAGGTGCGCGTCCTCGTGCACGACCGTCAACGCCATCGCCTGCGGCCGGAACGCCAGCGCCTGTGCCGTGGGCACCAGGTCGATCGCCAGCCTCTGGCCGGCGCGTACCGGTCGCGAAGCGCTGGTTGCGCGCCGGCCGTCGACGCGCACGTGGCCGCGCTCGAGCAGCGACTGCAGGTGGCTGCGCGAGAACTCGGGGGCCATGGCCACCAGCGCCTTGTCCAGGCGCACCCCGTGCACAGCCGCGTCGGCGACGCACTCGCGCTCCTCGACGGCGTCGGCTTCGTCGCCCGCGTCGTCGTCGGGCCAGCCGGTGTCGGGCACGAGGCCGGCCTCGGGCGGGGTCGCCATTACACTTGGCACTGACTTGCTGTGGAGCGGACGTCGGTGCTGCCGACGCAAACGATGAGCGTGGAACCCGAGATTCGCCGCGGCCTGCGCGCCGCACCGATGACCGCCGTGCTGGCGGTGGCCGTGCTGCTCGCCGCCTGCGCCGGCAAGCCGCGAGACGACAACACGACGCAGGCGGTTGAACGATTGTATGCAGAGGCCCGCGACGAGATGGCCTCGGGCAGCTACGAACGCGCGATCTCCGCGCTGCAGCGCGTCGAGGGACGCGCCGCCGGCACGCTGCTGGCGCAGCAGGCGCAGCTCGACCTGGCGTACGCGCGCTGGAAGTCGGGCGAACGCGAGGCCGCGATCAGCGGACTCGACAGGTTCATCCGCCTGCACCCGTCGAGCCCGGCGATCGACTACGCGATGTACCTGCGCGGCATGGTCAACTTCGTCGACAACCTGGGGTTGTTCGGCCGGCTGTCGGGCCAGGAGCTGTCCGAGCGCGACCAACAGGCCTCGCGCGAGGCCTACCAGTCGTTCAAGCAGTTGGTCGACGCGTACCCGCAGTCGAAGTACGCCGACGACGCGCGCGTGCGCATGGACTACATCGTCAACGCGCTGGCCGAGTACGAGGTGCACGTCGCGCGTTACTACTACCGCCGCGGTGCGTTCGTCGCCGCGGCGAACCGCGCGCAGTACGCGCTGCAGGAGTATCGCCAGGCGCCGGCCGCCGAGGAGGCGCTGTTCCTGCTCGCGCGCAGCTACGACCAGCTCGGGCTGGCGCCGCTGCGCGACGACGTCGAGCGCGTGCTGAAGCTGAACTTCCCCGACAGCCGCTTCCTGCGCGGCGGGCTGGTCGAGCGCGATCGCTCCTGGTGGCGGCTGTGGTAGGCCGCTAGCTTCGCGCGACGGCGATGTGGGCGAGCCAGTCCATCGCCTCGGTCTCGTCGCGCAGCAGCGGCATCGGCGGCAGCGCCGCGCGCAGCCGCGCGCCGTAGCCCATCTGGGTCAGTCGCGGGTCGCACACGACGAGCAAGCCGCGGTCGGTCTCGCTGCGGATCAGCCGCCCGGCACCCTGCTTCAGCGACACCGCCGCCTCGGCGACGAAGTACGCGTTGAACGCCGAGCCGCCGGCGCGCTCGATCTGCCGCACGCGCGCCTCGACCAGCGGGTCGTTCGGCGGGGGGAACGGCAGCTTGTCGATGATCACGCACTGCAGCGCGTCGCCGGGCACGTCGATGCCCTCCCAGAAGCTCTGCGAGCCCACCAGCACCGACGCGGGACGGGCCAGGAAGCGCTGCAGCAGCGCGCGCTTCGGTTCGCTGCCCTGCACCAGCACCTCGATGCGTTCGCCTGCGGCCCCCAGCCGTTCGGCCAGCGTGTCGGCGACCAGCCTCAGCGCGCGCAGCGTCGTCGTCAACACGAAGGTGCGTCCGCCGAGCACGCCGGCGCACTGCGCCGCGATGTATGCCACCGCCTGCGCGTGCGCCGCGTCGCCGGGGCGAGGCAGCCGCGGCGGCACCCACAGCCGCGCGTGCGCCGCGTAGTCGAACGGGCTGCCGAGCTTGAGCGTGTTCGCGTCGCCGAGGCCGCTCGGCACGGTGAACCAGCTGAGGCGCTCGTCGTCGCCGAGCGTCGCCGACGTGAAGACCCACGCCTTCGGCGCGGCGGCGCGCTGCGCGTCGAGCGCCTCGCGAATGTCCAGTGCCGACTCGACCAGGCGCACATGCAGCGGCGTCAGGTCGACCCAGCGCACGCGATCGGCGCTGCAGGGCGCGCCGAACTGGCGCGCCAGCTGTGCGAGGTCGACGGCACGCTGCTGCAGCTTCGGGAAGTCGGGCGCGAGTTCGCTGACCGTGTCCAGCGCGGCCGCGGCACCGTCGGCCTGGCCGGCCAGCGTCGCCAGCGCGCCGCCGAAGCCGTCGCCGCCGGCGACCTCGGCCCAGCGGCGCTTGAGCGTGCCGCGCACATCGCGCACGCCGGCGCCGGCGGCCAGCCGCAACTCGCGCGCCGCACGGTCGCACGCGGTGGCCAGCTCGGACCAGGGCTGCAGTCCGCGGGCGTGCTGCAGTCCGGCGGCGAGCAGGTCGCGCGCGAAGTCGATCACCGCCGCGCTGCCCAGGCTGCGACCGAGGAACTGCACGCCGGCCTCGACGAGCTGGTGCGCCTCGTCGAAGACCGCCGCATCGACGGTGGGCAGCAACTCGGCAACGCCGCTGTCGCGCAGCGCGAGGTCGGCGAAGAACAGATGGTGGTTGACGACGACGATGTCGGCTGCCATCGCTTCGCGCCGAGCGGAGACGACGTGGCAATCGCGCCAGCGCGGGCAGTCGCCGCCCAGGCAGTTGTCGCGCGTCGACGTGACCAGCGGAATCACCGGCGAACGTTCGTCCAGCCCGGCGAGCTCGGCGAGGTCACCGGTGCGCGTGGACGGCGCCCACTGCTCGACGCGCGCGAGCGCGCGCACCGCCAGGCGGTCGGGCAGCTGCGCGCCCTGGCGCGCCTGGTCGAGGCGGTGCAGGCACAGGTAGCTGGCGCGGCCCTTGAGCAGTGCCAGCTGCGCCGGCACGCGCAGTGCCTGCGCGAGCCGCGGCAGGTCGCGGCCGAACAGCTGGTCCTGCAGGCTCTTGGTCGCGGTGCTGACCAGCGCGCGTCGGCCCGACAGCAGCAGCGGCACGAGGTACGCGAACGTCTTGCCGACGCCGGTGCCCGCCTCGACGACGAGCGCCGAGCGCGCCTCGATCGCCCGCGCGACGGCGCGCGCGAAGACCTGCTGCACCTCGCGCTCGACGTAGCCGGCATCGGCACGCGCCAGCGGCCCGCCCGCAGCGAACGCCGCGTCGACCGCTTGCTCCAGTTCGTCGGTGACCGTGTGCCCGTGCACCGACATCAATCCGCACGGCCCCGGCGCAGTCGAGAACCCGGGCGCAACGCGATCGCGTCGAGCGGCCGCCGCGGGGCCGGCTTCGCCGGTGCGCTGGCGGCGCCCCCCTGGGGGGGAAGCGCCGCAGGCGCTGCGGGGGGGAGCCCGCTCACGCCGGCTCGGGCGGATCGAGCTGCGCCTCGAGCCGGGCGATCTGGTCGCGCAGCAGCAGACGGCGCTTCTTCAGGCGGCGCAGCACCAGATCGTCGACCGGGCGGTCGAGCGCGGCGCGGTCGATCAGGTCGTCGAGGTCGGCGTGCTCGATGCGCAGCTCGATGAGCTGGCGCTGCGGCGAATGCAGGTTGTCGTCCATCGCGAAGCGAGCGCGAGTGTAGCTTTCGCACGCGGTGCGGACGCAGGCGCTGCCGTATATTGCGCGCCATGACCAAAGCCACCCTGGCTTATCGGCTATCGGCAGCCACCGCTTTGCACCGCGGCGACCGGCTCTACCAGCAGGACCAGGTGCAGATCTTGGTGCACGAGCGCGCCGCGGGCTGCGCGCTGGCCGTGCTCGCCGATGGCATGGGAGGCAAGAGCGGCGGCCGCAAGGCCGCCGACCAGGTGTTGCTGACTGCACGCCAGCTGTTCGAACGCTTCTCGCCGACGCACGACGACCCGGGCGAGCTGTTGCGCCAGCTGGTGCTCGAGGCGCACCTGATGATCAAGCTCACCGCCATCACCGCCGAGGAGGAGCCGCACAGCACGCTGGCGACCTTCCTGATCACGCCCGGGCTGCGCTGCGACGTCGCGCACGCCGGCGACTCGCGCGTCTACCACTTCCGCGGCGCCGAGATGATCGGCCGCACGACCGACCACTCGTACGTGCAGCGGCTGCTCGAGGACGGCGAGCTCAGCGAGGACGAGGCCAACGCGCACCCGCAGGCCAACCTGCTCACCGGCTGCCTGGGCACGCAGCAGGACCCTCCGGTGACGCTGGCGCACATCGAGCGGCTCGAGATCGGCGACACGCTGTTGGCGTGCAGCGACGGCCTGTGGCACTACTTCACACCGTCCGAGTTCGGCGAGGTGCTCAAGGAACTGCCGGTGCGCGAAGCCAGCGAGCTGCTGGTCGAGAAGGCGCGCAGACGCGCGCGCGGCGGCGGGGACAACCTGTCCCTGGCGATGATCAAGGTCGAGCCGCTGCCCAGGTGAGTTGCGGCGAGGACCCACGTCGCGCCGGCGACGTGAAGGTCCGCAGGATCCGGCCGCAGCCATGACCGCTCGCCGGCGATCCTCGAGGACGAGCCGCTGCCGAATGCGAAGCGGCGGCGCGACCAGCGGCGTTCAGGTCAGTCGCGTGTCGACCTGCCGGCGCCCCTGGGCGACGTAATCGGCCGACTGCATTTCGTGCAGCCGCGACACCGTGCGCGGGAACTCGTGCGCCAGTGGCCCTTCGGTGTACAGCTGCTCGGGCTCGACCGCGGCCGACAGCACCAGCCGTACGCGCCGGTCGTACAGCACGTCGACCAGCCAGGTGAAGCGGCGCGCCTCGCTGGCCAGCTTCGGCGGCATCTGCGGGACGTCGGACAGCAGCAGGGTGTGGAAGCGCGACGCCAGCTCGAGGTAGTCGTTCTGCGATCGCGGCCCGCCGCACAACGTCCTGAAGTCGAACCACACCACGCCACCGGCGCGGCGGCGCGCCTGCAGCGTGCGGTGTTCGATGCGCAACGACGCGTCATCGTCGCTCGCGTCGGCCAGCTGCTCGAACGCCGTCGCCATCGCCGCGTCGGCGGCCGGTCCGAGCGGCGTGTGGTAGGTGCGCAGCTTCTCGAGCGTGCGCTGACGGTAGTCGGTGCCGCCGTCGACGTCGATCACCTCGAGCCGGTCCTTCAGCAGCGCGATCGCCGGCAGGATGCGCTCGCGGTGCAGGCCGTTCGGGTACAGCGCGTCGGGGTGGAAGTTCGACGTGGTGACGATGCTCACGCGGTGGTCGAACAGCGCCTTGAGCAGGCGGTGCAGGATCATCGCGTCGGTGACGTCGGCGACGTGGAACTCGTCGAAGCAGATCAGCCGGAAGCGCCTCGCGATGCGCGCACCCAGTTCGTCGAGCGGGTTCGCGGTGCCCTTGAGCTCCTGCAGCTCGCGGTGCACCTCGCGCATGAACTCGTGGAAGTGCAGCCGCGTCTTGCGCCGCAGCGGCACCGACTGGAAGAAGCAGTCCATCAGGAAACTCTTGCCGCGCCCGACGCCTCCGAACATGTACGCCCCGCGCGGGATCGGCGGCTTGACGAACATGCGCTGCAGCGCGGTGCGCCGCCGCGCCAGGTAGGCGATCCACTCGTTCTCGCAGCGTTCGAGCGCGTCGACCGCGCGCAGCTGCGCCGGGTCGGGCAGGAACCCGCGCTCGCGCAGCGCGCGTTGGTAGACCTGGCGCACGCCCACCGGCGTCAGAAGTTCAGCGTGCGCTTGTCGACCGCCAGCGCGGCTTCCTTGGTCGCTTCCGACAGCGACGGGTGCGCGTGGCAGATGCGCGCGATGTCCTCGCTGCTGGCCTTGAACTCCATGGCGACGACGGCCTCCGCGATCAGCTCGCTGGCCATCGGGCCGACGATGTGCACGCCGAGGATCTCGTCGGTGGCGGCGTCGGCGAGGAACTTGACCATCCCGGTGGTGTCGCCCAGTGCGCGCGCGCGGCCGTTGGCGGCGAACGGGAAGGTGCCGGCGCGATACGCGCGGCCGGCGGCCTTGAGCTGCTGCTCGGTCTGGCCGACCCAGGCGATCTCGGGGCTGGTGTAGATGACCCAGGGCACGGTGTTGAAGTCGACGTGCGGGTGCTGGCCGGCGATGCGCTCGGCCACCGCGACGCCCTCCTCTTCGGCCTTGTGCGCGAGCATCGGGCCGCGCACCACGTCGCCCACCGCCCATACGCCGGGCAGGTTCGTGCGGCACTCACCGTCGACGACGATGGCACCGCGTTCGTCGAGCTGCAGTCCGACGGCGCCGGCGTTGAGCCCCGTGGTGTTCGGCACCCGGCCGATCGAGACGATCAGACGCTCGACCTGCAGCGACTGCGCGACGCCCTTGGCGTCGGTGTAGGCCACCGTGACGCCGCCTTCGCCCGCCTTCACCTCGCCGACCGTCACGCCGAGCTCGACCTTCAACCCTTGCTTCGTGAACGCCTTTTGCGCCTCCTTGGCGATCTGTTCGTCGACCGCCCCGAGGAACGTCGGCAGCGCCTCGAGCACGGTCACCTGCGCGCCCAGCCGCCGCCACACCGACCCCATCTCGAGCCCGATCACGCCCGAGCCGATCAGCCCCAGCGTCTTCGGCACCGCGGGGATGCGAAGCGCGCCGTCGTTGCTGAGGATGCGCTGCTCGTCGAACGCGGCGCCGGGCAGCGCGCGCGCGGTCGATCCGGTGGCGACGATGACCTGCTTGCCGACCAGCGTCTCGTCGGCCGCGCCGGCCACCGCGATCTCGTACCCTGCGTCGACGGCCTTGACGAACGAGCCGCGGCCATGGAAGAAGCTGACCTTGTTCTTCTTGAACAGGTACAGGATGCCGTCGTTGTTCTGCTTCACGACGGTGTCCTTGCGCGCCAGCATCTTCGCGACGTCGATGCTCAGGTCCTTCAGGCCGATGCCGTGCGCCGCGAAGTGCTTGCCCGCGTGCTCGAAGTGCTCGCTGGACTGCAGCAGCGCCTTGCTCGGGATGCAGCCGACGTTGGTGCAGGTGCCCCCGGGCGCGGGGCCGCCGGCGGCGTTCTTCCACTCGTCGATGCAGGCGGTGGCGAAACCGAGCTGGGCGGCGCGGATCGCGGCGATGTAGCCGCCGGGGCCGCCGCCGATGACGATGACGTCGAAGTTCTTCGTGGGCATGGTGGTTCGTTTCGATGTGTGTTCAGGCCGGTCGCAGAGTTCGCGGCCTTCGGCCCGTCGAGACCTGCGCAGGCAGGTCCGCAGCCGCGGGCCTCAGTCCTCGAGCGGGACGAAGATCCACAGCAGCAGGTAAATGAGCAGGCCGGCGCCGCCGAACAGCGCCAGCAGCGCGAACAGCAGGCGCCAGATCCACGAGTCGACCCCGGTGGCCAGCGCCAGCCCACCGCACACGCCGCCCATCCACTTGTCGGTGCGGTTGCGGCGCAGCGTGTTGATCGCCGCCACCGCCGGCGGCGGCGGGGGCGGCGGCGGACGGTCGGCGAGCAGGCGCGCCTTCGCGCGAGCGAACTCGTCGTCGTTGAGGGCCCCCTTCGCGTGCAGGGCCTCGAGCTTGACGAGTTCGTCGGCGAGGTTCATCGCGGTGCTCCCGGGTTCGATGCGACAACGAGGATCAGATGTCGAACAGCAGGCGCGCCGGGTCCTCCAGCGCTTCCTTCATCGCCACCAGCCCGAGCACCGCCTCCCGCCCGTCGATGATGCGGTGGTCGTACGACATCGCGAGGTAGTTGATGGGGCGGATCACGATCTGCCCGTTCTCGACCACGGCGCGATCCTTCGTCGCGTGCACGCCGAGGATCGCGCTTTGCGGCGGGTTGATGATCGGCGTCGACAGCATCGAGCCGAACACGCCGCCGTTGCTGATCGAGAACGTCCCGCCGGTCAGTTCCTCGATGCCGAGCTTGCCGTCCTTGGCTTTCACGCCGAACTCGGCGATCTTCTTCTCGACCTCGGCGAAGGTCAGCTGGTCGGCGTTGCGCAGGATGGGCACCACCAGGCCGCGCGGCGAACCCACCGCGATGCCGATGTCGAAATAGCCGTGATAGACGATGTCGTTGCCGTCCACCGAGGCGTTGAGGACCGGGTACTTCTTCAGCGCGTGCACCGCGGCCTTGACGAAGAAGCTCATGAAGCCGAGCTTGACGCCGTGCTCCTTCTCGAAACGGTCCTGGAACTTCTTGCGCATCTCCATCACCGGGGCCATGTTGACCTCGTTGAAGGTGGTGAGGATGGCGTTGGTCGCCTGCGACTGAAGCAGCCGCTCGGCCACGCGCGCGCGCAGCCGCGTCATCGGCACGCGCTGCTCGGGGCGGTCCCCGAGATTGAGCTTCAGCGGCGCGGCCACCGGCGGCAGCGGCTTCGCCACCGCCGGCGCGGCCGGCACGGCGGCCGGGGCCACGGCGGCGGGCGCCGGCGTCGCGATCGCGCCGAGCACGTCGCCCTTGGTCACGCGGCCGTCCTTGCCGGTGCCGGCCACCGAGCCGGCGGCCAGCCCGTGGTCGGCCATCAGCTTGGCCGCTGCCGGCATCGCCACGGCGGACTTTCCACCGCCGGCCGGCGCGGCGGCGGCCGGTGCGGCGGCGGGCGCCGGTGCCGGCGACAGCGGGGCCGACGGCGCGACGCCGACGCTGGCCTCGGTGTCGATTCTCGCGATCACCTGGTCGCTGGTGACGGTGCCGCCGTCGCCGACGACGAGCTCGGCGAGCACGCCGGCTGCAGGCGCCGGCACCTCGAGCACGACCTTGTCGGTCTCGATCTCGATCAGGATCTCGTCCATCGCCACGGCCTCGCCGGGCTTCTTCTTCCACTGCAGCAGGGTGGCCTCCGCGACCGACTCGGACAGCTGCGGGACCTTCACTTCAACGATAGCCATGATGTTCTTTCTGGGGATGACACGCGCCCGTCGAGCGGCCGCCGCGGATCCGGCTTCGCCGGTCCGCCGGCGGCGCCCCTCGAGGAGCGCCGCCGCAGGCGCTTCGGAGTGGTCCTACTTCGTCAGCACGAAGCCCTTGAGCTTGCCGAACGCCTGGTCGACCAGCGCCTTCTGCTGTTCCTGGTGCAGGTGGCTGTAACCGACCGCGGGCGACGCGCTCGCCGGCCGGCCGGCGTAGCCGAGCTTCTGGCCGTCGAGCATGTTCTCGTGGATGTAGTGCTGCACGAAGAACCAGGCACCCTGGTTCTGCGGCTCGTCCTGGCACCACACGACCTCGGTCGCGCTCGGGAAGCGCTTCAGCTCGGCGGCGAAGGCCTTGTGCGGGAACGGATAGAGCTGCTCGACGCGCACGATCGCCACGTCCCACGCCTTCTTCTCGTCGCGGCGCTTGAGCAGGTCGTACACGACCTTGCCCGAGCAGACGATCACGCGCTTGACCTTCTCGCCGACTACCTCGGCGCGCTGCGGTCCGATCACGGTGCGGAACTCGCCTTTCGTGAACTCCGCGAGCGGCGAAGTCGCGTCCTTGTTGCGAAGCAGCGACTTGGGGGTCATGATGACCAGCGGCTTGCGGAACATGCGCACCATCTGCCGGCGCAGCAGGTGGAAGATCTGGCTGGCCGTCGTCGGCTGGCAGATCTGCATGTTGTTGTCGGCGGCCAGCTGCATGAAGCGCTCGAGCCGCGCCGAGCTGTGCTCGGGGCCCTGCCCCTCGTAGCCGTGCGGCAGCATCAGCACCAGCCCGTTGACGCGGCCCCACTTGACCTCGCCCGAGGCGATGAACTGGTCGATGACGACCTGCGCGCCGTTGGCGAAGTCGCCGAACTGCGCCTCCCAGATCGTCAGCGTGTTCGGCTCGGCCGACGCGTAGCCGTACTCGAACCCGAGCACCGCTTCCTCCGACAGGATCGAGTCGATCACCGTGAACGGCGCCTGGTTCTCGGCGACGTTGGCCAGCGGCACGTAGGTGCCCTCGTCGTAGCGCTCGCGGTTCTGGTCGTGCAGCACCGCGTGGCGATGCACGAAGGTCCCGCGCCCGCAGTCCTCGCCCGACAGGCGCACCGCGTAGCCGCTGGCGACCAGCGATGCGTACGCCAGGTGCTCGCCCATGCCCCAGTCGACGTTGATCTCGCCGCGGCCCATCGCCGCGCGATCGGCGAGCACCTTCTCCACCAGCGGGTGCAGCTTGAAGTTGGCCGGCACGGTGGTGACGCGCTCGGCCAGGCGCTTGACCTCGGCCAGCGGCAGCGCGGTGTCGGCGGTGTCGGTCCACTTCTTGCCGAGGAACGGCGCCCAGTCGACCGCGTACTTGCTCTTGAAGTTGGTCAGCACCGGGT
>CAZUBF010000026.1:0-30400 GCA_964618555.1 uncultured Azohydromonas sp.
GTCGACGACGACATCCCGCTCAACGCCGGCTGCCTGAAGCCGCTGCACGTGATCGTTCCCGAGGGCTGCATGCTCAACCCGACGCCGCCGGCTGCCGTCGTCGCCGGCAACGTCGAGACCAGCCAGTGCGTGACCAACGCGCTGTACGGCGCGCTCGGCCTGATGGCCGCCGGCCCGTGCACGATGAGCAACTTCACTTTCGGCAACCGCGCGCACCAGTACTACGAGACGATCGCCGGCGGCAGCGGCGCCGGCGTGGTCCGTGATTCGACGGGCCGCGTCGTCGACGGGTTTCCCGGCACCGCCGTCGTGCAGACGCACATGACCAACTCGCGCCTGACCGACCCCGAGGTGCTCGAGATGCGCTTCCCGGTGCGGCTCGACGGCTTCGAGATCCGCCGCGGTTCGGGCGGCGCCGGGCGCTGGCGAGGCGGCGACGGCGGCGTGCGCCGCGTGCGCTTCCTCGAGCCGATGACGGCAGCCATCCTCAGCAACGGCCGCGTCGTGCCGTCGTTCGGCATCGAGGGCGGGCAGCCCGGCGCGGTCGGCGTCAACCGCGTCGAACGCGCCGACGGCCGCGTCGAGGTGCTGGCGCACGCCGACTCGGTCGAGATGGGCCGCGGCGACGTGTTCGTGATCGAGACGCCGGGGGGCGGCGGCGCCGGGCCGGCCGCGTGACTTCGGCGTTGCACCGTGGGTCGCGCGATCCGCGGCGCGCCGTCGTGCCGCGCCCACCGGTCGGCGCATGGCCGGCCGATCGCGCCGGCCGGCCCGCCGGCGTACGCCTGCGGCACCGCCGTGGCGCGGGCACGCAGGCCCTGCTATCGGCTCGCGCCGGTGGGCGCCTGGCGCCGGGCCGACCCTTCGGCCGCGACGTGGCCGAGCGCCGCCGAGGCCCGCTGCGCGGCCTCGCGAAGCGCCGTGGCGATCGGGCCGTTCCAACGAGGATCCCATTCGCCGCTGTAGCCCAGCACCGTCATCGCGAGCACCATGCGTGCACGGTGGTCGAACACCGGGGCGCAGAACGCGCTGAGTCCCGACATGAAGTCGCCGCGCGCGCGTGCCATGCCGCGCCGGCGCACCTGTTCGATCGACTCGGGGCCGGCGGCGGGCTCTGCCGGCGTGCCCGACGGCGCGCCGGGCGATCGCGTGCTTCGCTGGTGGTGCGCCGCGATCGCCGACTCGTCGAAGAACGCCGCGAACACCCGGCCCGTGGCCGACTGCATCAGCGGGAAGACCGAGCCGGGGCCGATGTTGACCATCACCGGGCGCGCCGGCTGTTCCCAGCGCACGACGGTGGGCCCGAACGAGCCCCAGACCGACAGCGCCACCGTGTGTCCGGTGTGCCTGCACAGGTCGGCGGCCTCGCGGTCCGCGATCGAGATCGGTTCGAGCGTGGACAGGCACGACAGGCTGAAGTCGAGCGCGGCGGGGCCGGTCGAATACAGCCCGCTGTCCGGGTCCTGCGCGGCGAAGCCCTGGCGCTGCAGGCTCGCGAGATAGCGATGCGCCTTCGCCGGCGCCATCGCGGCGCGCGAGGCGAGCTCGGTGAGCTTCATGGGCCGGCGGCGGTGCGCCAGCAGCGACAACAGGGCGAGTCCGACCTCGAGCGACCGCACACCGGCCGCCGTGCGCCGGGCGCCGTCCGGCGGCCCGGCGGGCGCCACGGGGCGACGGGATCGGGTGCGGGACTCGTTCATCGTGGCGTTGCGCAGGCGGGCTTGCCCGGGTTGACAGGGGGTCGCGGCGGAATTTACGCTGCGTGTAAACAGTTTACGAAATCCGCAGAGCCGACGTGCTGACCGGAGACATGCTGCGGCGCTCGGCAGAGCGCTTCCCGACGAAGCCGGCGATCGTCTGCGGCGAGCGCCGCCTCGCCTACGCGGAACTCGACGCGGCGGCAAACCGCTTCGCGCACGCGCTGCGCGCGAGCGGCGCCCCGAAGGGCGCCAAGGTCGCGGTCCTGTCGCGCAACCTGCCCGAGTACGGGGTGGTCTTCTTCGGCGCGGCGCGCTCGGGGCTGGTGCTGGTCAACGTGTCGGTGCAGTACGCGGCGGCCGAGCTCGAGTTCGTGCTGCGCAAGTCCGACACCGAGATCCTCGTGTTCGACGCGCAGTTCGCCGACCGCGTGGGCGAGGTGCTGCCGTCGTGCGGGCGCATCCGCACGCTGGTGTCGATCGGCGCCTGCGACCTGCCGGGCTGCGTCGGGCTCGACGCGTTCCTGGCCGGCCAGCCGGCCGACGATCCCGCCGTCGCGCTCGTCGACACCGATGCGTTTTGCATGACCTACACCGGCGGCACCACCGGCCGGCCGAAGGGCGTGGTGTGCAGCCACCGCGCGCGGGCGGTCACGGCCCACACCGTCGTCGTCGAGGAGGCGCTCGACGAGCGCGACGTGGTGGCGATCGTCACGCCGCTGTTCCACGTCGCGGCGCTGAACATCATGTTCCAGCCCGCGGTGCTGGTCGGCGCGACCTGCGTGTTCGTGACGCCCTGGACGCCCGAGGGATTCATGGACGCCTGTGCGCGCGAGTCAGTGACCGCGGCGTTCATGGTGCCCACGCAGGCGAACGTGCTCGTCACCCACCCCGGCTTCGACGTCGCGAAGCTGCGCAGCTGGCGCAAGCTCTCGTTCGCCGGGGCACCGATGCCGGACTGGGTGCAGCGCGAACTGAAGGCGAAGCTGCCGCAGCTCGCGCTCACCCAGATCTACGGCCAGTCCGAGATGGGCGTGCTGACGTCGCTGCGCGACTGGTACCTGCCCGACAAGCTCGGATCGGTCGGGCGGCAGGCCTACAACGTCGACCTCGAGCTGTTCCGCGGCGACGGCTCGCCGGCCGCGCCGGGCGAGCCGGGCGAGATCGCCAGCCGCGGCGACAACCTGATGATCGGGTACCACGACGAGCCCGAGCAGACCGCACAGGTGTTCCGCCTCGGCGGCGGTTGGGCGCTCACGGGCGACATCGGCGTGCGCGACCGCGACGGCTTCGTCACGCTGATCGACCGGGCGAAGGACATGCTGATCTCCGGGGGCGAGAACGTCTACCCGAAGGAGATCGAGGACGCGATCTACCTGCTCGACGAAGTCGCGGAGTGCGCGGTGTTCGGCATCCCCGACGACCGATGGGGTGAGGTGCCGGCGGCCTACGTCGCGCTCAAACCCGGCGCCCGCATCGACGGCGACGCGATCGTCGCGCACTGCCGCAGCCGCCTGGCCGAGTTCAAACGGCCCAGGCTGGTGCGCATCGTCAACGAGTTCCCGAAGACGCCGATCGGCAAGATCCAGAAGAACCTTCTGCGGGACCCCTACTGGACGGGCAGGACCCGGAAGATCTAGTCTGCACCCACCGCAACGAAACGCCACAAGGAAGGAACGCCCATGCCATCGAACCGACGCCAAGTGATCGGCCGTGCCGCGGGGATCGCCGCGATCGGCGCGTTTCCGGCCATCGTCCGGGCGCAGTCGAAGATCCAGCTGAAGCTCAGTCACTACCTGCCACCGACCCACGGCCTGCACACCGACTTCATGGAGCCGTGGGCGCGCGAGCTCGAGGCGAAGACGCAGGGGGCGGTGTCGGTGCAGGTCTCGCCGGGCACGTCCGCGCTGGGCCAGGCGCAGAACCAGCTCGACCAGTGCCGCAACGGCGTCGTCGACGTGGCCTTCGGCCTGTGCGGGCTGCCGCGCGGGCGCATGACGCGCAGCACGATCGTCGAGATGCCGCTGCTGGTGAAGACCGCCGAGGGCGGGTCGCGCGCGCTGTGGAACCTGTACCCGAAGATGCTCGGCCCCGACTACCAGGGCCTCAAGCCGCTGCTGCTGATGACGCACAACGGCGGGCTGTTCCACACGCGCGAGCGCAAGATCGAGGTGCCCGACGACCTGCGCGGGTTGCGCATCCGCACGCCGTCGCCGACCGTGTCGATGATGCTCGAGTTCCTCGGCGCGAGCCCTGTGGGCATGCCCCCCGCGCAGGTCTACGAGAGCCTGCAGCGCGGTGTGCTCGACGGCGCGGCCTTCCCGTGGGACCCGGTGCGCGCATTCAAGCTGAGCGAGGTCACGCGCTTCCACTGCGACGCGCGCGTGTACACCGCGGCGTTCTGGTTCGCGATGAACGAGCGCCGGTACCGGTCGCTGCCCGCCGACATCCGCGGCGTCGTCGACGAGATCTCGGGCGCGGCCCTGCTGGGCAAGGTCCAGGGCTGGTGGGACAGGTGGGACGCCGCCGGCAAGGAGACGGCAGTGGCACGCGGCAACACCATCGTGACGCTCAGCAACGCGGATCGCGCCGAGTGGGACCGCAGGCTGGTGTCGCTGTTCAACAAGGCGATGATCGACTTCGAGAAGCAGGGCGCTGCCGACGCGCGCGACGTCTACATCGCGATGCAGCGCGAGGTGGCGAAAGTCGAGAAGGGCTGATCGCGTGACCCAGAACCCGGGGCCGGCCGCACCGGTGGACCAGCTGCTGCACCGCGTCTGCCGCGGGCTCGCGGGCATCGGCGTCGCGGTGCTGTTCGCCTGCGCGCTGCTGACCGTCGCCGACATCGTGAGCCGGCGCATGCTGGGGCAGTCGATCCCCGGGATGGTCGACCTGACGCAGATGCTGGTGATGACCGCGGTGTTCCTCTGGATTCCCTTCGTGTTCGAAAGCCGCGGCAACGTCGAGGTCGACCTGCTGTTCGAACGGCTGCCGGCGGCCGTGCGGCGCGGGCTGGAGCGGCTCTGGCCGCTGTTCGGCGCGTCGTTCCTGTTCCTGGCCACGTGGCACTCCGGCCGTGCGGCGCTGCAGGTGCTCGAGTACGGCGACAGTTCCCCGACGATCGGCGTGCCGATGATCTGGTACTGGGCGCCGGTGCTGTTCGGCACCGTGCTCGCGGCGGTCGTGTGCCTCGTGCAGTTCGCCCGCGCACTGGCCGGCCCGCATACGCAGGGCGCGCAGCGCCCGGGCGGATCGGTCTGACCCGCACCGACGTCTCCCACGCCCACACCGGCCCACGCGCCGACGACGCCATGATCGAACGCTACGCACACTACAAGACGCTGACCTTCGCCGCGCATCCCGACGGGGTGCTCGAGGTCGTGATGGGACGCCCCGGCAAGCTGGCGACGGCCGACCACGACGGCCATCGCGAACTCGCCACGGTCTGGCGCGACATCGGCGACGACCCGGCGGTCAACGCGGTGGTGCTTCGCGGCGAGGGCAAGGGCTTCTCGGCGGGCGGCGACTTCTCGCTCGTCGAGGACATGGCGCGCGACTTCGACGTGCGCGCGCGCGTGTGGCGCGAGGCGCGCGACCTGGTCTACAACGTGATCAACTGCGACCGGCCGATCGTGTCGGCGATGCACGGGCCGGCGGTCGGCGCCGGGCTGGTCGCCGGCCTGCTGGCCGACATCCCGATCGCGGCGAGGGATGCGCGCATCGTCGACGGCCACACCCGGCTGGGCGTGGCCGCCGGCGACCACGCGGCGATCATCTGGCCGCTGCTGTGCGGGATGGCGAAGGCCAAGTACTACCTGATGCTGTGCGAGCCGGTGTCGGGCGAGGAGGCCGAGCGCATCGGCCTCGTGGCGCGCTGCGTCGAGGCGTCGGAGCTGCGCGACACCGCGCTGCAGGTCGCGACGCGCCTGGCGCGCTCTTCGCCGACCGCCGTGCGCTGGACCAAGTACGCGCTGAACAACTGGCTGCGCATGATGGGGCCGACCTTCGACGCGTCGCTGGCCGTGGAGTTCATGGGCTTCTCCGGGCCCGACGTCCACGAAGGCGTCGCCAGCCACCGCGAGCGGCGCGCCCCGCGCTTCTCGACCGGCTCGCCGTTCTAGCCCCGGGTCGATGCGCAGGCGCGTGCTTGCACCACCGCAGCGGCGGCGATGATGGCGTCGTCGCTGATCGGCGCGCTGGGCTTCGCCGTGGTGATCCTGCTGGTGATGCTGCGCCTGCCGGTGGCCATCGCGATGGGCGTGGTCGGCTTCGTCGGCCTGAGCCTGACCGAGGGGCTGGACACGTCGGGGTTCATGCTCGGGCGCACGACGTTCGAGGCGGTGTTCCCGTACTCGCTGTCGATCGTGCCGCTGTTCATCGCGATGGGCGTGTTCGCCGGGCGCGCGGGGCTGTCGAAGTCGCTCTACGCGTTCGTCGCGTCGCTCGTCGGCCACCTGCGCGGCGGGCTGGCGATGGCGACCATCGGCGGCTGCGCGATCTTCGGCGCGATCAGCGGCTCGGGTATCGCGACCACGGCCACGATGGGGCGCGTCGCGCTGCCCGAGATGCGCCGTCACGGCTATGCCGATTCGCTCGCGACCGCGTCGGTGGCCGCCGGCGGCACGCTCGGCGTGATCATCCCGCCCTCGATCCTGTTCGTCATCTACGGCCTGGCGACCGAGCAGTCGATCGGCAAGCTGTTCCTCGCCGGCGTGCTGCCCGGCATCCTCGGCATGCTGCTGTACGCGCTGGCGGTGGCGTACTCGGTGCGGCGCTCGGGCGACGCCGGGCCGGCGGGCAGGCGCCAGGACTGGGCCGCGCGTTGGCGCGCGCTGCTGTCGGTGTGGCAGGTGCTGGTGCTGTTCGGCGTCGTGCTGGGCGGGCTCTACCTGGGCTGGTTCTCGCCGACCGAGGCGGCGGCGGTGGGCGCCGTGGGCGCGGTCGCGCTGGCCGCCGTCAGCGGGCGCATGGACCGGCGCATGCTCTCCAGCGGCGTCACCGAAACCGCGCTGACCAGCGGCATGATCTTCATGATCCTGATCGGCGCGGGGATCTTCAACGCGTTCATCGAGTCCACCGGCATGACCGACGCGCTGATCGGCCTGGTCAGCGACCTCGGCTGGAACCGCTGGGTGGTGATGGCCGTGCTGATGCTGGCCTACGTGGTGCTCGGTGCGCTGATGGACGAACTGTCGATGATCCTGCTCACCGTCGGCCCCGTGTTTCAACTGATCGTCGCGCTCGGCTTCGATCCGATCTGGTTCGGCGTCATGCTGATCACGGTCTGCGAGATCGGCATGATCCTGCCGCCGGTCGGCATCAACCTGTTCGTGATCCAGGCGATCTCCAAGGTGTCCCTCGCGACCGTGGTGCGGGGCATCGGCCCGTTCGCTGCGGTCGACGTCGTGCGGCTCGTGCTGCTGAGCCTGTTCCCGTGGCTCGCGACCTGGCTGCCGTCGCGGATGATCTGAGACGGTGCCGCGTTCAATCCCATGACCACTTCCGCCGTCCGATCGGGCGTGGTCGGGGCGGCGCCGGCGTGGATGATGCGCGGGCTCGATGCGTGCCCCGATCGCGCGAGCCGGGCACGGCGGGCGTGCTCGACCTGCTGCGGTTCGCAGCAGTGCCTCGGACGTTCGCAGGACGCGGACCGTCCACCGCAGCGTTGTTGACCGGCCCCGCCCGCGGCACGCCCGGCGGGCGCCGTGACGCGTGGCCGGGCGCTCGAACGGTCGAACGCGAACGGGTCAGGCCAGCAATTCCACCTGCAGTTCGTCGACCACGCGGAAGCGCGAGCGGTCGGGTCGCACCGTCGGGCCCGCACGACGCAGGCGGGGAAACCGCGCGAGCAGCCTCCCGAAGGCGACCTGCGCCTCCATGCGCGCCACCGCGTTGCCGGCGCAGAAGTGGATGCCGTGCCCGAAGGCGACGTGGCGGTTCGGCTCGCGCGCGACGTCGAAGACGTCGGGATCGGCGAACTGCCGCGGGTCCCGGTTGGCCGCCGCGATCGCCACGTGGATGAAGGTGCCCGCGGGCAGCGTTTCGCCCTGGATCTCGACCTCGACGCTCGAGCGGCGGTTGCCGATCTGCAGCGGGCTCTCGTAGCGCAGCATCTCCTCGACGGCGGTCTTCAGCAACGCCGGGTCGCGCTTCAGGCGTTCGAGTTCGGCGGGAAAGCGCAGCAGCAGGTCGATCCCGTTCGCGATCAGGCTGGTCGTGGTGTCGTGCCCGGCGTTGAGCATGAAGATCGAGTTGTGGATGATCTCGAGCTCGGTCAGGCCGTCGCCGGCGTCGGCCGCCTGGATCAGCGTCCAGAGGATGTCGAGGTCGGCGTTCTTCGACGGGTGCGCGCGCTTGTGCGCGATCAGCTCGCGCAGGTAGGCCTTGAACTCCTCGACGGCACGATGGCCGGCGGCGAGCTGCTCGGCCGTGCGCACCGGCTCGAGCCCGCCGAGGATCAGCCCGGCCCACGCGCGCAGCGGCTCGCGCTCGCCGCGAGGCACGCCCAGCAGGTCGCCGACCAGGTTCAGCGGAATGGCGACCGCGAACTCGCCGACGACGTCGATGATGCGCCTGTCGGCCGCCCGGTCGAGCAGTTCGTCGACCATGCGCGAGACGCTGTCCTCCATGCGGCGCAGCGTCTGCACGGCGAAGAAGGGCTGCAGCAGCTTGCGCACCCGCGTGTGGTACGGCGGGTCGTTGAACACCAGCGAGGTGGTGTGGTGCTCGTACAGCGGGCCGTCGCCGAACTTCGGCCGGAAGTCGACCCGCTTGTCCGACGAGAAGCGCGCCGCGTCGGTCAACACCGCGCGAACGTCGTCGTAGCGGCTCACGACGACCGAGTCGTCGGGCTGCCGGCACAGCGGCGCGTGTTCGCGCAGCGTCGCGAAGTCCGGGTAGGGATCCTGCGCAAAATCGCGTCCGACCCGCGACAGCACGAATCCGCGGGCAGTGTCGGAGGTGAGTCGCATCGCGTGTCCTCGAGCGCCGGTGCCGATGGAATTCTATGGGCCCGGCGGGTGCGCCGATCGCCGCCTGCGGCCGAACGCCGCTGGCGCGAGGCGCGCCGATCGGACTTCGACCGGACAGCGCCGGGTGGTCGCGGAGCCGGTCGCGGGGCTCGCCGCGGTGGTTCGAGGGCCCGAACGGCGACGCGCAGGCGTCGGTGCCGCGGCGGTGCGACGGGCGCCTCGGCCGAGCCCGAGGCGGCGCACCCGGGGCAGGCCGCCGCCTGCAGGTCGCCTACGGTTCTTGCGCGAGCGTCGCACGCGGCGCGTCTGTCGTGGCCGGCGCAGCCCACAGCGCCGCGATCGCCTGCTCCAGCGCCACGCCCTCGGCATCGCGCAGCGCCGCCTCGCGCAGGCGCGCGAGTGCAGCCGCGGGCCCGGGCCGGCCGGCCAGCGCGTCGACCATGTGCACCAGGCGGTCGAAGCGGCTGCTGCCGCGTGCATGCGTGTCGCTGTAGCCCTTGACGAGGCGGCGACAGCGCAACAGCTCGACCGCCAGCGCGGCGTCGCGCGACAGCGCGCTCTCGACCGCCGCGAGCCAGGCCTCGAGATGCGCCACTTCGCCGGCGTGGCGGCGGTTGCCGCGTCGCCAGCGCCGCAGCGCCGCGACCGCGCGCAGCTGCAGGTGGCCGCGCAGCGTGTGCGTGCGCACGCGTCGCCCGCGGTCCAGGCGCGGCGCCAGCCAGGCCTTCAGGCGCGGTGCGGCGTCGAGCCGGTCGGCCCAGGCGCGCGGCAACAGCCCGGCCAGTTCGTCCAGGCGCGGGTGGAAGTACTCCTCGGTGCCGACGACGTCGTCGGGGCCGGCGCCGACCTCGAGCCGCACGCGCGCGCTGCGCTCGGCGCGGGTCTTGAGGTCGGCCACGCGGATGACGTCGTCGTAGCTCATCGCCACCGCGATCCAGCGCGCCGCCTCGATCGTCAGCGCATGGCCGTCGCGGCCGTCGTCGCGCGCGGCCAGACGTGCCACGCGGTCGAGGTACTCGGCGCCGTAGGCGACGTCCTGCCAGTCGACCACGCGCGCCAGGCCCTCGCCGAGCCAGCCCCAGGCCGGGCGCGCGAAATCGCTGCGGATGCGGTCGACCAGAGGTTGCAGCGCGGGCGCGGCCGCGTGCGTCGGCAGTGGCCGCGGGGCCGCCTGCATCGGGTCGGTGGGCCGCGCAGGATCGGGCGCGCGACGCGCGAGCTCGGCGCCGGCGCGCAGCGCCGCCAGGCTGGCCTGCACGCCGACCCCGCTGCGCTCGACCACCGCCTCGAACGCCGCCTGATCGAAGGGCAGCGCGCCGCTGCCGGCCAGCGCACCGAACAGGCTGGCCGAGATCACGCTGCCGTGGCGCACCGCGAGCGCCTGCATGTCGTCGATCACGAGGCGTCGGGCCTGGCGCCGCACCGCGTCGAGCACGGAGGCGGCGTCGGCCACGCCGTGGCCAGGCACGACCTTCTCCTGCACCGCGTACACGCGGTGGCTGCTGGCGACGACGGTGGTGCGCTCGGGAGTGACCAGCCCGCGCTCGACGGCGCGCCCGGCCTCCATCAGCTCGGCGGCGATCAGCACGTCGACCTCGCCGGGCACCGGCATCAGCGCCAGCACCGGCTCGCGGCCCGGCGTCGGCTCGACGAGTTCGAGGTAGTAGATGGTGGCGCCGGTGCGCTGGGCCACGCCGGCCACCGAGGTGGCCTGCGCCGTCCAGCCGGCGTGTTCGGCCAGGCCGACGATCCAGTCGACCAGCACGCCGCCGCCCTGGCCGCCGAGCGCCATGATCGCCAGGTGGATGCGCCGCGGCGCCGTCGTGGCGACGTTCATGCGCTTTCCTGCGGGTACAGCGCGCGCGCGGTACGCGCGCGCCGCTGGCGCCCCTGCAGCCAGCCCAGCAGCCGGGCGCGCCAGTGGGCGCGCCAGCGCTCGCCGGGGCCCGGGTGGTGCACCTTGTGCGCCTTGTAGAACGACGGACACAGCACCGCGGCGTCGGCCACCTCGCCGCAATGGCCGCAGGCCACGCAGTGCTCGTCGACCTGCGCCACCGGGTCGGGCTTGAGGGCGTCGCCGCTCGGCGCCAGCGTCAGGCTCGGGCAGCCGGACACGCGCATGCAGGCGTGGTCGCCCGAGCACATCGCCGCGTCGACGCCGAAGCGTTCGTGCACGGCGCGCTCCCCGGCGCGGATCGCCTGCGCCTTCAGCGGCTTCTCGCGCCGCTGGCGGTTGAGCATGCACTCGCTCTGCGCGATCACCACCTTCGGCCCCTTGAACGGGGTCGACAGCGCCTCGTGCAGCGCCGCGCGCATCGCGGCGACGTCGTAGGTGCGGGTGACGGTGCGCACCCACTCGACGCCGACGCCGCGCACCGCGCTCTCGATCGGGTGCATCGTGCTGCGCTGCGGGTGGGCGGCGCGCGACGACGGCACGTCCTGGCCGCCGGTGGCCGCCGAGTAGTTGTTGTCGACGATCACGAACACGTTGTCGTGGCGGTTGAACACCGCGTTGGCGATGCCCGAGGTCAGCCCGTTGTGCCAGAAGCCGCCGTCGCCCATGAAGGCCACCGCGCGCTTGCCGGCGCCGAGCCGGCCGCCGGCGTTGAAGGCCGAGGCGCTGGACGCGCCGAGACCGTAGCCCATCGTCGTCGCCCCGAGGTGGAACGGCGGCATGGTCGAGAACAGGTGGCAGCCGATGTCGGCCGACACGTGGTGCGCGCCGAGCTCGCGCTCGACGAGCTTGAAGGAGGAGAAGATCGGCCGCTCGGGGCAGCCGACGCACAGGCCGGGTGGGCGTGGCGGCAGCAGCGCTCTGATCGCCACCGGTGCGCCCTCACCGGCGGTCGCGCCCTCACCGGCGGCCGCGCCGTCGCGCGCGGCGCCGCGGGCCGTCGACGGCGCGGGCAGCGACACCGCCACCGGCGCCGCGAAGGCCGCCGGGTGGTGCGTCTGCAGGAAGGCGCGCAGCCCCTGGCGCAGCACCGCCACCGTGTAGTCCCCGCCCATCGGCAGCATGTCCTTGCCGTGCACCGCGGTGGCCAGGCCGTGGCGGCGCAGGATGGTGTTCAGGTGCTGCTCGTGGTAGTCGGGCTGGCCCTCCTCGACGACGAGCACCGCGCGCTTGCCGCGACAGAAGCGCACGACCTCCTCGTCGACCAGCGGGTAGGCGACGTTGAGGATGTACAGCGGCACCCGGCTGGCGCCGAACAGGTCGGCCATGCCGAGCAGTTCGAGCGCGCGCATCACGTTGTTGGCCATGCCGCCGAGCATGACGACGCCGACGTGGTCGACTTCGCCGTCGACGAACTCGTTCAGCCCGTGCTCGGTGATGAACCTCAGCGCCGCCGGCCAGCGCTGTTCGACCTTCTCGCGCTCGTGCTGGAAGGCCGCCGGCGGCAGCACGATGCGGCTGGTGTCGCGCCTCGGGTGCTCCAGCGCATCCTTCAGCGAAAACGCCGGGCGACGGTTCTCGCGCGTCACGAAGCGACCGTGCAGGTGGCAGGAGCGGATGCGCAGCTCGAGCATCACCGGCGTATGCGTGGCCTCCGACAGCGCGAAACCGTCGTGCACCGCCTTGACGATCGAAGGCAGGTGCGGCCGCGGGTCGAGCAGCCAGATCTGCGACTTCATCGCGAAGGCATGGGTGCGCTCCTGCATGATGCTGGAGCCTTCGCCGTAGTCCTCGCCGACGATCACCAGCGCGCCGCCGGTGACGCCGCCCGAGGCCAGGTTGGCCAGCGCGTCGGAGGCGACGTTGGTGCCGACGGTGGACTTCCAGGTCGCCGCGCCGCGCACCGGGTAGTTGACCGAGGCCGACAGCGCCGCCGCCGCGGCCGCCTCGCTGGCCGCGGGCTCGAAGTACACGCCGAGCTCGTCGAGGATCGGCTGGGCGTCGGCCAGCACGTCCATCAGGTGCGAGATCGGCGCGCCCTGGTAGCCGGTGACGTAGCCGACGCCGGCCTCGAGCAGCGCCTTGGTCACGGCCAGGATGCCTTCGCCGTGGAACACGGTGCCGGGCGGCACCTTGAGCTGCTGCACTTCGCGAGCGAAGGATCGTTCGGCCATGGTCGGTGGGCGTGGCTGGGCGGTTCGGGTGCGACGGTGCGGCGGGGTGCGCGGGATCGGGGCGTCGGCGCTTCAGGGCATCAGCGACGGCAGCCACAGCCCGAGCGCCGGGAAGGCCAGCAGCAGGCCGAGCACCGTGAGCTCCAAGACCAGGAAGGGGAAGGCGGCGCGGTAGATCGTGCCGATGCGCGTGCCCACGGGCGCGATGCCCTGCATCACGAACAGCAGCAGCCCGAACGGCGGCGTCAGGAAGCTGATCTCCATCGTCAGCAGGTAGATCACGCCCAGCCACAGCAGGTCGACGCCGGCGGCGTGCGCCAGCGGCACGAACAGCGGCACCGTGATCATGACCATGCTGACCTGGTCGACGAAGCAGCCCAGCAGCAGCAGCACCAGCATCATGCCCAGCACGACCGTCGAGCGGTCGGCGCCCAGCGCCGTGACCGTCCCGACCAGGCCACCGGTGGCGCCGGAGAACGACAGGATCTGGCTGAAGGTCGACGACGCGAGGATGATGAACAGGATCATCACGCTGGTCTTGGCCGTCTCGCGCAGCGCGGTGGCCAGCGCACGCGCCGTCAGCGACTGGTAGGCGGCGGCCGCCAGCACCGAGGCGATCACGCCGAGCGCGGCCGACTCGGTGGGCGTGGCGATGCCGGCCAGCAGCGAGCCGACGACGACCAGCAGGATGCCCGACAGCGGCAGCACGTAGACGAGGAACGGCCGCCAGCGCTCGCGCGCCGGCATCGGCACCTCGTCCTCGGGCGGCGCGTCCTGCGGCCGCAGCTTCGCGCGCAGCACGATGTAGCCGAAGAACAGCGTCGCCATCAGCAGCGCCGGCAGGATGCCGGCCACCAGCAGGCGCGAGATCGAGATGCCGGCCAGGCTGCCCACCAGCACGGCCAGCGCCGACGGCGGGATCAGCATCGCGATGCCGCCGGTGGCCATGATCGGGCCCATCGCCAGCGTCGGGTGGTAGCCGCGCCTGAGCATCTCGGGCAGCAGCGAGCGGCCGAGCATCGCGGTGTTGGCGATCGTCGATCCCGACAGCGCGGCGAACACCGTGCCGCCGGCCACCGTGACCACCGGCAGCCGGCCCGGCACGCGGGTGATCACGCGCTCGATCGCGTCGATGGCGCGGAAGGCCACCCCGCAGTGCAGCAGCACCTCGCCCATCAGCACGAACAGCGGGATCGGCGCGAGGCTGAAGTTGGTGATCGACGTGACGGCGTTGCGCGTCATCTGCATCAGCCCGCTGTCGCCGCCGAGGAAGATCCAGGCGCCGACGAGGTTGATGCCGAAGAAGGCCACCGCCACCGGCACGCCGAGCGCCAGCAGCAGCGCCAGCCCGCCGACCATCAGCGCCAGCGCCTGCCCCCAGTCCATGCCGCCCATCGCGCGCCCCGCCGCCCGGGCCGTCTTCAGCCGGCGTCCGGCTGCGGGCCGCCGCGCCACGCCTGGCGCGCGAACTCGACGGCCATCAGCGCCATGCCGGCGGGCACCAGCGCCAGGATCCACCATTCGGGGAACACGAGCGACTTGAACACCAGGCTGTCGCGCGCCAGCGCCAGCGCGGTGGCGCGCCAGCCGTACCAAGCCACGCCCGCGCACACCGCCATCCCCATTACGGCCGCGAACCTGCGCGCGGCGGCGCCCACCGTTCCTGGCAGGCTCGCCACCAGCACGTCCACCGTCACATGCGCGCCCTCGCGCAGCACCCACGGCGCGGCCAGCAGGGTGGCCACCAGCAGCCCGTACTCGATCACCTCGATCAGCCAGCCGGCGCCCCCGGCGCCGAGGTTGCGCAGCACGACGTCGACGCCGATGGCCAGCGCCATCAGGCCGAACAGCGCGCCGGCCAGCAGCCCCAGGCCGGTGAGCAGCGTGTCCCAGGCGCGCCCGAGGGCCGCAGGCAAGGCAGCGTCTCCCGTGCGCGCCCCGGGCGCTCAGCGCGCCAGCAACTCGCGCAGGCGCTTGGCGTTCGCCGGTGCGATCTTCTCGACCTGCGCCCAGCCGACGTCGCGCGCGGTCTGCAGCCACTTGTCGCGCTCGGCGCCGGTGAGCGTGATCGTCTTGATGCCGGCGGCGGCCTGGCGGTCGGCCTCGGCCTTGTTCAACTCGGCGTTGCGCGCGTTGGTCGACTCCAGCCACTCGGCCATGCGGGTCAGGAACGCACGCTGGTCCTCGCGCATCGACTTCCACTTGTCGAGGTTGACCAGCACGTTGACGTCGACCTGGTAGAACCCGGGCTCGACGCGCATCTTGGTCACCTCGTGCCAGCCGAGGTCGAGGATGCCCTGGATCGGCCAGCCGTAGCCGTCGACGACCCCGCGCTCGAGCGACGTGTAGACCTCGCCCGGCGGCGTCTGCACGTTCTTCGCGCCCAGGGCTTCGAAGAAGGCGCGGTAGATCGGCGTGACGCGCAGCGTCAGGCCCTTCAGGTCGGCCTTGTCGATCGGCTTGTTCAGGTACAGGTGGAACGGCGTGCCGTCGCCGGTGCGCGCGAGGTACCAGGCGTTCATGCGCTGGTTGTGCAACTGGTTGAGCAGCGCCCAGGCGCCGTTGGCTCGCTGCTCCTGGATCGTGCGCTCGGCGAGCTTGAGCGCCTCGCCCTCGGGCAGCAGCGTCGGGTAGAAGGCCGAGGTGACGTTGGCGATGTCGACCACGCCGCTGGACACGGCGTTGCCGAGTTCGAACGGCGGCACGGCCGAAGGGCCGCCGACGAGGTTGATGCGCACCAGTCCCTTGCCCTCGGCGTTGACCTTCTCCACGAAGGCCTCGAAGGGCTTGGAGAAGGCCGTGCCGGGCTGGAAGGCGGTCACGGCGCGCAGCACGATCTCCTGCGCGGACGCAGGCGTGGCCACGGCGGCGAGCGCGAGGGCGGACAGGCAGGTCAGGCGTCGCAGGCGGTTCATGGCGGTGTCTCGGTGCGTTAGATCGGGTCGGGCGCGGCGCGCGCCGCGGGCAGGCGGCGCGCCGGGCGCAGAGGCGCCGGCACGCCGCGTGCCGTGCATCCTGCGCCTTTGCGGCGCCGGCGGCTATCCGGAACACGCCGGACGCTGTCCGTTTCGCGCGGCAGTCGGTGCCGCACGCGGCCCTGCGCCACGTTGCGGGCGTCGTCGGCTCAGGGTATTCCCGGGTTCGATGCCGCCGGTGGCAGGCCCCGCCGGCGGAATACTCCTGCAGTCCAGCCATCGATCGATCGACGCAGCGCATGCAGCCGACCCCTCCTTCGCGCCAACTGCTCGACGCCTACCCGCTGCTGCGATCGCGCAGCGTCGACGAGGCGACCGCGGCCATCGGGCGCGTGTTCTCGCCGCACCGGCTGGAGGTGGGTGGACGCGGCGCGGCCCTCGACGTGCGACACAACCAGGTGCGCCTCGAGGACGTCTCGATCAACGTGCTGCGCTACGGCGCCGACGTGGTCATCGACCCGGGCGAGCGCGGCGACTTCTACCTCGTGCAGATGCCCCTGGCGGGCCACGCCGAACTGGCCAGCGGGCGCGATCAGGCGCGTGTCGACCCGCAGGTGCTCAGCGTGCTGCGCCCGCAGGTGCGCAGCCGCATGCACTGGAGCGGCGACTGCACGATGCTGCTGGTGCAGGTTCCGCGCCGCACCGTGCAGCGGCGTGCCGACGAGTGGGGCGGCAGCAGCGAGCCGCGTTTTGCGCTGTCGCACCCGCGGCGCGATCCGTCGGTGGCGGCCTGGTGGCAGGCCGTGCTCGATCTGACCGCCAACCTCGACCGCCACGGGCGCGAGTGGTTGCGCCATCCGGCCGCGGCGGCGTCGATGGAGGCGTACCTGCTGTCGGCATTCACCGCTTTGTTGTGCGAGCCGCGGCAGCCGCGCGGCGCCGAGCCCGGGGACGAACGCTGCCTGCGACGCGTCAAGGAGTACGTGCACGCGCATCCGGACAGGGCGCTGACCCTGGCCGAGATGGCGCGCCACGCGTGCGTGTGCCCGCGAACGCTGGAGGCGGTGTTCCACCGCCGCGGCGAGCCGCCGCCGACGGTGTACGCACGCCGCTTCCGGTTGCAGACCGCGCACGAGGCGCTGCTCGAGGGTCGTCGCCAGGGGCGCGACACCAGCGTGACCGCGATCGCGCTGGCGCACGGCTTCGTGCACATGGGGCGCTTTGCGATCCAGTATCGGGACCGGTTCGGCTGCTCGCCGTCCGACACGCTGCGCGGGAGCTAGCGGCGCACAGGCGCCGTTCGCGTCGCGAGCCGCATCGACTGCGCGATGCGACGCGACGCGCCCGCGCCGCGCCGGGCCGTCCCCGACGCCGGCGCGGGCGTGAGCCGGTCAGAACGACAGCGTCACGTTCGCATACACCGACCGCCCCGGCCCCGGCACCGCGGTGCCCCACGGCACGCCGGTGATGCTCATCGTGCGGCCCTGGCCGATGTAGGCGCCGCCGGTGGGCAGGAAGTACAGGCGGTCGAGCAGGTTCTCGACGCCGACGTCGACGCGCACGCGCGGCCAGGCGTGGCCGGCGCGCAGGTGCAGCAGCCCGTAGCCGGGTGTCGTGACCTCGTTGCGCACGTCGGAGCCGTCGCGCTTGGCCTTGACGAGCACCCACTCGATCGCGTGGTCCCAGCCGCCGCGGCGATGCGTCAGCGTCAGCCTGGCGTTCAGCGGCATCACCTGGTACAGCGCGTCGCCGCTGTCGCGGTTCTCGCCGTCGACGTAGGCGACGACGGCCTCGACGCCCCAGTCGCCGGACGGCCCGCTGGCCAGCGGCATGCGCCCCGACAGGTCGACGCCCCGCAGCCGCGCCGACTGGTTGGCGTAGCCGAGCACGTTGAACTGGCCCGGCTTCCAGCCGGTGCGTGCGACCGCGTCGATGTAGTCCGAGACGCGCGTGACGTACGGCGTGGCCTTGAGCTGCCAGCGGCGGTCCTCGGCGTGCCAGTCGAGCGTCGCCGACACGGTGTGCGCGACCTCGGGCTTCAGGTCGGGATTGCCGACGTAGCCGTTGCCGTCGCCGACGAAGTTGTTCATCGTCGCCGCCATCGCCCAGCTCGACCACGTGTAGCGCTCGTACAGGTTCGGCGAACGCACCTTGCGCGCGGCGCCGACTTCGACGTCGAGCGTGGCGCCGGCGGCGTAGCGCACCAGCGCCGCGAGGTCCCCCTGGTGGTCGCGGCGCTTGCGGTCGAGGGCGTTGAACGCGGCGGCCTCCGCCACCTGCGCGCCCGACGCGTTGGCCGCGGTGCTGTAGCCGCGCACGTCGCCGGCGTCGCTGGTCACGCGTTCGGCGCGTGCGCCGACCAGCGTCGTCCAGCGCTCGCCGTGGCGGGCCTGCCACTCGCCGTACAGCGCCAGGCGGTCGCGCCGCCCGTCGGCGATGTTGACGAAGTCGCCCGGGCCCATGCCGCCGCCCGACGCCGGCCACCAGTCGTCGAGCCGGTACGCCTGCGCCTCGGCGCCGACACGCAGCAGCGACGCGTCGCCCAGCGGCAGTTCGGCCTTCAGCGTGAGCCCGGTGTTGCGGCTCTCGGTGTCCATCGGCATGCCGGCGGCGCAGGTGCCGGCCGGATCGCCGTGGAAGCGCACCGGTGAGCAAGGTTCGCCGGCACCCGAGTTCGTGCCGTACCAGAAGCGCTTGTCGGCGCCGAAGTCCATGAAGTGCTCGACGTGCTCGCGGTATAGGCGAGCCTCGACGGTGGCGCCGTCGAAGCGGCCGACGTAGCGCAGGTTGACGCGGCGCTGCGTGTTGCCGAGCATGTCCATGCGCTGGTTCGGGTACAGCTGCTCGGGCAGGTCCTGGTAGCCCAGGCGCGCGTCGAACAGGTGCTGGCCGCTGCGCCATGCCAGCCCCAGCGTGTGGTTGCGCGTGTCGTAGGCCGTCGAGCCGACCTCGTCGAGTGGCAACTGGTGGCCCACACGCCCGGTGTCGGTGCTCGACTTGAAATCGTCGCCGGCGTCGTGGTTGCCGGCGCGCGCGATCGCGCCGTGGTAGCGCGCGCTCAGCGTCTCGGTGGCGTAGGTCGCGGCCAGATGACCGCCGCGCGCGCGGCCGTTGCTGCGCACGAAGGCGCCGGCCTCGCCCTTGACGAGCGGGCCGCCGCCGGCTGGCGCGAACTCGGGGTCGGCGGTGCGCGCGACGATCGTGCCGCCGAGGCTGTCGCCGCCCGCGCTCACCGGCGCGATGCCGGCCCACACCTCGAGCGCCCCGACCTGGCTCGCATCGAGGTACGACAGCGGCGGATTCATGTGGTTCGGGCACGAAGCGATCAGGTCCATGCCGTCGACTTGCACGCGCACGCGGTCGCCTGCCAGCCCGTGGATCGACGGCAGGCTCGACACGCCGCCGGCGCCCTGCAGGCCGACGCCGGGGATGTCGCGCAGCAGCGCGGCGGTGTCGCTGGCGGCGGCGCGCAGCGTCGGCAGCCGTGCGGGATCGACACGGGTCGGCGCGCCAGCGCTGATCGCCCGTGGCGCCTCGACGACGACGGTGTTCGGTGCGGTGCCTGGGGTGGCCTGTGCGGCGGCCAGGCCGGGCAGCGCCGCCAGCGCGACGCACAGCGGGCGCAGGCGGGGGTGATGCGGCGGTGGGCGGAGGCGCGAAGGCGCGCGGCAGGAGAGTGCGTACGGCATGGGGCTCATCGAAGGCAGGGGGTCGCAAGAGGTCGCCGCGCCGGGTGCGGGCGCGCGCGACGCAACGGTGCCGAGGCGGCACCGTCGATCGAAGTCGGCGGGTGCGGAGGCTCAGGCGCGCGGCGGCGCGCGCACCGGCGGACGCAGCGTGGCGTCGGCGTGCGGCGGCGCGGCCGTCCGGCGCCGTGGTGCCGGTGCGTCGGCGTGCGCCGTGTCGGCTCGCGCGGCGACCGTGGTCAGCGCGAACGGCAGCGCCGCGACGGCGCACACCGCGCACGCGTCGGCGGCTTGCGCGACGGCACCGCCGCTGGACGGCGTCGTCGCGTCGGTCGACGAGGTGCACACCGCCGCCCACGGCGCGCCGGCGAGCCAGCGCGCCTGGTGCGCCGCGCTGGACGCGACCCACCACCACTGCGCGACGAGCGCGAGCAGCGCCAGCGCGACGCCGAGTCGGCACGGTCGGGCGGCGGGCGGGTGGCGTGTCACGGCGCCCGGACTCTAGGCGGTCGACACGGCCGCAGCCTTGAACCGGGTCAAGACCGCACCGCGGCCCGAAGGGCGTGCGTCGACGGTCGCAGCGACCCGGACCGCGCCGGGGCGGCGGTGCGCGCCGCTCCTACAATGCCCGCATGTCCGGCAGCACCCTCGGCGAGTCGTTTCGCGTCACGAATTTCGGCGAGAGCCACGGCCCGGCGATCGGCTGCGTGATCGACGGCTGCCCGCCGGGCATGGCGCTGAGCGAAGCCGACATCCAGCCCGACCTCGACCGCCGCCGTCCGGGTACCAGCCGTCACGTGACGCAGCGCCAGGAGGCCGACCGCGTCGAGATCCTGTCGGGTGTGTTCGAGGGCCTGACCACCGGCACGCCGATCGCGCTGCTGATCCGCAACACCGACCAGCGCAGCAAGGACTACGCGAACCTGCTCGACACCTTCCGTCCCGGGCACGCCGACTACGCCTACTGGCGCAAGTACGGCCACCGCGACCCGCGCGGCGGTGGCCGCAGCTCGGCGCGGCTGACCGCGCCGACGGTGGCCGCCGGCGCGGTCGCGCGCAAGTGGCTGCGCGAAGCCTTCGGCACCGGCGTCGTCGGCTGGATGAGCGCGCTCGGCGAGATCGAGATCCCCTTCGAGGGCGTCGAGCACATCGCGCACAACGCCTTCTTCGCGCCGAACGCCACGTTGATCCCGCAGCTCGAGGCGCACATGGACGCACTGCGACGCGTCGGCGACTCGTGCGGCGCGCGCATCGAGGTGCGCGCGACGAACGTGCCGGTGGGGCTCGGCGAGCCGCTGTACGACAAGCTCGACGCCGACATCGCCTACGCGATGATGGGCATCAACGCGGTGAAGGGCGTCGAGATCGGCGACGGTTTCGGCGTCGTCGCGCAGCGCGGCAGCGTGCACGGCGACGAGCTGATGCCCGATGGCTTCGCCAGCAACCACGCCGGCGGCGTGCTCGGCGGCATCTCGACCGGGCAGGATCTGGTGGTGCGCCTGGCGCTCAAGCCGACGAGTTCGATCCGCATCGCGAGGGCGTCGATCGACCGCCAGGGTCGTCCGACGACGCTCGAGACGCTGGGCCGCCACGACCCTTGCGTGGGCATCCGCGCCACGCCGATCGCCGAGGCGCTGCTGGCGCTGGTGCTGATGGACCACGCGTTGCGCCACCGTGCGCAGTGCGCCGACGTGCGGCTGCCGCTGCCGCCGATCCCCGGGCACCGCGGCGGCTGAGCCCCGCGGCCGGGGCGCGCGGCTCAAGTCCCGGGCGCCGGCGCCGATAGCGCGGCATCGGACCCCGCCGCGGGCCCGCCACCGACGCGCGATGTCGCCATCCCCTTCCACCCGCCTGAACTCCGCCGCCCGGGCGTGCCGGCGCGCCGCCGGTCGTCGCGGACGCTGACGCGGTGGACGCCGACCTGTTTGTCAGCGACGACGCGCCGGCGCGCGCGCCGGGGCGCCGGCGCGTGCGGCTGCCCGGGTGGTGCCCGCGGTGCTGGTTCGGCACGCTGAAGGCGAGGCTCGCCGCCGGGGTGCTGGCGGTCATGCTCGCCGGCATGGCGTGGACGGCGTGGCAGATGGGCCGGGTGGCCGAGCGGCAGATCGTCGAGCAGGCGAGCCGGCGCGGGCAGGTCGAGGCGCAGCGCACCGCCGCGGTGATCGGTCGGCGCGCGGCCGAGCTGCACCGTGCGCTGGCGATCAGCGCTGCGCAGTTGGGCCCTGGGGCCCTCGACGACCCGCGGCGCCTGGCCGAGGTGCTGGAGCACAAGACGGTGCTGCGGGCGATGTTCGCGCAGGTCTTCGTCGCCGACGCCGCCGGGCGGGTGCTGCTGCGGCACGATGCGCACGCCGCGCCGGGCGACGGCGCGTCGGTGGCCGAACACGCGTACTTCCAGCGTGCCCTGGCCAGCGGGCTCGCGCAGACCTCCGAGCCGCTGCGTGCCCGGTCGTCGGAGGATCCGACGGTCGTGTTTGTGCATCCGCTGGTCGACGCCGGGGGCACGGTGCGCGGCGTGGTCGGCGGCGCGATGCGCCTGGCCAGCCGCGACCTGCTGGCCGGCATTGCCGAGTCGCGCGAGGATGTGCCGGGCGAGACGGGCGAGCTGATCGTCGTCGCCGACGGGCAGGGGCGCATCCTCGCGCACCCCCAGCAGGCGCGGCTGCTGGGCGCACTGGCCGACGAGCCGAGGCTGGCCCAGGCGCACGCACAATGGGTCGCCGACGGCCGACCGCTGCTGCGCGACGCCGGGCACTGGCGGCAGCCAGGCGAGGTGGTCGCGATGGCCGGCGCCGGCGAGGTCGGATGGCATGTGTGGCGCGCGACGCCGACCTCGCAGTTGCTTGCGCCGCTGCACGCCGCGCGCGGGCAGGCGCTGCGCCACGGCGCGCTGGCGGCGGCGCTGCTGGCGCTGATGCTGCTGGTCTACCTGGCTTGGCAGCTGCGGCCGCTGGCGGCCCTCGAGCGCCGCGCCGCGGCGCTGCTGCAGGGCAACGACGACGGCGACTGGCCGCGCGCCGGCGGCGAGATCGGACAGCTCGCGCGCACGCTGCGCCACGTCTGGGCCGAGCGCGCGCAGATGGAGTCGTTCAATGCCGAGGTGCTGCGCAAGCTGGGCTCGGTGATGGCGGCCGCGCCGGTGGGGCTGGCGTTCACGCGTCGGCGCCGCTTCGAGATCGTCAGCACCGAACTGTGCGCGCTGGTCGGCAGGCTCGAGGACGAGCTGGTCGGACAGCCGGCGCGGCGCGTGTTCCCGTGCGACAGCGACGCGCGTGCGCTGGACCAGCAGGTGGCGGCGGCGTTCGCGCGCGGGCAACCGTACGTCGGCGAGTGGCAGCTGCAGCGTGCCGACGGCACGGCGTTCTGGGCCCAGGTGCGTGCGCGTCCGGTCGATCCGCAGGTGCCGGCGGCCGGCACGATCTGGAGCGTCAGCGACGTCAGCGAGCAGGTGCACTCGCGCCAGCAGCTCGAGCACGCAGCGCTGCACGACGCACTGACCGGTGTGGCCAACCGCAAGGGCTTCGAGCGCGCGCTGGCGCAGGTGTTCGGTGCCGCCGGCAGCGTGCGTCCGGCGGCGATCGTGATGATCGACCTCGACCACTTCAAGCCGATCAACGACAGCGCCGGCCACGCTGCCGGCGACCGCATGCTGGTGGCGGTGGCGCAGGCGATCGCCGGCGTGGTTCGCGCCAGCGACACCGTCGCTCGCCTGGGCGGCGACGAGTTCGCCGTGCTGTTGCCGCACTGCGACCAGGCGCAGGCGCTGGGGGTGGCCGACAAGGTGCGCTACGCGATCTGCACGCTGGCGCTGCCCTGGCAGGGACGCATGCTGCGCGTGGGCGCCAGCCTGGGGGTGGCCGAGCTCGACGGCCACCGCGATCCGGCGCAGTGGCTGGCCGACGCCGACGATGCCTGCTACGCCGCCAAGCGCAGCGGCGGCGGGGCGGTGCGCGGCAGGCCGCCGCTGCGGCTGGTCGCCAGCGACGGCTGACCCCGCGCCGGCGGGCCGGTCGCGGAATCGCGCCACAATCCGCCGCATGACATTTCCGTTGGGATCGCTGCGCGCCGAAGCGGGCGCCGGGGCGACGACGGCGACGCCGTCGTCGGGCGCGCGCGCGCGCGGCAGCGCCGCCGCCGCCGCGGTGGCGTCGCCGCGCTGGCGGCGCCAGGTGCTGTTGTCGCTGGGTGCGCTGGCCTGGCTGCTCGCGGTGCTGGCGCTGGCGACGCACCACGCCGGCGACCCCGGCTTCACCACCTCGGGCGACGGCGCGCCGCCGCGCAACGCGGTGGGCCTGGCCGGCGCCTGGGGGTCGGACTTCGCGCTGTTCCTGTTCGGCTGGTCGGTGTGGTGGCTGCCGCTGGTCGCGGCACGCGCCTGGCTGGGCGCACTGGCGCGGACGATGCGCGGCGGCGAAGGCGGCGACGCCTCGGCGTGGACCGGCGCCGGCTGGGTGTGGGGCGGCACCGCCCTGCTGCTGGCCGCCAGCTGCGCGCTCGAGTGGACTCGCCTGTACCAGTGGGAGACCACGCTGCCCGGCCACGCCGGCGGCGTGCTCGGCGTCACGCTCGGGCCGCTGAGCATGACCTGGCTCGGCTTCGTCGGCTCGGGCGTCACGTGGATCGCCGCGCTGGTGCTGGGCAGCGCGCTGGCGCTGCGCTTCTCGTGGCTGCGGCTCGCCGACCAGCTCGGCGCCTGGCTCGAAGGCCTGCGCGAGCGTCGCGAGGAGCGGCGCGAACGCGCCGAGGACATCCGCCTCGGCGAGGCCGCGCTGCGCGAGCGCGAGCAGATCGTCGAGATCGAGCGCGAGCACATCGCCGATCACGAGCCGCTGGTCATCGAGCCCGCGGTGGTCGAGGTGCCGACGTCGGCGCGCGTGATCAAGGAGCGGCAGAAGCCGCTGTTCACCGAACTGGTCGACACGAAGCTGCCGCAGGTCGACCTGCTCGACGCCGCGCCGTCGCGGCAGGAATCGGTGACGCCCGAGTCGCTGGAGATGACCAGCCGGCTGATCGAGAAGAAGCTCAAGGACTTCGGCGTCGAGGTGCGAGTCGTCACCGCGTCGCCGGGGCCGGTGATCACGCGCTACGAGATCGAACCCGCCACCGGCGTCAAGGGCGCGCAGGTGGTCAACCTGGCGAAGGACCTGGCACGCTCGCTGAGCCTGGTCAGCATCCGCGTGGTCGAGACGATCCCGGGCAAGACGACGATGGCGCTCGAGCTGCCGAACGCGAAGCGCCAGACGATCCGCCTGGCCGAGATCCTCGGCTCGCCGGCGTACGGCGACGCCGCGTCGCAGCTGACGATCGGGCTGGGCAAGGACATCGTCGGCGCGCCGGTGGTCGCCGACCTGGCGAAGATGCCGCACTGCCTGGTGGCCGGCACCACCGGCGCGGGCAAGTCGGTGGGCATCAATGCGATGATCCTCAGCCTGCTGTACAAGGCCGAGGCGCGTGACGTGCGCCTGATCCTGATCGACCCGAAGATGCTCGAGCTCAGCGTCTACGAGGGCATCCCGCACCTGCTGTGCCCGGTGGTCACCGACATGAAGCAGGCGGCCAACGCGCTGAACTGGTGCGTCGGCGAGATGGAGCGGCGCTACAAGCTGCTCAGCAAGATGGGCGTGCGCAACCTCGCCGGCTACAACAAGAAGATCGCCGAAGCCAACGAACGCGGCGAGAAGCTGCCCAACCCCTTCAGCCTGACGCCCGACGAGCCCGAGCCGCTCGAGCGGCTGCCGCAGATCGTCGTCGTGATCGACGAACTGGCCGACCTGATGATGGTCGTCGGCAAGAAGATCGAGGAGCTGATCGCACGGCTGGCGCAGAAGGCGCGCGCCTCGGGCATCCACCTGATCCTGGCGACGCAGCGGCCGAGCGTCGACGTGATCACCGGGCTGATCAAGGCCAACATCCCGACGCGCATCGCGTTCCAGGTGGCGAGCAAGATCGACAGCCGAACGATCCTCGACCAAATGGGCGCCGAGGCGCTGCTCGGTCAGGGCGACATGCTGTACCTGTCGCCGCCCGCGGGGGCGCCGCTGCCGGTGCGCGTGCACGGCGCCTTCGTCAGCGACGACGAGGTGCACCGCGTCGTCGAGTACCTGAAGAGCCAGGGCGAGCCGAACTACGTCGAGGGCCTGCTCGAAGGCGGCGTGCTCGACGACGACGCGCCCGGTGGCCCCGGCGGCGGGGACGCCGGTGGGGGCGAGTCCGACGCGATGTACGACCAGGCGGTGGCGATCGTGCTGCAGCACAAGCGCGCGTCGATCTCGCTGGTGCAGCGCCACCTGCGCATCGGCTACAACCGTGCGGCGCGGCTGCTCGAGCAGATGGAGAAGAGCGGGCTCGTGTCGTCGATGGCGAGCAACGGCAACCGCGAGATCCTGGTGCCCAAGCGCGATGAATAGCCCATCCGTCGCAGCGGCCGCAACGCCGCCCCCCGGGCGGGCCAGGACGGTGGCCCGCACAAGCGGGCTGCGCTGCATGGGCTGGATGATCGCCCTGCTGCTGGCCAGTGGTGCGGTGCGAGCCGACGCGGTCGACACGCTGCGCGGGTTCGTGCGCGACGTCAAGACCGGCCGCGCCGCGTTCACGCAGACCGTGACCTCGCCCGACGGCAAGCGCACGCGCACCTCCGGCGGGCGCTTCGAGTTCGCGCGCCCCGACCGTTTCCGCTTCGCCTACGCCAAGCCGTTCGAGCAACTGATCGTCGGCGACGGGCAGAAGGTGTGGATCTACGACCCCGAGCTGCAACAGGCCAGCGTGCGGCCGATGTCGCAGGCGCTCGGTGCGACGCCGGCGGCGCTGCTGACCGGCACCACGCTGGAGCGCGACTTCGAGCTGTCGGCGCTGCCGGCGCGCGACGGCCTCGAGTGGGCGCAGGCCAGGCCACGGCGTGCCGACGCAGGCTTCGAGCTGCTGCGCGTGGGCTTTGCCGGCAGGCAGCTCGCGGCCGTCGAGATCGTCGACGGCTTCGGCCAGACCTCGGTGCTGCGCTTCAGCCAGGTCGAGCAGGGCGTCGAGCTGCCGCCCGAGACCTTCCGCTTCACGCTGCCGGCCGGTGCCGAGCTGCTGACGCAGTAGCGACTGCGCCGCGGTGAGCGCGTCCACCGGATCGCTGTTCGACGACGTGGCGCCCGCCGCGCGCGCGTCGGGCGCCGACGCGCCGCTGGCCGAACGGATGCGCCCGCGCACGCTCGACGAGGTCATCGGCCAGGCGCACCTGCTGGCGCCGGGCAAGTCGCTGCGCGTGGCGTTCGAGAGCGGGCGGCCGCACTCGATGATCCTGTGGGGCCCGCCGGGCGTGGGCAAGACCACGCTCGCGCGGCTGCTGGCGGGCATCGCCGGTGCCGAGTTCATCGTCATCTCGGCCGTGCTCGGCGGCGTCAAGGACATCCGCGAGGCGGTCGATCGCGCGCAGGGGGCGCGTGCCGCCGGTCGGCGCAGCATCGTCTTCGTCGACGAGGTGCACCGTTTCAACAAGGCGCAGCAGGACGCGTTCCTGCCGCACGTCGAGGCGGGGTTGTTCACCTTCGTCGGCGCGACCACCGAGAACCCGTCGTTCGAGGTCAACTCGGCGCTGCTGTCGCGCGCCACGGTGCACGTGCTGCACCCGCTGTCGCCCGACGAGCTGGCGCTGCTGCTCGAGCGCGCGCGCGCCGCACTCGGCGCGCCGCCGCTGTCCGACGCGGCGCGCGAGCGGCTGATCGCCTAC
The DNA here is from genome assembly GCA_964618555.1 of uncultured Azohydromonas sp. Lineage (GTDB taxonomy): Bacteria > Pseudomonadota > Gammaproteobacteria > Burkholderiales > Burkholderiaceae_C > Calidifontimicrobium. The sequence continues at coordinate 27,052 of CAZUBF010000026.1, forward strand.
GCCGACGGCGACGCACGCCGGCTGCTCAACGCCTACGAGAACCTGGTGCAGTCGGCCGGCGCGGTCGAGCTGCTCGACGAGGCGATGCTCGAGACCGCGCTGGGCGAGCTGCTGCGCCGCTACGACAAGGGCGGCGAGGTCTTCTACGACACGATCTCGGCGCTGCACAAGGCGGTGCGTGGCTCGGACCCCGATGCGTCGCTGTACTGGCTGGTGCGCATGCTCGACGGCGGCGTCGACCCGCGCTACGTGGCGCGGCGGCTGCTGCGCATGGCCAGCGAGGACATCGGACTGGCCGACCCGCGCGCGCTGCGCCTGGCGCTGGACGCCGCCGAGGTCTACGAGCGCCTCGGTTCGCCCGAGGGCGAGCTGGCGCTGGCCGAGGCGGTGGTGTACCTGGCGATGGCGCCGAAGTCGAACGCCGTCTATCGCGCGTGGAACGAGGTGCGCGACTTCGTGCGCCGCGACGGCACGCGGCCGGTGCCGCTGCGGCTGCGCAACGCGCCGACGCGGCTGATGAAGGACCTCGACTACGGGCGCGGCTACCGCTACGCGCACGACGAGCCCGACGGCGTCGCCGCCGGCGAACGCTACCTGCCCGACGGCATGCCCGACGTCGAGTTCTACCGCCCGGTGGCACGCGGGCTCGAGATCCGCATCGCCGAACGCCTGGCCGAACTGCGCGCGCGAAACGCCGGCGCGCGCGACGACGGCTGACCCGGTCGCGCATGCGGTGGCACCGGGCCGGTTGTCGGCCCGACGGCGATGATTCCCGCGTCGGCAGCGGTTGCGAGGGTCCCGTGCGGTTCGGGTCGGACCGTGCCGCCTGGCGCGTCGCCGCATGCTGTCTTCGGCATGTCCGACACCGTACGCCGCCGCTGCCGTCGGCACGTCAGGCAGGGCCGCGGCGGCGTGCGCAGCGGGCTGAGCGCGAGCGCTCGACGTCGATGCGACTGCACGACGAACGAGTGCGCCGTTGGCGACGCGGCGCAGGGGAAAGCCCTCGCGCGGTGCCCGGAGGCGGCCCCTACAATCGCCGCCGGTCTGCCCACGGCACCGCGATGCGTCGGCGGTGCGGCCGAGTTCTTGCTAACCACGGGGAGACGACGACCGTGCCGGCTCCCGAGGGGTGTCGCCGCGCCGTCCGCGGGCAACCTCTGGAGACCCCTCGATGGACATCTTCTTTCAGCAGATCATCAATGGTCTGGTGCTGGGCAGCATGTATGCGCTCGTCGCACTGGGCTACACGATGGTCTACGGCATCATCGGCCTGATCAATTTCGCGCACGGCGACGTGCTGATGGTCGGCGCGCTGACGAGCTGGACGGTGGCCACGCTGCTCGCCGCCAGCGGCCTGCCGGGCTGGCTGATCCTGCTGATCTCGCTGGTGTGCGCGATCGTGATCTGCGCGACGCTGAACTTCACGATCGAGAAGGTCGCGTATCGACCGCTGCGCAGCGCGCCGCGGCTGGCGCCGCTGATCACCGCGATGGGCATGAGCCTGCTGCTGCAGACGCTGGCGATGATCGTCTGGAAGCCCAACCCGAAACCGTACCCGCTGCTGCTGCCCACCGATCCGATCCACCTCGGCGGGCCGGTGATCAGCGTCACCCAGGTCATCATCCTGACGGCCACCGCGGTGATCCTCGCGGTGCTGATGTTCATCGTCAACCGCACGCGGCTCGGGCGCGCGATGCGCGCCACCGCCGAGAACCCGCGCGTGGCCGCGCTGATGGGCGTGCGACCCGACATGGTGATCTCGGCGACCTTCGTCATCGGCGCGTCGCTGGCCGCGGTGGCCGGTGTGATGTGGGCCGCCAACTACGGCACCGTGCAGCACTCGATGGGCTTCCTGCCCGGCCTGAAGGCGTTCACCGCGGCGGTGCTCGGCGGCATCGGCAACCTCGCCGGCGCGGTGGTCGGCGCGCTGCTGCTGGGACTGGTCGAGGCGCTGGGCGCCGGCTACATCGGCGACCTCACCGGCGGCGTGCTGGGCAGCCACTACGCCGACATCTTCGCTTTCATCGCGCTGGTGCTGGTGCTGACGCTGCGCCCGCAGGGCCTGCTCGGCGAACGCGTCGCCGACCGCGCCTGAGGGGAGGGCGCTCACCGTGAAGAACAAGCTGATCCTCTTCCTGCTGGCCGCCGTCGCGCTGCTCGTGCTGCCGTTGATCGCGCAGCAGTTCGGCGCCGGATGGGTGCGCATCATGGCCATCGCGCTGCTGTACGTGATGCTCGCGCTGGGGCTGAACATCGTCGTCGGCTACGCCGGGCTGCTCGACCTGGGCTTCGTCGCCTTCTACGCGGTCGGCGCGTACATGTTCGCGCTGATGGCCAGCCCGCACCTGTTCGAGACCTTCGAGTGGATCGCCGCGGCGTTCCCGAACGGGCTGCACACGCCGATCTGGATCGTCGTGCCGACGGCGGCGCTGCTGGCGGCGATCGCCGGCGTGATCCTCGGCACGCCGGTGCTGCGTCTGCGCGGCGACTACCTGGCGATCGTCACGCTGGGCTTCGGCGAGATCATCCGCGTGTTCATGAACAACCTCGAGCACCCGGTGAACATCACCAACGGTCCGCGCGGGCTCGACCGCATCGACTCGATGCGCATCTTCGGCTTCGACTTCGGCCGCGCGATCGACATCGGCGACTTCCGCATCCCGTCGGTGACGCTGTACTACTACCTGTTCCTGCTGCTGGTCGTCGCCAGCGTCGTGATCTGCCACCGCCTCGAGCTGTCGCGCATCGGGCGCGCGTGGATGGCGATCCGCGAGGACGAGATCGCCGCCAAGGCGATGGGCATCCACACGCGCAATGTGAAGCTGCTCGCTTTCGCCATGGGTGCGAGCTTCGGCGGCGTCTCCGGCGGGCTGTTCGCGGCCTTCCAGGGATTCGTCAGCCCCGAGAGCTTCGCGCTGCTCGATTCCATCATGATCCTGTGCATGGTCGTGCTGGGCGGCATGGGTCACGTGCCCGGCGTCGTGCTCGGCGCGATCCTGCTCACGGCGCTACCGGAGGCGCTGCGCTACGTCGCCGGCCCGCTGCAGGACATGACCGGCGGGCGCCTCGACGCGGCGATCCTGCGCCAGCTGATGGTCGCGCTGGCGATGATCGTGATCATGCTCATGCGCCCGCGCGGGCTGTGGCCGCCGCGCGAGCACGGCAAGGCGGCGCCGACGCCGGTGACGGTGAAGTGAGGGCGCGGCGATGACGACCCCCGTGCTCGAGGTCAGCGGCGTGTCCAAGCGGTTCGGCGGCCTGCAGGCGCTGTCCGACGTGGGCATCCGCATCCAGCCAGGACAGGTCTACGGGCTGATCGGGCCCAACGGCGCCGGCAAGACGACGTTCT
>CAZUBF010000027.1:0-29852 GCA_964618555.1 uncultured Azohydromonas sp.
GCAGCTGCCTTCTAAGCAGCAGGTCGGGGGTTCGAGTCCCTCCGGGCAGGCCACGCGATCGTCCCGGAGGATCGCGCAAGATCCCGCGATGGTGCGCAGACCCGGCGTTGACGCCGACCGGGAACTGACCGGCAAAGCCGGGGGCTCCACGGTCGGTCGGCGCGCGCAACCGACCACCGCCGTCGCGAGGCGTGCCGACACAAACGGGGCGCCCAGGTCCTGCCGCGTCATGGCCGAGCCACTTCGCGCCCGCGCTACGAAGTTGCTGCGAGCGTCAGGAGACGAGCGAAGAGCCTCGTGTAGGACTCGGCGAGGTCGTCGTGCAGTCCCGGATCGTCGTTGCCGGCAAACGCCTTCATGACCTCCGACCAGTCCTGTGGCGTCAGGTGGTCGCTCGCCGCCGGGAACAGTTCCCGTTCTTCGCGCGACATGTGGGTCCACTGGCTCATGGCGAAGGACTCGACGCCCGCCACGAAGCCCGCCGGCGACTGCCGGTGCTCCCAGGCATCGAGGGCCGCCGCCAGTCGTTCGAACTCCGCCTGCCCTTGCTGATGCTGCCGTTCGAGCTCGTCGAGAAGATGGTCGCATGCGTCGGTCCGGCTTCGCAGCAGCCGAAACAGCGTCTGCTCCTCCTTGGGGTGGTGCAGACGCTGCGGGAAGGTCTCGATGTAGAACAGAAGTGCCCGCAGCAGCCGGAAGTCCACGGCGTCGTCGCCTTGCGCGCAGCGCTTCGCCGTATGCCTCAGGCCTTGCAGCGCGGCGGCCAGCGATCGGTGCTCGTCCTTCAGGATGGCCATCGCGCGACTCTCGTCGCTGACCGTGAGATTGCTCTCCACGGCGGCCACGAGCACGGCGACATCGGCGAGCTCCAGGAGCTTGTGCGTGACGGACCCATGGAGAAGTCTCTTCACGCCGCGTTCGCCGTGGGAGGCCATGAAGATCAGGTCACAGTCGCGCTCGCGTGCGCTGCGCAGAATGGCATGGGCCACCTCGTCGGACGTCACCCAGACCGTGGAGCTCTCGACTTTCCGAGCCAAGGCCGCCGCAGCGGCCTTGCCCAGCAGGCCGTGGGTGTGACCGGCTGCCTGCGCAACGAAATCCGCCGGGGACAGGGCGTGCAGGACAGCGCCGTCGGACGAAGCGCCGAAGTCGGAGCACGCGTGGAAGAAGGTGATTCGAGCGCCGCAGTGGCTTGCAAAGTCGACAGCGCTCTCGACCGTGGCGCGCGACAGCGGCGATTCGTCGATGGGAACGAGCAGATGGCTGTACATGGCTCCTCCTGGGGTCGGGTTCACGCCGGCGCAGCCCCGGTGCCGAAGGCCTCGGCCGAGATGTCGCTGCGGGGCGCAGGGCGAAGCAGGAAGTACGACAGCGCCGGCAGCAGCACGAGCGCGCCAACCATGTTCCACAGGAACATGAAGGCCAGCAGGACGCCCATGTCGGCCTGGAACTTGATCGGCGACCAGGCCCAGGTCGCCACGCCGACGGCCAGCGTGATGCCGGTGAGCAGAACCACCTTGCCGGTGAAGCGCAGCGCCTGCCGGTAGGCGTGGGCGAGGTCCTCCCCCTGCCTCAGGCAGACCAGCATGATGCTCATCACGTACAGGGCGTAGTCGACGCCGATGCCAACGCCGAGCGCGATGACCGGCAGCGTGGCCACCTTGACCCCGATGCCGAGCGCGACCATCAGCGCCTCGCAGAGCATCGACGTGACGACCAGCGGCACGACGGCGCAGACCACGGCCCGCCAGGAGCGGAAGGTCACCAGGCACAGCGCGACGACCGCGCCATAGACCCACAGCAACATGTCGCGGTTGGCCTGGCGCACCACGATGTTGGTGGCGGCCTCGATGCCGGCGTTGCCGGCGGCGAGCAGGAACTTGACCTCGTCGGTGTCGTGACGCGCGCTGAACGATTCGACTTCGTCGACGACGCGTGACAGCGTGTCGGCCTTGTGGTCGGCGAGGTAGGCGTACACGGTCAGCAGATTGCACGCATCGTTGTACAAGCCGCGTGGCGCGCCGGCCGTGATGGTGTTGGCCATGCTCTGGCTGTTGATCAGGTCGTACCACTTGGCACTGCCTTCGTTCAGGCCGACGCCCATGGTGCGATTCAGCCGTGCCAGCGAGTTGGTGGCTTCCACGCCGGGAAGGCTGGCCAGGCTCCACTCGAGCTGGTCCACCTTCATGAGGGTCTCGACGTCGCTGCAGCCCTGGTCGGGCGTGCGCACCATGACCGCCAGCACATCGCTGCTGGCGCCGTAGTGCTCGGTCAGGTAGGCCGCGTCGCGGTTGTAGCGGCTGTCGGCGCGCAGCTCGGGCGCGCCGGGGTCGAGGTCGCCGACCTTGAGCTGCAGGCTGACCAGGAAGCCGAGCACGCCCAGCACGCCGCTGAGGGCGACTGCAGCGGTCGCCCAGCGGCGCCGGGTGAACCGGTCGAGCAGCCGGAACAGCCACGGCAGCTCGCCAGCGTCGTTCGCCGCCTCGTCGGCGCGCAGGCTGCGCTCGGCAGCGGCCGTGCTGACCCCGACGTAGCTCAGCAGCACGGGCAGCAGGATCAGGTTCGTGAAGATCAGAACGGCCACGCCGAGGCTGGCGATCAGCGCCAGATCCTGGATCACCTGGATGTCGATGATCATCAGCACGGCGAACCCGACGGCGTCGCACAGCAAGGCGGTCAGGCCCGCCATGAACAGGCGGCGGAAGGTGAAGCGCGCCGCGACCACGCGGTGCATGCCTCGACCGATGTCCTGCATGATGCCGTTCATCTTCTGCGCGCCATGGCTCATGCCGATGGCGAAGACCAGGAACGGCACCAGCACCGAGTACGGGTCGAGCTCGTAGCCCAGCAGCGGCAGCAGGCCCAGCTGCCACAGCACGGCGACCAGCGAGCAGGCCACCACGAGCAGCGTGCTTCGCACGCATCGGGTGTAGAGGTACAGCATCGCCGTCGTCAGGCCGATGGCCACGGCGAAGAAGACGAGGATCTGGCGCAGCCCGTCGATCAGGTCGCCGACCACCTTGGCAAAGCCCGTGATGCGGATCTCGACGACGTCGCCGGCGTACTTCGTTCGCAGCTGCTCCAGCGCCGCCGAGAACTGCCCGTAGTCCAGGGCTCGACCATCGGGCGTGCGGGCGAGCAGGGGTACATAGACGATGCTCGAGCGCTGGTCGCGCGCGACGAGCTGCCCGATCTCGTTGGAGCGCTCGACGTTGCGGCGCAACTCCGACAGAGACGCCGGCGAACCGTCGTAGCCCTCCGGGACCACCGGGCCGCCTTCCAGCCCCTCCTCGGTGACGCCCACCCAGCGTGTCGAGGGCGTCCACAGCGACTTCATCGCCGAGCGGTCCACTCCCGGCAGCAGGAACACCTCGTCGCTGATCCTTTGCAGCGTCTCGAGATAGGCCGGCGTGTAGATGGACTCCTCTCGCGCGACCACGGCGATGCGCACGGCATTGCCGAGCCCGCTGAGTTCGCCGCGATGCTCGAGGTAGTTGACGATGTAGGGATGCCCTTGCGGGATCATCTTCTCGAAGCTGGCGTTCAGCGTCAGCCGGCCGGTCTGCCAGCCCAGGATCAGACTGATCAGCAGGCAGACGACGAGCACCGCGGGCCGGTGGTTGAACAAGGCGCGCTCGATGAGCGAGCCCGAGTGCGGGTCGAAGTCGGCGCTGAGCGCAGCTCGGTCCGTGCGGGGGATCTTGGAAGCCATGGATCGGTTCAAGGACGGGGGCCACCCGTGGCCGCGCCCAGCACGGGCAAGCGATGCACGCCGGCGAAGGTGGCGGCGAGCAGGGCTCCGCTGCCGCTTTCGGCCACCACCGTCACCGGTGGGCCGGGCGGCCGACGAACGGGTTGCAGCGAACGTCCGCCGTCCGTGCTGCGCAGCAGCTGCCCGGCCTGGTTGACGAACAGGAAGGTCCCGGACTGGGTGACCATCACTTGAGCGAGACTGATCGGCACGGGCACCTGCGAGGCCTGCCACTCGCGGCCGCCGTCGGCGGACCAGTACACGTTCCCGCGCAGGCCGGCCACGACGACACGATCGCCCTGACCGGCGATGGCAAACCAACTGCCTCGATACGGGCTGGGTAGGGCCTGGAAGCCGGCGGCGCCGTCGGTCGATCTCAGCAGCAGTCCCTGCTCCCCCGCCAGGAACACGGACTGGCCCACCGCATGGATGGCGTTCAGGTGCAGCCGCTTCGGGTTCTCGATGCGCCCCATCCACGACTGCCAGGTGGCGCCGCCGTCTTCCGTGGCGACCGCCAGCCCGTAGGCCCCGACGGCGAAGCCGCGGCGCGCATCCCAGAAGTGGACGGCCAGCAGCGGCTTGTCGGCACCGTCGGCGACGAGGCGTTCGGCCTGCGCGATCCGGGCGGCGTCTGCGCTCGTGCGTGCGGCTTCGAACTCCAGCTGCGCGATGCCTCGTCCCTCCAGCTGCCGCCGCCAGGTCTGTCCGGCGTCGCTCGTCGCCAGCACGACTCCGCCGTGACCGACGGCCCATCCCTGCCGGTCGTCGACGAAGGCGAGCGCCGTCAGCGTGACGGACACCGGCACCTTGGCCTGCTGCCAGCTCATTCCGTCATCGTCCGACCACAGCACGATGCCGCGTTCGCCGGCCGCCACGACACGGCTGCCCGCGCGAGCGAGCGCGAGCATCACGCCGTGCGCCGAGCGCGGACTGGCCGCGGCGGCGCGCACGGTCGGATCCACGGCCGGTGCGCTGGCGCTGCCGGCGGCATGCCCGGCACCCGACGACGCGGCAGCGAGCAGCGCTGCGGCGATTGCGATCATCCTGAGCACGGAGTCGTCCTCAGCGAACGCCTTCGCCGATCAGTCCGTCGGGCGTGAACACCGCGTCGGAGTAGCGCGGCATGATCTTGAACTGCGAAGCCTTCTCGTTGACGAGCACGTTGGTGTACGAGGTGCCGGAGATCAGGTCGTTGAAGCCGAAGGTGGTGGTGGCGGTGGCAGGCAGGTCCGGCATCACCACCGAGGCCATCCACATCGTCTTCCACAGCTGCCCCTTCGCGTCCCAGCGGTCGGCCAGCACGGCGTTCCAGGTGTCCTCGTCGAAGTAGTAGATGCCCTTGGGTGCCTGATGGCGCTTGCCCGGCTTCAGGCTGGCTTCGACGACCCACACCCGATGCAGCTCCCAGCGCATGTGGTCCGGGTTCATGTGATGCACCCCCAGCACGTCGGCTGCCTTGGTCGGCTGCAGCAGCCGGTTGGCGTTGTAGGGAATGATCACCTCCTTCTTGCCGACGATCTTCCAGTCGAAGCGGCCATTCGGCCCGGCGAAGATCTCGATGTCGTCGACGCTCATGACGCCGGCCGTCGCGGGCGTGGGGGTATCGCAGCACGCGTTGGGGAGCTTGCGCACGCGCCGCTGGCCGGTCAGGTACACCCAGGTCTGCTCGTCGCCGTTGATCGCGAATCGTGCGACGATGCCCTCGCCGGCGCGCACGGGCGGCCCGGCGTTGACCAGGCGCAGCAGCCAGTAGTCGCCTGCGAACTTCTCGGGCGAGCCGTCCTTCGCGTAGTAGGGCATCTGCTGGTCGGCGCTGCCGTCCACCGTCAGCACCTTCTTGCCGTCGGCCGTGCCCAGCCATCCCCGCATGTCGTACTGCCACGACTCGCCGCGCCAGCGCAGCTGGTGGTTCCAGAGCACCTCGACACCGCTCTTCGGGATCGGGAACGGAATGCCACCGAATGCGCCTTCCGGCACCGAGCCGTTCGCGTTCTCGACGATCCTGGCGCGCGTGGCGTTCTTCAAGGTGTTGTCGTACACCCATTGCGGTGCCGCGGCGGTGCGGCGAGTGGGATACACGTCGACGCGATAGGTGTCCGGATACTTCTGGAACATCGCCTTCACGCCGTCGCTGAGCTTGTCGGCGTGCTGATCGAGGTTCTTCGCCGTGATGCTGTACAGCGGCTTGTCGGACGCGAAGGGGTCACCCCGACGCCCTCCGTTCTTGAAGCCGGGAATCGGGGTGGTGTAGCCACCGGTCCACGCCGGGATGGTGCCGTCCTTGTTGCCGGCCTTCTCCGCGCCGAACGGCGTCAGCGAGGACTTCAGTTGCTCCGCTTCGGCGGCGGAGGCTGCCGCGACGGCGACATCGACGAGTGCGGCGCTGCAGGCCAGCGTGATGAGCGCGAGTTTCACGGGATGCGTTTTCATGCTGTCTCCAGGAGGGGTGTCAAAAGGAGCGACGCAGCGAGAACGCGACGAAGTCGCGGTCCTTCAGGCTCTGTCCGTAGGTGAAGGAGTTCGTCGCGAGGTCGAGGAACGGCCTGGCCGTGCCGAAGTAGTGCGTGACGGCCAGGCTGAAGCGCCAGGCATCGAGGTAGCTGCCGTTCACGCCGATGGTGAGGTCGCCGCTGCCGTTGCCGGGGAAGCTGCCGGATCCGAGCGCCATCGAGCGAGAGCCCTTGGGCGTGAAACCCAGCCCGATGGGGACGCTCAGGTCGACGCCGGGCAAAGCCTGTCGATAGCTGGGTTCGAACTGCACACGCAGCGACACCGCATCACGCGTGGCGTTGTTGTCGATGGTGCCCTGGCGGGTCACCGGGTCGTACACGGTGCAGTTGCGCGTGCAGCTCAGCACCCGGTTCCAGGCCACCTCGGCAGCCACGTTGGCCTCGCGGAACAGCGGCGTCGGATCGAGGCTCCACAGCGTGGAGAGGTTGACGTGCGCAGTGCGCCCGACGGCATATCCGGGGTTGCCGGTGTTGTCGGTGGGCGGCAGGCCGAAGGCCTGGCTCAAGTCGACGGCGTGGCCGGCGCTCGCCAGATCCTGGTTGCGACGGGTCGATGCCTCGATGGCGACATTCGCATTGCCGAAGCTGCGGCTGGCGCTGGCACCCAGCGCCGTGATGCCCTGGTGGTAGGTGATGAAGTAGCTGCCCGGCAGCAGGGTGGGGGGCGCCATGGGCGTCAGGTTGATCAGCTTGCTGACCACCTGCGGCGACTTGCTGTGGAAGCGGATCGCGTAGAGCCCGAAGTCGGTCTCCGCATAGCGCACGCGCAACTGCAGGCCCCCCTGCCCGCTGTCCTTGGGCAGCAGATCGCCTTCCCGAGGCGCCACGCCCGCCGGCCCCAGCAGGATCTGCTCGGCGCCGTCGACGTTGGTGTCGATCTGCGAGAAGTAACTGCCGACCGCGGGCAGGCGGTTGGGACGGTAGCGGAACTGGTAGTAGGCACCCAGCGTGACGCTGGGCGTCAGCTGCACCTGCCCCGAGATCTGCGGCACCGGCCGGATCGCCTCCTTGAACTGCGTGCCCGGCACGGACACGAGCTTGGTGATGTCCACGGGCGCCATGCCGCCGGCGATCGCGTTGGCGCCCAGAAAGAGACTCTCCCCCCAGACCAGCGCATGCTGTCCCGCGCGCACGAGGGCACGCGACTCGCCGAGGTCGAAGCGACCGAAGGCGAAGGCGTCGAGCATCTCGGCCTTGCGGCCGTGCAGGTCGCGGGTCCTGCGGGTGAACTCGTTCGCAGCGACCGAGACCTGGTTCGGGAAGGCCCCGCCGGCAAAGCCCGGGTTGTCGTTGCCTCGGTTGTAGACCGCGTCGTACCAGGCGGCGGCGCTGAGGCGCATGCCGACGTTCCGGTACCTGACGTCGAGTTCGCTGAACAGATCCAGGCGACTGCTGATCAGGCCCTTGTCGAAGTTCCGATTGCCATCCTCGGCGTTCGGGTTGGTCAGCAGGGCAGCATCCTGCGAACGCAGCCGTGCCGCGGCGCTGTACTTGATCGTGTTGTCCCACTGCACCTTCAGGTCGGGCGTGTCAGTCTCGAAGGTCACGGCCTGAGCCGCCCCGGCACCGGCGAGGACGCCGAGCGCCGCCACGATCGGCGTGGCGCGAAGCCGACGGCGACGCGGAAGGGGAACGTTCGATGCTCTCTTGCGGTTCATGTTGTCTCTCCTGGTGCGGTGGAATCGTGGCAGCGCGCGGTCCTGCGCGGCAGGCGGGCAAGTCGGTCAGGTCCGGTGGACGTAGTCCTCGGGCTTGCGCATCGCGAAGCGACTCGCCTCGGTCACCTCGAAGTAGTCGGACAGCCCGCCGCCGCGCAGCACGGGCCGTCCCTTCACCGTGTCGTACACGCCATCGACCAGCAGGTCCTTGCGGATGTGGGCGTAGACGACTTCGCCGTAGACGAACCAGGTGTCGACCTCCCTGCCCTGCGAGTCCTTCAGGCGAATGACCTGTGACAGACGGCATTCGAGGCTCACGGGCGCCTCGGCAACGCGGGGCGCCGTGATCAGTCGACTGGGCGCCTTCGTCAATCCGACCAGTTCGAACTCGTCCACGTCGGGTGGCGCCGAGACGCTGCTCTGGTTCATCTGCGCGGCGAGCTCGCGCGTGGCCAGGTTCCAGGTGAACTCCCCGGTCTGCTCGATGTTGCGGATCGAATCCTTGTAGCCAATGCTCGCGAAGCCCAACAACGGCGGCTGGTGGTTGAGCGCGTTGAAGAAGCTGTACGGCGACAGGTTGGCCACGCCGGCCCTGGACTTCGTTCCGATCCATCCGATCGGTCGCGGGCCGACGATCGCGGCGTAGGGGTCGAACGGCAGCACGCGAAGGACGTCTCTCTGCGCGTAGGAGATGAACCGATCGGCAGGCTGTCTTCCACGCTGTGTGTTCCTTTCGAACCGGTCGCGGCCAGGGTCTCGGTGTTCATGAATCGACGTCGTTCACAGATTGGTTCGTCTCACACGGCGCGTTGAAGCGCCGCCCGCGAGGCTCGACGCGGAAGGAGTTCGTCGAACACCTCGAAAGCCGTGCGTCGTGGGGTGACGCCGGCCCGGGTGTCCGAGCCGAACCGCATCACCGGTTGGTCGCCCGCGGGGCCGAATCGCGGCCAGGGCGGCAGCCCGGCGCCGTTCGGGTCGGCATCGGCGACGAACCGCATCCATGCGTCGGCGAGTTGCCGGGCCCGGCAGTGATCCGCGTCGCGCCATGCCCACGAACGCTTGGCGAGGTTGTCCCAGGTGTACGGGAGCTCCGCGGTGTGGAACGTGCCGAAGCCGCCCAGCCCGTCGGGGGCAGGCGCGACGTCCTGCGGTACGGGAGGCGGATGGTCCAGTTCGTAGACCCAGGTGGATGCCCCCACGCTCTCCGCGTGGGTGCGCGCCCAGCGCCACACGGGATAGGCAAAACGGCGGTCGCCGATCAGTGCGCGTCGCGCCTCGCTGCCCGGTGTGTCCAGCGTGGCCCCGTAGTGCTGCTCGAGGGCGGATCGCGTTCCTCCGGCGGCGGGCACGCTGAATTCGCCCAGGGCGCCTTGCGGGGCCACGACGCTGCCCTCATCGGCGTTCCATCCCGCGAGCAGCGGGATCGCGGCCTGCTCGCCCGCGAGAAAGACGTCGGTCGTTTCCCGCACCAGCAAGGATCCGTCGACCACGACGCCTTGCGGTGCCAGGCGCAGGAAGGCCGTCGCCGGCTGATCACGCCACTCGGACAGCGACCGGCCGAACGGAGCCAGCAGTTGGCGACCCCGTTCGGCCGACTCGCCCAGGGAAGGCATGCGCCCCTCGACGCGGCACAGGCCCGACAGGCTCTGGCCGATGGCGGCGCGGAACAGACCCCGGGCCGACGGCGCGGCCATCAGGTGGCTGACCGTCGCCGCACCCGCCGAGCTGCCCGCGAGGGTCACGCGCCCCGGTTCCCCGCCGAATGCGGCGACGTTGTCCTGCACCCAGCGCAGTGCGGCCACGACGTCCTGGAGCCCGTAGTTGCCCGATGCGCCGCTGGCGTCCTCCGCGCACAATTCGGGCAGCGACAGGAAGCCCAGCAGGCCCAGCCGCATGTTGAGCGTGACGACGACCGCGCCGCGTGCGGCGAGGCGCGCGCCGTCGAACAGATCCTGTCCGCCGTGGCCGGTGCGAAGTGCGCCGCCATGCACCCACACCATCACCGGCAGCCTGGCGTCGCGGGATGGATCCGGCGTCCAGACGTTGAGGTACAGGCAGTCCTCGCTCATCACCAACGCACGGGCGTCGTCGTTGTTGAGCCGGTACATCAGCGATGCGCGCGCCGGCAGTTCCTGCAGGGGTGCGGGGCCGAACTCGAACGCAGGCCGCTCGCCGTCCCATGGCTGCGCGGGCTGCGGTGGTCGCCAGCGCCACTCGCCCACCGGGGGCCGCGCGAACGGAATCCCCTTGAAGGCGCTGACGCGCTCCAGCGAGCGGCCGACGACTCGGCCGCACGTGGTGGAGACGCGGATCGTGTCCGCCGTGCACATGCCGCGACTCATGAGCGCTTGCTGAGTGGCCCCGTCAGGCGGCCGACAGTTCGGCGCCGCGCCGTTCGTGGCGATGCGCGTCCAGCTTGTGGAGCTGGCCGTCTTTCATGATCATCGACAGGCGCCGGCGGTCCTGCAGGACGGTGATGTCCGTCGTGGGATCGCCCTCGACGAGCAGCAGGTCGGCCAACCAGCCCTCGCGCACCAGACCGAGCTGTCCCTCCAGGCCCATCAGCTGCCCGCCGACCTCGGTGGCAGCCCGCAGGGCCATGGCGGGCGACATGCCGAACCATTCGACGAACAGCTGCAGGTCCTTCGCGTTCAACCCGATGGGGTTGAAGCCGAAGCCGTAGTCGCTGCCCGGAACGATGCGCAGTCCCGCGTCGATCATCCTGGGAACCACCGCGCAGAGGCTGGCCTTGCCGACGTCGACCTCCATGCCCGCCGACGGCGGGTTGGGCACGTTCTCGAACATCCAGAAGCTGCCCGGCGACGGCGCGAAATAGACCGGCTCGTCCGCGTGCTTGGCCATCGCGATGGTCTCATCGTCGATATAGGTGTTGTGATAGATCGCGCGGAACCCGGCCCGGATCGCCATCTGCATGCCCTCGGGCGAGTGCGCGTGCGCGGTCAGCCACAACTTGCGCTCGCGTGCGACCTCGCCGGCGGCCTGCACCTCCACGTCCTGGAACTCGAGCAGCTTGGACGTGTACTCCATCAGGGCGCTTTCGCCCGTGATCGGCATCTTCACGATGTCGACCCCGACATCGGCCATCTCGTGCACGAACTTGCGAACCTGGTCGGTGATGGGCTCGCGCTCGTAGGCGCTGCGGTGAGTGGCGTTGGACACGGGCTTGAGCGTGGCCGACGGCGCCTGCATCGTGTCGGCACTGACCTCCCACGAAGCGGCGCGCAGGCGCGGCCCGGGCATCCAGCCCTCGTTGATCGCCTTGCGCAGCGCGACCTCGACCCGCGGGCGGCGGTTGCCTCCCGAGTAGACGCTGGTGTAGCCGTGGTCCAGCATGACCCGCGCGTTGTGGCTGATGATGAGCGCCTGCTCTTCCTCGGGCTCGGTGCGCGGCGACTTGTGCTCGACCGTGGAGCCGAGTCCCAGGTGGGTGTGGCCGTCGACCAGGCCCGGCATCAGCGTGGCACCCGTCGCGTCGATCAGCTGGACATCGCTGCCTTGCGGGCGCCCGATGTGACTGGCGATGCGGGCGATGCGATCGCCTTCGATCAGGACGTCGGCCCTTCGGCGCGCGGTGCCGCTGCCGTCGAAGACCAGTGCGTTGACGATGAGAATGGCCATGTCGCTGCTCGAATGTCGGGTTCGGAAGACACGCAGGGACGCCCCGGCGCCCGTAGCTGTCGCTCGGGCTCGGTCGGCGCTTCGGAGACGGTCGGCGGTGGTCAGCGCGGCGGGGCGACGAACAGCCCCTCGTCCGGCGTGTTGAACTGCGCAGCCACCACGTGCTCACCCCACTCCGCCTTGGCCGTGCCCCAGCTGTCCAGGACCATCGGATCGGTGAGGTCGCCGGCGATCGGCTGCCAGTCGCTGGGCAGGTCGCTCATGCCCGCGGTGTATTCCACGCAGTTGCCCGCCGCATCGAAGAAGTAGCCGAAGGCGTTGTCTCCGCTGGCGTGGCGCCCCGGCCCCCAAAGCAGCTTCACTTCGGCGCGCTGCAAGCGCCCGACGCCACGCAGGTGTTCGTCGATACCGCGCATGTCGAACGACACGTGGTGGATGGACACGTGCGGCGCGCGGGCAATCGCCAGCACATGGTGTTGCGCACTTGCACAGCGCATGAACCACAGCAGGGTGTTGCCGTGGATGAACAGCGTCTCGACGGTCTGGAAGCCCAGGACCTGCTCGTACCAGTCCTTGGTGGCTTCGGGCGTCGGCGAATTGAACACGCAGTGCGACAGCCGCACCGGGATCGACTCGCCGGGCTCGAGATCGCGATGGGCTCGCGGCTTCACGTCGGCCGACACCTCGACCGTGCGGCCGTCCAGATCGAAGAACCGCACGCCATAGCCGCCCCCCGGCGTCGTGAGTTCGTGCGGCGGGTCGATGATGCGCACCCCGCGCTCGGAGAGCTGGCGTGCCAGCGCATCGACATGGGCACGCGTCTCGGTGCCGAAGCTGACGACATCCGCGCGCTTCTTCGCATCCTTGCGCAGCCGGATCACGAACGGCTCGGGCGATCCTTCGGCAGCGAAGTAGTGCACGCCGTCCTGCGCCGAGACCTCGGTCAGGCCCCAGCGGCGGCTGTAGAAGTCGCGCTGTTCGTCGAGCTGCGGCATCGCGAAGCCGACGTGGCGCAAGTGGGTGATCAGCTTGTGGTCGCTCATGGTCGTGTCCTTGTTCGGTTCAACGGTCGTTCGACTTCCATCCCAGGATGCTCGCCATCGCGTGCGAGAGCGCCTGCGTCGAGTCGGTCGGCAAGGTCGCGCTTCGCCAACCGACGATCAGGTCCGGGCGCACCAGGACGCATCCGTCGTCCTGCGTGCCTCGAAGGTCCGACCAGGCGAGGAACGGGTCTTCGAACTCGAGTCCCGTGCCCACTGCGGTGACGCCGATCTCGACACCGGTCTCCTCGGCCACCTTGCGCGCCGCCTCGGCCCAGGCGTGCCCGCCGTGCGAGGTGAAGAGCTGGAAGCGCCCCTTGCCGGCGAGGTCGAGCGTGGAGACGAGCGGGCCGGGCGTGCGGCGGACCAGCCATGCGTGCGGCAGTGCCGACCCCGGCCTCGTCGAGGGCTGGTAGTGGAGATCCGGATCCGACGGGGGCTCGGATTCGGGCGAACCATCGTCGACGACCGCGCCGGATCGGTAGGCGCGCGTCAGTTCGACGCCGTGCGCTTCACCGTTGTAGCGCGTGTCGAGCAGTTGCCTGCGCAGGCCCTCACGGCCTTCGGCCGTGGCCAGCTTGCCGTCGACATCGGCCTGCGTCTGCTGGGTGAACAGGCAGGCCCCGAGGTAGTCGGCCAGGCCGTTCGCCTGCCACATGCTCTGGTTGGCGCGCGCGACGATCTGCTTGGCCACCGGCTGTCGCTCGGCGTTGAAGCTGTCGAGCAATCGCGGATGCGCCTTCCCCTTGACCACCAGCGCCAGCTTCCAGGCGAGATTGAAGCCGTCCTGAATGCAGGTGTTGGATCCCAGCGCCGCCGCCGGAGGATGTCGATGGACCGCATCGCCCATGCAGTGCACGCGCCCTGCGGAGAGCTGTTCCGCGTGAACGTCGTTCAGCGACCACTTCGAGGTGTTCAGCACCCTGATCGGCAGCTGCTCCGCCTTCGGGTCGGCAATGGCCTGCCGGATGCGCTGCACCAGTTGCTCGGTGGTCGCGTCCGGGCCCTTGTAGGTGGGCGGGATGTAGATCGAGACGAGCCAACGATCCCAGGTCCGCACCATGCGGAAGACGACGACCCCGGCCCACTGCGCCGCGCCCGCCTGGAGGATCAGGTAGAGCGATCCCTTGCGGTGTGCGGTGTAGGCCGACAGGTCCATGTCGCACAGCACGTTGTAGGCGGAGCCCAGGCCCTGCTGCCCCACCAGGGGCAGCCCCAGCTGCTGGACCACGCGGCTGTTCGCGCCGTCGGCACCGACCAGGTACTTCGCGCGGACCAGGTACTCCCGCTGGGTCACGCGGTCGAGCAGCTTCGCGGTCACGCCGTCGTCGTCCTGCTCGAACGACACCAGCTCCGTCTCGTAGCGCACATGGGCGCCCAGGCGCGTGGCTTCGGCCAGCAGGATCGGCTCCATCTTCGTCTGGGGAAAGTCGACGAAGGTGCACGGGCTCGCCGAGAGCACGTCCCCCATGCGCGCCGGGTTGTTGCCCCACGCCCACTGACGCGCCATCTCCTCGCCGGCCATGCCGCGCAGGAAGAAGGTGCTGGCGATGTCTTCGGCCGGGGACGAGACGGCGAGGCAGTCGGCCTCGAGCCCGGCATCGCGGAAGAACTCCATCGTCCGCTGGTTGACGATGTGCGCGCGCGGCGTGTCCGCCGTTCCCCGATTGCGCGAGATCATCAGCGTGCCGACGCCGAAGCGGCCCAGCGCGACGGCTGTCGACGCACCGGCGGGACCCGCGCCGACGATCAGCACGTCGGTCGCCACAGTCGATGTCTCCATTCGTTCCCCTCAGTCAGGCCGTCCCGGTGTCGGGATCGGAAGACCGAAGGGTAGGAACGACGGATCAACGGATCTTGCGGTTTCCTGCTCTCGGCTTTCGATTGCTGCGCAAACCGCACCCGTCAACCGCCGGGCTCATCGCGAGGCGCCCGAAGTGAGGGAATACCCGAAGCCGCACTCACGGGTGGTCCGGCGCGCTCGCGGCTGACAATCGAGTCAATTGCTCGGCCAGTCCTCATCCCCACGTGGAGTCGGTGCGTACCTCCAGCCACGCCGCATTGAAACCTGCGGCGACCCGATCGACCCGCGTCCTGATGAGCGACGCGCAGGGAGGTGCTTTCCGCCCGTTCGCCGAACACGTCGAGGTCAAGCTGTCCAGCGATGGCGCCCCCTGGGAGGACGCCGTCGTCGTCGAGGTCGACGAAGTGCAGCCTGCCGCGATGGAAGACCGCATCCCACAGCATGCGACCGTCGTGTTTCATCTCGACTGCGCGGGCGGCACCGTCGAGCGCAGGGTGTCACAGCGCCGTGTCGAGAAACTCTCGGCGAGCGCGGGGGTGGTGGACTTCGACCCTGCCGGCCAGGCGACGGCCGCGCGCTGGAGCGAGCCCCACACGCTGCTGTGCATGATGCCCAGCGAGACGACGATCCAGCGCGCACTGGTCGATCAGCCGGGCGGTCACCGCATCGAACTGGTACGCGGCAGTCACTTCCGTGATGTGCAGATCCAGTACATCGGTCAGGCCCTGATGGCCGAGTGCGAGAACGGGTTCGTGTCGGGGCGGCTGTTCGGGGAATCGATGGCGCTCGCGCTGGTGTCACGCCTGCTGAATCGATTCGGCACGCGCGAACTTCGCGAGGAAGACCGCCCGGCGCGCGGCCTTCCCGCCTGGCGACTGCGTCATGTGACTCAGTACGTGGACGACAACCTCGGCTCCGACCTGCGTATGGCCGACCTGGCGGCGGTCGCCCACATGAGCGAGTTCCACTTCATCCGCTTGTTCAAGCAGAGTGTCGGACTCTCGCCCTACCGCTACGTCGTGGAAAGGCGGGTCCAGCGGGGCCGGGAACTGCTCGCCAGAAGCGATCTGCCATTGCACGAGATCAGTGCCACCCTGGGCTTCGGCGACCAGTCGCACTTCACCACGGTGTTCAAGAAGTCGACCGGACTGACGCCCAAGCAGTTTCGCGACATCGCGCGTAAGTGAGGTCGATGCCGCCGCCGCATTGCCGGTAGCGCAGGCCGTCGCGCTCGAACCGGGCACGCGCCGCGCCGCCGCACACGGGGCAGAGGCAATGCCCACCGGCCAGCGCGCCGTCCGCAGCGCTGCGCCTGCGGGGTGGATGCGGGCCCTGTTCGCGTCTCACAGGCCCAGGCACAGGCCCAGGGACCGCGCGCTGAAGATGTTCGCCGATCGAGTCCCGTCGAGACCGAGCCTACGCGGGGTTCGGCCGCCGGTGTCCAAACCCGTCCGGGCGGTCACGGGCACGCCGCGGCCCCTCCCGAGCGGCAGGCGACCGCGGCGACGACGCTCACGCGCCCATGCGGGCAATGATGGCCAGCATCTCGTCGCGCGAGAACGCGCGCAGCGTCTGCGTGCGCACGTTGCCCTGCATGCCGATCGCCAGCCCGAACGCGGTCATCGTCGCGTCGTCGGGCGCCTCGAAGCGCACCACGATGTCGTAGCCGCCCAGCGTCCATTGGATGTCGGTCATCGTCACGCCGGCCTTGCGCGCCGCGGCACCGACGGCCTCGGCGCGGTGCACGGTCTCCTTGACGTTGCGGATGCCCTGGTCGGTGAAGTTGCACAGCGCGATGTAGCTCGCCATGAGTCTCTCCTGGCTGAAGGGCCGCACGCGGGGTCGTGCCGCCGGCACGGGCCCCGTGGCGTCGGCGACGCACGGGCGCCGGTGCGGCCCCGCCTGACTACGATAGGCGCCGCGCTGCGGCGTCGCCACTTCGTTCGTGGGCCGCGGCGCCGTTCACGCCGGCACGCCGAGCGCCACCAGGTGCACGACCGACTCGTGCGGCGCGTCGACGCCGGCCAGCGCGGCGATCTCGTCGTCGTAGAACGCGCCGACCCCGCACACGCCCAGCCCGAGCGCGCCGCCGTGCAGGTACGCGCGCTCGCCGACCAGCCCGGCCTCGACGAAGGCGAGCCGCCAGCCGCGCGCCGCGCCGGCCGGCTCGGCCGCCCAGACGCGCCGGTCGATCGACAGCACCAGCACCGCGGCGGCGTCGCCGATCACGTCCTGGCCCAGCGCGGCGGCACGCGCGTGCCCGCGCAGCGCGGCGTTCGGCGCCGTGCGCCGCACGAGCGCGTGGGCCTGCGCGCGGTAGCGCCACGACGCCGCCGGCAGCGACGCGACCGCGAGCGCGAGCACGTCGACGCGCAGTGCGCCCGACATCAGCGCCGGCGCGCCGGCGCAGCCGGCGAGCAGGCCGGACAAGGTGCGCGGCGGCAGCGCGTCGCTGCGGTAGCGGCGCACCGAGCGCCGCCGCGCAATCGCCGCCAACACGTCGAACGCGGGGGCGTCGGGGGCCGGCAACGCATGAGTCTCGCCGCCGCGGTCGCGATCGTGCGCGTCGCCGCCCTGACGCGCCCCCTCCGCCTGCGCCGGAAGGGGCACGGCACGCCGCAGCGAAGTCGCGCGGTGCACCGCGGCGGTCAGCGCGGGCAGCGCCGCGCTCGGCGCGGCCTGCGCGAGCGGCGGCACGCGCCAGCCGATGCCCGCCGCGGTGGTGCGCAGCGACCCCCCCGGACGGCGCAACACGGCCAGCGCCAGCACGCCCTCCTCGGCCTCGTCGACGCCGATCGCCGCGGCCAGTCGGGATTCGTCGAAGTGCCGCTGCAGGTCCACGTCCACGCCGAGCGCATGCGCCGCGACGCGCAGGTTCTCGAGCACGTGGCCGAGGTCGGCGAGCACGTAGCGGTAGGTGCGGTCGCGGTACTTGTGACCGCTGCGCGCGAACACCGCGGTGGCGACGACCAGCGCCGCCACGCCGTCGGCGGCGTCGGCATCGACGCCGGCCGCAGCGAAGTCGATCGCGGAGCCGTCGCGCAGCCGCTCGAGCGCGTGCGACGACGCGTCGTGGTGCCACGCCCCGGGCGTCACGCCGGGCCAGTCGCGCACGAGCACGTACAGCTCGGTGGCAAACAGCGCACCGGCCGACGGCGAGCAGCGCAGGTGCAGCGTGCCGCGCCGCTCGCTGACGCCGGCGGCGTGCCACAGCAGCGCGCCCAGGGTGCGCTTGTCGAACGCCGCGGCATCCGCGCGGCCCGGTGCGCCCAGCGCCAGCCGCGGCGCCCGGGCGTCGCGCTTGAACGCCGGCGGCGCGGCGCCCCAGTCGCCGGCGGCACGACGCACGGCCGCGGTGCGCGAGTGCGCCGAGTGGCGGTGGTAGGCATCGACCAGCGCGAGCGCGGCGTCGGCGGCGGCATCGGCCGCGCCGGCGCGTGCCGACACCCGCAGTTCGGT
The DNA here is from genome assembly GCA_964618555.1 of uncultured Azohydromonas sp. Lineage (GTDB taxonomy): Bacteria > Pseudomonadota > Gammaproteobacteria > Burkholderiales > Burkholderiaceae_C > Calidifontimicrobium. The sequence continues at coordinate 17,862 of CAZUBF010000027.1, forward strand.
GCTGCCGTGGCGCAGCCCGACGGCGTAACCCGCCGCGGCCGCGAGCGCCGCGCCGGCCCAGGCCAGCCAGCCGCGCCGCGGCGCTCGCACCGGTGCGTCGGCCTGCGTCGACGCGCCACGCCGGCGCGTGAGCACGCGCCAGACCACCGGCAGGTTGAACGCCAGGTGCAGCACCAGCAGCGCCACCGTGGCGTAGCCGAACAGGTAGTGCCAGTCGAACACCGGCAACTGCTGGTTCGCGACCCAGAAGATGCCCAGCGCCGCGGTGGCGGCGACGTAGGCCAGCAGCAGCAGGCTGACGCCGACGTTGAGCCCGGCGCGCGAGGGCGTGCGCCGGCGCAGCCACTGCACCACGAGCACGGCGACGGCGAGCAACAGCGGCAGCGCGACCCACCAGGGCTTGGGCATGGCGGCGAGCTTATGCCGGCGCACGCGCCCCGCCTACAATCCGCCGCTTTTCCGACCCTGACTGGAGACAGGAGCAGCGTTGACCGAGGATCACCAGCGGCTGGCGGCGCTGTACCGCACGATGGTGCGCATCCGCCGCTTCGAGAACGCCGCCGAAGCCGCCAGCCAGGGCGGCGTCAGCGCCTACGGGAAGTCCGCCGACGGCAGCGCCAAGGTGCGCGGGCCGCTGCACCTGTCCACCGGGCAGGAAGCGGTGCCGGCCGGCACGTGCGCGCATCTGCGGCGCGACGACTTCCTCACGTCCACGCACCGCGGCCACGGCCACACGCTGGCCAAGGGCGCCGACATGGGCCGCATGATGGCCGAGCTGTTCGGCAAGGCCACCGGCTTCAACGGCGGCAAGGGCGGCTCGATGCACATCGCCGACTTCTCGGTCGGCATGCTCGGCGCCAACGGCGTGGTCGCCGCCGGACTGCCGATCGCCGTCGGCGCCGCGCACGCACAGAAGCTGCAGCGGCGCGACGCGATCACCGCCTGTTTCTTCGGCGACGGCGCGATCAACCGCGGCCCCTTCCTCGAGGCGCTGAACTGGGCGCGTGTGTTCGCGCTGCCGGTGCTGTTCGTCTGCGAGGACAACCGCTGGAGCGCCACCACCGCCAGCGGCCCGATGACCGCCGGCGAAGGCGCCGCCGCGCGTGCCGCGGCGCTGGGCATCGCCGCCGAGCAGGTCGACGGCAACGACGTGCTCGCGGTGCACGCGGCCGCCGGCCGGCTGGTCGATGCGGTGCGCCGTGGCGCCGGCCCGCGCCTGCTGCACGCCGTCACCTACCGCGTCAAGGGCCACGTGTCGGTGGACCCGGCGGCCTACCGCGACCCGGCCGAACTCGCCGCTGCGCTGCAGCGCGACCCCATCGCCCGCGCCCGCGCCGCGTACCTGGCGCTGCCCGGCGCGCAGGCCGCGACGCTCGACGTCATCGACGCCGCGGCCGACGCCGAGGTGGCCGCCGCGCTGGCCGCCGCCGAGGCCGCACCGTGGCCCGAGGCGTCGGCCGCGTTCACCGACGTGCAGTCCACCGGCGCAGGGGTGTGGACATGAGCGCGACGGTGACGATGAGCTACGCCGAGGCGGCGGTGGCGGCGTTGGCGCACGAGATGGAAGCCGACCCGGCCGTGGTCGTGCTCGGCGAGGACGTCGGCCGCGGCGGCATCTTCGGCCAGTACAAGGGGCTGCAGGCGCGCTTCGGCGCGCAGCGCGTGATCGACACGCCGATCAGCGAGGCCGCGATCCTGGGCGCCGGCGTGGGCATGGCGCTGGCCGGGCTGCGCCCGGTGGTCGAGATGCGCGTCGTCGACTTCGCGCTGTGCGGCATGGACGAACTGGTCAACCAGGCCGCGAAGAACCGCTTCATGTTCGGTGGCCAGGGGCGCGTGCCGATGGTCGTGCGCATGCCCACCGGCATCTGGGACGCGTCGGCGGCGCAGCACTCGCAGAGCCTCGAAGCCTGGTTCGCGCACCTGCCGGGCGTGGTCGTCGTCGCGCCGGCCACGCCGCAGGACAACCACAGCCTGCTGCGCGCCGCGCTGGCCTGCGGCGACCCGGTGGTCTACCTCGAGCACAAGACGCTGTGGGGCGCGACCGGCGAGGTCGACCCGTCGCGTCCGGCCACGCTCGGCCGCGCGCGCGTGCTGCGCGCCGGCCGCGACCTGACGCTGGTCAGCTGGAGCCGCCAGCTGCAGGCCTGCGCCGAGGCCTGCGACGCGCTGGCGGCCGAGGGCGTGGAGGTCGAGCTGATCGACCTGGCGACGATCTGGCCCTGGGACCGCGAGACGGTGCTGGCCAGCTGCGCGCGCACCGGGCGGCTGCTGGTGGTGCACGAGGCGGTGCAGGCCGCCGGCTTCGGCGCCGAGATCGCGGCCACCGCGGCCGAGGCCGTCGGCTGCCGGGTGCGGCGCCTGGGCGCGCCGCGCATCCCGGTGGGCTACGCGCCGGTGCTCGAGGCGCAGTCGCGCATCGGCGCCGCCGACATCGCCGCCGCGGTGCGCGCCGCGCTGGGTTGACCGCGGCGCACCGCCCATGTCGTCGCCGCCCGAGACGCCCGACCCCGCCAGCCCCGACGCCCGGGTGGCCGTGCCGCTGAAGGTCGAGGACTGGCTCACCGTCGTCGTGATGGCGGCGCTGGCGCTGATCACCTTCGCCAACGTGCTGGTGCGCTACTTCACCAATCAGTCGTTCGCGTGGACCGAGGAGATCTCGATCTTTCTGATGATCGTGCTGGCGCTGGTGGCCGGCTCGGCGGCAGTGGCGCGCAACCGGCACATCCGCATCGAGGCCTTCGCCGAGCGCGGCGACGCGGCGCGGCGGCGCAAGCTGGCGCGCTTCGGCGCGCTGATGGTGGCGCTGCTGTTCGCGCTGCTGGCGGTGCTCAGCGCGCGGCTGGTGTGGGACCACATCCGCTGGGACGAAACCTCGCCGGGCATCGGCGTGCCGCAGTGGTGGTATTCGATCTGGCTGCCGGTGCTCAGCGTCGCCATCGCCGGCCGCGCGCTCGGGCTGTTCGTGCGCGCCGGCCGCGCGCCGCCGGCCGCCACGCCGGTGCAACCCGCGGACCCCGGCGCGGAGGCACCGCGGTGATCGGCACGCTGCTGTTCGCCGCCTTCGTCGCGCTGATGCTCGCCGGCGTGCCGATCGGCGCCGCGCTGGGGCTGGCCGGCGCGGCGGCGATCGCGCTGGCCAACGCCGACACGCAGTGGTTCGGGCTGATGGCGGTGCCGCAGAACTTCTACGCCGGCCTGGGCAAGTACCCGCTGCTGGCGATCCCGATGTTCGTGCTGGTGGGCACCATCTTCGAGCGCTCGGGCGTCGCGCTGCGGCTGGTCAACTTCGCCACCGCGATCGTCGGCCGCGGCCCCGGCATGCTGCCGCTGGTGGCCATCGCGGTGGCGATGTTCCTGGGTGGCATCTCGGGCTCGGGGCCGGCCACCGCGGCCGCGGTGGGCGGCGTGATGATCGCCGCGATGGCACGCGCCGGCTACCCGGCGCCCTACTCGGCCAGCGTGGTCGGCGCCGCGGCGGCCACCGACATCCTGATCCCGCCGTCGATCGCCTTCATCGTCTACTCGGTGCTGGTGCCCGCGGCGTCGGTGCCGGCGCTGTTCGCCGCCGGCCTGGTGCCCGGCGTGCTGGTCGGCGTGGCGCTGATCGTGCCGGCGGTGTGGCTGGCCCGCCGCCACCGCATGGGCCAGCTCGAAGCGTCGCTGCCGCGCCCGCCGTTCTGGGCCAGCCTGCGCCAGGCCAGCTGGGGCCTGTTCGCGCCGGTGCTCATCCTCGGCGGCATGCGCGCCGGCTGGTTCACGCCCACCGAGGCCGCCGTGGTGGCGGTGTTCTACGGGCTGTTCGTCGGCATGGTGGTGCATCGCACGATAGGCTGGCGCGACCTGTTCGCCATCCTGCGCGACGCCGGCGAACTGTCGGCGGTGATCCTGATCGTGGTCGCGCTGGCCGGCATCTTCGCGTACTCGCTGTCGACGCTGGGGCTGATCGACCCGGTCACGCGGGCGATCGTGTCCTCGGGCCTGGGCGAGTACGGCGTGCTCGCGCTGCTGGTGCTGCTGCTGATCGCGGTGGGCATGGTGCTCGACGGCGTGTCGATCTTCCTGATCTTCATCCCGCTGCTGATGCCGGTGGCCACGGCCTACCAGTGGGACCCGGTGTGGTTCGGCGTGCTGCTGACGCTGATGGTCGCCATCGGCCAGGTCACGCCGCCGATCGCCGTGAACCTGATGGTGTCGTGCCGCATCGCCGGCGTGCGCATCGAGGACACGCTGCGCTGGGTGTGGTGGCTGGTGGCTTCGCTGCTGGCCGTCCTGCTGCTGGTGATCGCCTTCCCCGGGCTCGCGCTGTGGTTGCCGCGCGCGCTCGGCTACTGACCCGTCCCGCAACCCGAGGAGACCGACGATGCTCAAGCGTTCCTTCCTGAAGACCACCCTGGCCGCCGCCGCGCTGGCCGCCACCGGCGTCGCGCACGCGCAGGCGCCGCTGCCACCGGGCTACAAGGCCGAGTACAAGATGTCGCTGGTGGTGCCACCGTCGTTCCCCTGGGGCAAGGGCGGCGAGATCTGGGCCAACCTGGTGAAGGAGCGCACGCAGGGGCGCATCAACATCAAGCTCTACCCCGGCGTGTCGCTGGTGCAGGGCGACCAGACGCGCGAGTTCACCGCGATCCGTCAGGGTGTGATCGACATGGCCATCGGCTCGACGATCAACTGGTCGCCGCAGATCAAGGAGCTGAACCTGTTCTCGTTGCCGTTCCTGATGCCCGACTACAAGGCCATCGACGCGCTGACGCAGGGCGAAGTCGGCAAGCAGATCTTCGCCATCGTCGACAAGGCGGGCGCGCTGCCGCTGGCCTGGGGCGAGAACGGCTACCGCGAGCTGACCAACTCGAAGCGCGCGGTGCGCACGCCCGACGACCTGAAGGGGCTGAAGATCCGCATCGTCGGCTCGCCGCTGTTCATCGACACCTTCACCGCGCTGGGTGCGAACCCGACGCAGATGAGCTGGGCCGACGCACAGCCGGCGTTCGCCAGCGGCGCGGTCGACGGGCAGGAGAACCCGATGTCGATCTTCACCGCGGCCAAGCTGCACAACGTCGGGCAGAAGCACGTCACGATGTGGGGCTACGTCGCCGACCCGCTGATCTTCGTCGTCAACAAGGACGTCTGGGCCAGTTGGACGCCGGCCGACCAGCAGATCGTGCGCCAGGCGGCGATCGACGCCGGCAAGGAGGAGATCGCGATCGCGCGCAAGGGGCTGGCCGAAGCCGACAAGCCGCTGCTCAAGGAGATCGCGGCGATGGGCGTGACCGTCACGCAGCTCACGCCGGGCGAGCGCGAGGCCTTCGTCAAGGCCACGCGCCCCGTCTACGACAAGTGGAAGGCGCAGATCGGCGCCGGCCTGGTCGAGGCGGCCGAGAAGGCGATCGCCGCGCGCTGAAGCGGCAGCGCAACGCGTGCCGAAGGGCCTCCCGCGGGAGGCCCTTGTCGTGGCCGCGCCCGCGGTGCGCCTACACCGGCGCGGCGAAGGCCCGGCTGCCCGGGATGCCCTCGGGCACCGGCGGGTGCGTGACGATGGACTTCAGCTCGGGGCGCGGCGTGCGCAGGGCCTGCAGGTCGGGCACGGCACGCGCGGTGGCCGCATCGGCGGCCAGCACGCGTTCGAGCGCGTGCGCCTGCGCCAGCAGTGCGGCGTCGCCGCGCAGCCGGCCGATCAGCTGCAGGCCGAACGGCAACCCCTGCTCGTCGCGGCCGCTGGGCAGCGACAGCGCCGGGTGCGTCGACAGCGTGACGCCGTAACAGGGCGCCAGCCAGCGGTAGTAGTTGGCCATGCGCCGGCCGTCGACGACCTCGGCGTACAGCTCGCTCCACGGGAACGGCGACACCGGCAGCACCGGCGCGACGATCAGGTCGACGCGCTCGAGCGCCTGCGCGAAGCCGCGTGCGATGCGCGTCTGCACCGCGTGCGCCTTCGCGCGGTCGGTCATCGTCACCGCGCGCGCGAGTTCGAGGTTGGCGCGCAGGTTCGGGCCCAGCGCCGCCGGGTCGACGTCGGCGAAGCCGGCGAGGAAGGCCTCGGCGCGCGCCACGTCGAACGCGAAGTCGGCGTCGGCCATGTCCACCGACACCGGCTCGACCGACGCCACATGCGGCGCGAGGGCCGCCAGGCGCGCGCGCAGCACGCGGCGCATCGCCGGGTCGACGGCGGCGAAACCGAAGTCCTCGCTGAAGCCCAGGCGCAGCCGCGCCGCGTCGACCTCGCGCAGCGGCCAGATCGACGCCGGGTCGACGTCGAACGACAGCGGATCGTGGCGGTCCAGGCCGACGCAGGCCGACAGCATCAGCGCCGCGTCGGCGACGGTGCGCGCCATCGGCCCGAGCACCGGCAGCGGCGACCAGCCCAGCGCGCGCGCGCGGTTGGCCACCAGCCCCGGGCTGGTGCGCAGCCCGACCACCCCGCACCATGCCGCGGGGATGCGCAGCGAACCGCCGGTGTCCGACCCGGTGGCCAGCGGCAGCATCCCGGTGGCCAGCGCCGCGGCGCTGCCGCCCGACGAGCCGCCGGCGTTGAGCCGCGGGTCGAAGGGGTTGCCGGTGGCGCCCCACACCGCGTTGCGCGTGTTGGCGCCGGCGCCGAGGTCGGGCGTGTTGGTCTTGCAGGCGACGATCGCGCCGGCCGCGCGCAGCCGCGCGACCAGGCCGTGGTCCCGCGCCGGCACGTAGCCGCGCATCGCGACGTTGCCGCAGGTGGTCAGCAGGCCGGCGGTGTCGAGCAGGTCCTTCACGCCCAGCGGCAGGCCGTGCAGCGGCGCCAGCGCGTCGCCGCGTGTCACCGCGGCCTCGGCGTCGCGCGCCGCGGCCAGCGCGCGGTCGAAGTCGGTGGCGCAGACCGCGTTGACGCCCGGGTTCAGCGCCTCGATGCGCGCGATGCACGCGTGCATCAGCTCCACCGGCGACAGCGCGCGGCGGCCGATCAGCCGTCGCATCTCGACGGCGCTCAGGTCCAGGATCTCGTCGGGGTTCATCGCATCGCGGAGCGCACGCCCACCGGCGCGCGGCATGGGCTGGGGCGCGGGCACTCTACCCCAGCGCCGGCCGCCGATGGCCGCAGCGCCCGCGTCGTGGCACCATCGCGCCCGGGGACACAGGGAGGAGCGGGCCATCGTCGAGCCCGGCACACGCCGCACGCACCGCCGACACCGCCGGCGTCGGCTGCGCGTGCGCGAGTACCTGGTGCCGGCGCTGCTGGTGTCGACCGTGGTCGGCGTCGTCGGCGGCGCGGTGCTGGCCACGCTCGTGCCGCAGCCCGAGCCGCCCACGCCGATCGAGCCGCTGCCACCCGCGCCCGGCCGGCTGCTCAGCGACGGCGAGAACGACGCGATGGTGATGGCCGGCAGCGTGCGCCACGTCGGCGCCGAAGTGCATGCCGACGTGGAGTACATCCGCGGGCGCACCGGGCGCGCGACGGTGGTCGTGCGGGGCTGTCCGCAGGGCGGCGTGGTGCTCGACACCGGCACCGGCGACTCGCAGCCCTGGCGCACCGGGGCGGCCCACCTGCAGGCGCAGATCGCGCAGGCCGCGTGCAGCGTGCCCGACGACGAGTCGCACCGCCCTTGACCCGCCGCCGCGCGGGCCTTCAGCGCAGGCGCACCGGCACGTGCCGCCAGCCGCCGAGCGGGTACGACTCGCGCACCGGCGTGTCGGCCGCTTCGATGCCCGAGGTGGCCCCCAGCAGCGCCTCGGTGGCGACGACCAGCTCCAGCGTGGCCAGCGGCCGGCCCGGGCAGGCGTGGATGCCGTGGCCGTACACCAGGTTGTGCGGCGCGTTGGCTTCGGGCCGGTAGGCGTCGGGGTCGCCGAACACCGCCTCGTCGCGGTTCGCCGAGGTCCAGTTCAGGTACACGCGCGTGCCCGGCGCGAGGTCGAACCCGGCCACGCGCGTGGCCACCGTGGTGACGCGCCGGTTGACGAGGAACGGGTCGTCGATGCGCAGCATCTCGTCGATCGCCGCGCGCAGCCCCGCGGGACGCGCGCGCAGGTCGGCCTGCACCTGCGGGTGGGTGGCGAGGAAGTGCACGACCACGCCGAGCGCCGCCGCCATCGACCCGAGGTCGCCGGCGGTCCAGTTGCGCAGGATCGACACGATGTCGGCGTCGGGCAGCGCGCGGCCGTCGACCTCGACCGCAAGCAGTTCGCTCGTCGGGTCGTCGCCGGCCGTGCGGCCGGCCACGCGCCGGCGCCGCACCTGCGCGAGCACGAGGTCGTCGAACGCGGCGGCCACCGCGGCCGTGCGGGCGCGGTCGGCCGAACGCGTGGCCGCGTGGTTGTCGGCCATCCACGCGAGCAGGCGGTCCTCGATGCCCTGCCAGCCGAGCCAGTCGGCCTGGGCGCGCACCGCGAACGGGTAGCCGATGCGGGTGACCGCGTCGACCGCCGCGCCGCGCGGCAGCGCCGAGACGACCTCGCCGGCGATCGCGCGCAGGCGCGGTTCCAGCGCGGCTATGCGCTCGGGGGTGAAGAAGCGGTCGACGACCGCGCGCAGCGCGGTGTGCTCGGGCGGGTCGAGCGAATTGGGCACCGCGCGGTGTGCCGACACGCGCGACGAATACATCGTCGGGTCGGCGGCGGCGGCGACGACGTCGGCATGGCGGAACAGCGTGACCCCGCGCGGCGATGCGGCCACCGGGCACGCGGCGCGCATGCGGTCGTAGGCCGCCCGCTGGTCGGCGAGCACCGGATCGGACAAGGGGTCCCAGGGCGGGATCGGCGCGCTCATGCGCGTGATCTTCGCATGCGGCGGGGCTGCGCCAGGGCGGCGCGCCCCGGCGCGTTCGGGGCGCACACGCCTGCGCCTGCCACGCCCGGTGCCCGATCCCGCCGGCGCCGTCTCGTGCACGGCGAAGCCCATGCCGAGAGGGACCCGCCGCAGCGCGCCGGAGTCAGCGTGCGGTCACGAGCTTGCCGTCGACCCAGCGCAACGTCAGCCGCTTCTTCACGCTGGGGCAGCAGCGCGGGTCCTTCGGCCCGAGGGTCAACGTGTCGACGACGATGGTCGAGCCCTGGACGCGGATGCCCTGCACCTGGCCCTCGAGGTCGGTGCTCAGCGCCCGGTAGGTGCGACCCCGATCGAGCAACAGCGTCAGCCTGGACCGCCACCAGGTCGGCCCGAGTTCGTTCCATTGCAGCACCACGTCGGAGCGACCGTCGGCGTCGACATCGGCGATGACGTGGTGGGCCGCCTGCGGTTCGGCATCCGCCGGCTTCTGGGACTGGATGAAGCGCTCGACGACCGCCTTCGCACCGGCCTCGTCCAGCGCCTGGGCGGCAGGCGACCCCGTCAGGGCCACCGCCGCGCCCAGCCCCGCCAGCGCCGAACGCATCGTGCGGGTGGCGTGGCGCGCGTTCATCGCGAGTGCGCCGGACCGACCGGCACCGTCGTCACGCTCACGCGGCCCTGCGGCGGCGCACCGCGAGGACCGCCACGGCAGCCACGGCCGCCACCACCCCGCCCGGCACCGGCACGCCGAGGGATCCGAGCCACGGTCCCACGAGCCACCAGGCGAGGCCGCCGGCCGAGCACGAGTTCGCCGCGCCGACTCGTGCACGCCGGCCGGGTCGGGGACACGCCGGCGGCCGGTGGCCGAGGCTGTGGCGAAGCGCTGCCCGGGTGAGCTGCGCGAAAGGCTGCGCGCCGGGGCCCGCAGGCTCAGGACCGTGTCGATGCCGTCGGCCGCGACCGCCTGCGCGCCGCCGCGCCGAACCCCGCCAGCCCGAGCGCGACCAGCGCCAGCGTCCCGGGCTCCGGCACTGCCGCCGCGCTGCCGACGATCAGGCCGTCGTAGGCGAACCCGTCCTGGAACGCCGTGTCGAGCCCGCTCGTGCCGTTGATCAGGATGATGTTGTCGAAGGGGTTCGCGGCGTCGATCAGGCCCACGAACATCGCGGCGCTGTCGCCGGCCGGGAAGGTGCCGCCGTCGAACAGCACCTCGAACACGCCGGGAGAACGCTCGGTGACGATGCGGAAGATGCCGTCGACGCTGTCGAACGGCCGTGCCTCGATCTGCGCTTGCGTCAGTGTCTGGCCGTTCACCGTGACGGTCGCCGGATCGTTGTCCGCCTCGTTGGCGTCGATGACGAACAGGCCGAACGCCTGCACCGCGGTGTCGAACGTGATCCGCCGGGTGAACGAGGTGTCGAGGTAGTTGCTGCCGTCGGCGGCGAAGCGGTTGTTGAACGGCACGCTGCGCACCGTCGTGTCGAAGTTCAGCACGCCGTTCACACCGGTGGCCCCGAAGCTCAGCGTGTTCGTCGTGCCGACGCCGTTGCCGTCGGTCGTCACCGACTCGAGGTCCTCGACCCCGTAGCTGGACAGGTTGGCGAGGAAACTGGCGCGGGCCGCCGTCGAGTTCGGCATGTTCGCCGCGCTGAAGGCGGCCAGATCCTCGCCGAAGTACACCGAGGCCGCCGTGGCCGGCGTCGACGAGATGGCCACGCCGAGGGCGGCGAGCAGCACGAAACTCCGAGCGGACTTGATCATGGTTCCTCCGGGTTGAAGCCGCCGATCCGTGAGCAACCTCCGTGCCACGACGCCAAGTCATTGATTTGTCTCAAGCAAGAGCGTCCTCCGGCGAGCCGCGCGCCGCGGCTGTCAAGTTCGCCGACACGGTGGCCCGGGCCATCGAGCCGCAGTCGTGGCGGCCGACTCACGGCGTGGAATGCCGATGTCGCGGATCCGGCGTTCGCGGCGACGCGGGGTCGGGGCGACGTCGTTCGCTGGCAGGGATCGCGCCGATGGCTCGCGGGCGCGGTGGCACCGGCGCGCCTGCAGACTGCCGGTTCACGCACCCGAGGCGCTGCGCGACGTGGCGACGAACCGATCGAACGTCGCTGGACGCCCACGAAGCAGTCCGGTGCGGGCGCGGATCCCGCCGATCAGAACCCGCGCTTGCGCTTGACCGCCTGCGCGCGGTCTTGCAGGGCCTTCATCACCCCCATCGCCTTCAGCACCCGGCCGTCGAGGCGGGGAAAGAGCTGCGCCAACGCGAGCAGCGGACGCACCGGGCTGGGGGTGACCAGCACCTCGCGCTTGCCCTCGATCACCCTGAGAACGCCGCGCACGACCATGCCGGGAGGCACCTCCTTGAGCATCGCCGGCGCCTTGGCGCCGCTGGCGGCCCACATGCCGGTCTCGGCAACGAAGCTCGGGCACACCGTGCCGACGTGCACCCCGGTGCCCTCGAGCTCGAGGGCGACGGAGGCCGTGAATCCGTTCAGGCCGAACTTGGCGGCGGTGTAGACGCAGTTGTAGGGTGTAGGCGACTTCCCGGACATGGACGAGACGTTCACGACGACGCCGTACCGCCGTTCGATCATCCCGGGCAGCACCCGGCGCGCGAGGTCGATGGGCGCGACCAGGTCGATTTCGAGTTGTCGCGCCACGTCTTCGTCGGTCTGATCCAGCAGCCCGACCGCGACCTCGATGCCGGCGTTGTTGACCAGCACGTCGACCGCCCCGGCCTCCTGGATCAGCCGCGCGCGGTCGCCCTTCTCGGCGACGTCGGCGACGACCACCCGCGTCTTCGCCCCGCGCCCCTCGCAGTCGCTGGCCACGGCGGCGAGCCTGTCGGCGTCGCGCGCGGTCAGCACCAGGCCCGCGCCCGCATCGGCCAGAGCCCGCGCGATGTGAACGCCGAGCCCACGGGAGGCCCCGGTCAACAGGACGGTCTTGCCGGCGAGGGGTTTGCCCATGCGCCTCATGCTAGTCGACACGGGTCGCGTGCCTGGCTCGGCGCGCTGGACAGGCCCGACATCGGCCGCGACGGTCGTCCGGGCGATCGGGGGGTGATGCGGCGGCCTGCCGCGCAAGCGCGCGGTCCGTCAGTGCACGCGTGCCAGGCCACAGAAGGACAACGGGTCAGCCTCTGGCGAAGCTGACCCGTCGATCTGATTGGCGCGGCTGGCAGGATTCGAACCCACGACCCCTTGGTTCGTAGCCAAGTACTCTATCCAACTGAGCTACAGCCGCTGAGC
>CAZUBF010000028.1:0-29418 GCA_964618555.1 uncultured Azohydromonas sp.
GCGCAGGTCGGCGACGACCTTGCGCTGTCCGGGGATGATCCAGAAGAACACGTTGGCGCTCATCGCCGTGGCCAGCATCGCCCCGACGAGCAGGAACGCGGCGCGCCCGGCGAACAGCTGGCACGCCAGCCACGACGCGAACACGACGAACCCGAACACGATCACGCCGACGATCAGGTCGCCGTTCTTCTTCTGCCCGAAGGCGCGGCAGATGACGTCGTAGATGAACCAGAAGGCGACCAGGAACGCGAGCGACGACACGATCGCCGCGGCCGGCGACCAGTCGTGCACCGTCTTGTCGACGAGGAAGCTGCCGGCGTTGAACAGGTACAGCACGGTGAACAGGGCGAAGCCCGTCAGCCAGGTGCTGTAGCTCTCCCAGTACGACCAGTGCAGGTTCTCGGGCAGGGGCCGCCAGCGCGGCGCGACCAGGTATTTGTTCGAGTGGTAGAAGCCCCCGCCGTGCACGGCCCACATCTCGCCGTCGACGCCCTTGTCCTTGAGCTCCTGGCCCTGCGGCTTGCTCAGGCTGTTGTCGAGCAGCACGAAGTAGAACGACGAGCCGATCCAGGCGATCGCGGTGATCGCGTGCGCCCAGCGCAGCAGCAGGTTGGCCCAGTCGAGGAGATATGCGTCCATCGCGCGCTCACCGTGTCGGAGAAACGTGCCCGCCGTGGTTGCGGTCCGGGCAGCTTCCCCTCACCACGGCGGGCTCTGTGAGGAGCGAGCGTCGCAAACTCGAACGGCGGCACCCGGTCGGGCGCGCCGTGCGGGCTCCGCGGCGACGTGACAAAAGTGTATACACGTTTGTAAACCGTCGCGCTCGGGTTTACCCTCGTGTGACCTGCGACGGTGGGCGAAGCAGTTGCGACGCCGGCGTCACCAATCGCGCCGCTCGAGTCGTCGCCGGACCGCTCCAAGACGACTCGACCCCCGCGGGGGGCGGGCCGGGCGCAGCCCGGCCCTGGGGGCGCTCTCAGCTGCCGCGGTAGGTGCCGTAACTCCACGGGCTGGCCAACAGCGGCACGTGGTAGTGAGACGCCGGGTCGGCGATGCCGAAGTCCAGCGGCACCTCGTCGAGGAACGGCGGCTCGGTCATCGCCGCGCCGCGCCCGCGGAAGTACGCCGCCACCGCGAACACGAGCCGGTAGCGGCCGCGCTGCAGCGCGTCGCCCTCGAGCAGCGGCGCGTCGGCGCGGCCGTCGTCGTTGAGGCGGATCGACTTGAGCACGCGTTCGCCGCCATCGAGGCGCAGCAGCGTGACGGTCATGCCGGCCGCGGGGCGGCCGTTGGCGGTGTCGAGAACATGCGTCGTGAGTTTGCCCATCGTGTTGGCCTTGGCGCGACGGTGGCGCGCATGAAGGGTGGTTCCTGATCGTGGACGCTTGCGCGTGGTTCAAAAGTGTATACACTTATGCACACACGTCAACCGCGAAATCGACCTCAACAGGCTCCCCATGCCACCCCGCCGCGCCCAGCTCCAGGTCGTCGAGGCCGGTCGCCCCACCGCCGCCGCGCGGCGGCGTAAAGGCGCCGCCGAGTCGTCGAGCACCGAACGCATCGTCGAGTCGGTCACGACGGCGATCGTCGAGCGACGCCTGATGCCCGGCACCAAGCTCGCCGAGCAGCAGATCGCCGACATCTTCGGCGTCTCGCGCACGGTCGTGCGGCAGGCGCTGAACCAGCTCAGCCGCGATCACCTCGTGACGCTCGAACCGGCGCGCGGCGCGCACGTCGCCCAGCCCAGCGTCGAGGAGGCGCGGCAGGTGTTCGAGGTGCGCGCGATGCTCGAGTCGTCGCTCGTGCGCCGGCTCGCCGAGTCGATCACCGACGCCCAGATCGCCCAGTTGCGCGCGCACCTGAAGGCCGAGCGCGACGCCGTCGCGCGCACCGACGTCAGCGGGCGCACGCGGCTGCTCGCCGACTTCCACGTCGTGCTCGCGCGAATGACCGGCAACGACGTGGTCGCCGAGCTGGTCGCCGACCTGCTCCGGCGCTCGTCGCTGATCGCGCTGATGTACCAGTCGTCGCTGTCGGCCGAACACTCGCAGGACGAGCACGTGCAGATCGTCGACGCGCTCGAGCGCCGCGACGCGCGCGCCGCGGTGCGGCTGATGGAACACCACCTGGGCAGCGTCGAGCGCAACCTGCGACTCGACCCGCGCGTGCCCGATCTGGCCGGTGCACTGCGTCCGCGCTGAGCCCATCGCCTGGAGACCCGATGACCACCGCCCCCCGCTACCCGCGCGACCTGCGCGGCCATGGGCCCCGTCCACCGCATGCCCACTGGCCCGGCAACGCCCGCGTGGCGGTGCAGTTCGTGCTGAACTACGAGGAGGGGGGCGAGAACAGCGTGCTGCACGGCGACGCCGGCAGCGAGCAGTTCCTGTCCGAGATGTTCAACCCGCCGGCGTTCGCCGCGCGCCACCTCAGCATGGAGGGCATCTACGAGTACGGCGCACGCGTCGGCGTGTGGCGCATCCTGCGCGAGTTCGAGCAGCGCGGCCTGCCGCTGACCGTGTTCGGCGTGTCGATGGCGCTGGAGCGCTGCCCCGAGGTCACCGCCGCGTTCGTCGAGCTCGGCCACGAGATCGCGTGCCACGGCTGGCGCTGGATCCACTACCAGAACGCCGACGAGGCGACCGAGCGCGAGCACCTGCGCATCGGCATGGCCATCATCGAGCGCCTGACCGGTCAGCGCGGTTCCACGCCGGGCCACGTGCACGGCCTGGGCTGGTACACCGGCCGCGACAGCCCGAACACGCGCCGCCTCGTCGCGGACTTCGGCGGATTCGAGTACGACAGCGACTACTACGGCGACGACCTGCCGTTCTGGCTGCAGGTGCGCCGCAGCGACGGCACGCTGGCGCCGCACCTGGTGGTGCCGTACACGCTCGACGCCAACGACATGCGCTTCGCGCTGCCGCAGGGCTACAGCCACGGCGACGAGTTCTTCCAGTACCTGCGCGACGCCTTCGACGTGCACTACGCGGAAGGCGACGAACGCCCCAGCATGATGTCGATCGGCATGCACTGCCGCCTGCTCGGCCGCCCGGGGCGCATGCGCGCGCTGCAGCGCTTCCTCGACCACGTCGCGAAGCACGACCGCGTGTGGGTCGCGCGGCGCATCGACATCGCGCGGCACTGGCGCACGGCGCATCCGTTCGACGCCAACAACGCCTTCGTGTGGGAATGACCATGCCCCTGACCCTCGAACAGATCAATGCCGCGACGCAGCGCGAGTTCACCGCGCTGCTCGACGGGACCTACGAACACTCGCCGTGGATCGCCGAACGCGCCTGGACGCGGCGAGCGGCCACCGGATTCGCCAGCCTCGCGCAGCTCAAGCTCGCGCTGGTCGACGTGGTGCGCGACGGCGGCCGCGAGGCGCAGCTGACGCTGATCCGCGCGCACCCCGAGCTGGCCGGCAAGGCGATGGTCGCCAAGACGTTGACCGCCGAGTCGACGCACGAGCAGGGCAAGGCGGGCCTGACCGACTGCACGCCCGACGAGTTCGCCAGGATCCAACGCCTGAACGCCGACTACAACGCGAAGTTCGGCTTCCCGTTCATCCTCGCGGTGCGGGGCCCGCGCGGCGCCGGCTTGTCCAAGGCCGAGATCATCGCGACCTTCGAACGCCGACTGGGCCACCATCCCGACTTCGAGCTCGCCGAGGCGCTGCGCAACATCCACCGCATCGCCGAGATCCGGTTGAACGACAAGTTCGACGTCCACCCCGACCTGGGCAACCTGGTGTGGGACTGGGCCGAGGAGCTCGCCGCCGAGAGCGACCGCGGTTTCGCCGAACGGGGCGAACTCACCGTCACGTACCTCACCGAAGCGCACCGCGCGTGCGCGCAACAGCTCGACGCGTGGATGCACGATGCCGCCTTCGATGACGTCGGCATCGACGCCGTCGGCAATGTCGTCGGCGTCTATCACGGCACCGACGCCGCAGCGCCGCGGCTGCTGACCGGCAGCCACTACGACACGGTGCGCAACGGCGGCAAGTACGACGGGCGCCTGGGCATCTTCGTGCCGATGGCAGCGGTGCGCGAGCTGCACCGAGCCGGGCGGCGGCTGCCGTTCGCGGTGGAGGTCGTCGGCTTCGCCGAGGAGGAGGGCCAGCGTTACAAGGCCACCTTCCTCGGCTCCGGCGCGCTCACCGGCCACTTCGACCCGGCGTGGCTCGACCAGACCGACGCCGACGGCGTGACGATGCGCGACGCGATGCGCGCCGCCGGCCTGCCGGCGACGCTCGAGGCGATCCATGCCCTCGAGCGCGACCCGCGACGCTACCTCGGCTTCGTCGAGGTGCACATCGAGCAGGGACCGGTGCTCAACGAGATGGACCTGCCGCTGGGCGTGGTGACGTCGATCAACGGCGGCGTGCGTTTCGTCGGCGAGGTCGTCGGCATGGCCAGCCACGCCGGCACCACGCCGATGGACCGCCGCCGCGACGCCGCGGTGGCCGTCGCCGAGCTGGCGCTGTTCGTCGAGCAGCGCGCCGCCGCGGTGCCGAACCTGGTCGGCACGATGGGCATGCTGGAGGTGCCGGGCGGCTCGATCAACGTCGTGCCCGGGCGCTGCCGCTTCAGCCTCGACATCCGCGCCACCACCGACGCGGTGCGCGACGCCTGCACCGCCGACGTGCTCGCCGAGCTCGAGCGCATCTGCCGCGCGCGCGGCGTGTCGTCCCGCGTCGAGGAGACGATGCGCGCCGCCGCCGCGCCCAGCGATGCGGCGTGGCAGCAGCGCTGGGAACGCGCCGTGCAGGCGCTGGGGCTGCCGGTGCACCGCATGCCCAGTGGCGCCGGCCATGACGCGATGAAGCTGCACGAGGTGATGCCGCAGGCGATGCTGTTCGTGCGCGGCCTGAACGCCGGCATCAGCCACAACCCGCTCG
Organism: uncultured Azohydromonas sp.; assembly: GCA_964618555.1. GTDB lineage: Bacteria > Pseudomonadota > Gammaproteobacteria > Burkholderiales > Burkholderiaceae_C > Calidifontimicrobium. Next base: position 4,907 of record CAZUBF010000028.1, read on the forward strand.
AATCGAGCACCAACGACGACATCGAGCTGTCGGTGCGCGCCTTCGCGCACCTGCTCGAGCAACTCGCCAGCGAGAACCCGCGATGAGCTACGACCGACTCGACGCCTGGATCGACGCGCACTTCGACGAGCAGGTGCGCCTGCTGCAGGAACTGGTGCGCGTGCCCACCGACACGCCGCCGGGCAACAACGCGCCGCACGCCGAGCGCACCGCCGAGCTGCTCGCGGCAATCGGCTGGAGCGCCGAGAAGCACCCGGTGCCGGCCGATCGTGTGCACGCCTACGGCCTGCAGTCGATCACCAACCTCGTCGTGCGCCGCCGCTACGGCGACGGCGGCCGCACGATCGCGCTGAACGCGCACGGCGACGTCGTGCCACCCGGCGAGGGCTGGGCGCACGACCCGTACGGCGGCGAGGTCGTGGACGGCAAGCTCTACGGTCGCGCTTCGGCGGTCAGCAAGAGCGACTTCACGACGTACATCCACGCGGTGCGCGCGCTCGAAGCCGTGAGCCAGGCACTGGGCGAGCCGTTGTCCGGCAGCGTCGAGCTGCACTTCACCTACGACGAGGAGTTCGGCGGCGAACTGGGCCCCGGCTGGCTGCTCGGCCAGGGGCTGACGAAACCCGACCTGCTGATCGCCGCCGGCTTCAGCTACCAGGTCGTCGTTGCGCACAACGGCTGCCTGCAGCTGGAGGTGACGGTGCACGGGCAGATGGCGCACGCGGCGATCCCCGACACCGGCGTCGACGCGCTGCAGGGCGCGGTGGCCGTGCTGCAGGCGCTGTACCGGCAGAACTCGCTGTACAAGCAGGTGCGCTCGAACGTGCCGGGCATCACGCACCCGTACCTCAACGTCGGGCGCATCGAGGGCGGCACCAACACCAACGTCGTGCCGGGCAAGGTGGTGCTCAGGCTCGACCGGCGCATGATCCCCGAGGAGACCCCGGCCGAGGTCGAGGCCGACATCCGCCGCGTGATCACCGAGGCCGCTGCCGCGGTGCCCGGCATCCGCACCGAGATCCGGCGGCTGCTGCTGGCCGACGCGTGGAAGCCGGCGGCCGGCAACGCGGAGCTGGTCGCCGCGCTGCAGCGCCACGGCGAGGCGGTGTTCGGCGAGCCGATCCCCACCAGCGGCACGCCGCTGTACACCGACGTGCGGCTGTACGGCGCTGCCGGCGTGCCGGCGGCGATCTACGGCGCCGGCCCGCGCACCGTGTTCGAGAGCAACGCCAAGCGCGCCGACGAACACGTCGTGCTCGAAGACCTGCGTCGCGCGACCCAGGTCGTCGCGCGCACGCTGTACGACCTGCTGCACTGAGCCATGCACCGGCTCCGTGCGATCGACGCACCCGCGTGGAGCCGCCACGCACCGCCTAGGGGTTCACCATGGTGCGCGGTGCGTGGCGCCTGCGCACAGAATTTGCGGCTTCGTCCCTCGTCACCCCCCACCTTGTGCCACCCGGAGATCACCATGACCTTGCGCTCCCCCGTCCGCCGTCTCGTCCTCGGCACCGTCGCGTCGCTGCTCGCCGCCTTCGGCGCGGGTGCCCAGGCCCAGGAGACTGCGATCAAGTTCCAGCTCGACTGGCGCTTCGAGGGGCCGGCGGCGCTGTTCCTGTTGCCCGCGGCCAAAGGCCACTTCAAGAACGAGAAGCTCAACGTGACGATCGACGCCGGCAGCGGCTCGGGCGCCACGCTCTCGCGCATCAGCAGCGGCACCTACGACATGGGGTTCGCCGACATGGCCGCCCTGATGGAGTTCTACGGCAACAACCCGACCGCGCCGAACAAGCCCGTGGCGCTGATGATGGTCTACAACAACACGCCGGCGGCGGTGCTGACGCTGAAGAAGAACGGCATCAAGACGGCGTCGGACCTCGGCGGCAAGAAAATGGGCGCGCCGGTGTTCGACGGCGGCCGCAAGTCCTGGCCCGTGTTCTCGAAGGCCAACGGCGTGGGCCCGGTGACGTGGACGTCGATGGACCCGCCGCTGCGCGAGACGATGCTGGTGCGCGGCGACGTCGACGCGATCACGGGCTTCTCGTTCACCTCGCTGCTCAACCTCGAGGCGCGCGGCGTGAAGACCGAGGACATCGTCATCATGCCCTACGCGCAGCACGGCGTGAAGTTCTACGGCAACGCGATCGTCGCGTCGGAGACGTTCCTGAAGAACAACCCCGAGGCGGTACGCGCCTTCCTGCGCGCGTTCACCAAGGGCGTGAAGGACGTCATCGCCGACCCGAAGGCGGCCATCGCGACGGTCAAGGCGCGTGACGGCATCATCAACGAGGCGCTCGAGGAGCGCCGGCTGAAGCTCGCGCTCGACGCCGTCGTGATGACGCCCGACGCGAAGGCCGAGGGCTTCGGCAGCGTGATGGCGCCGCGCCTGGCGCTGATGGCCAGCCAGGTCTCGGACGCCTTCGGCACCAAGGAGCGCGTCAACCCCGACGCGGTGTGGAACGGCAGCTTCCTTCCCCCCGACACCGAGCGCAACGTGTTCGCGGTGCCGCGCAAGTGGTGAGCCCGATGACGACGACACGGCCCTTCGTCGACTTCCGCAACGTCTGGCTGGCCTACAACGACGAACTGCTCGCCAAGGGGCAGTTCGCCGTCGAGGACATCACGCTGCAGGTCGGCGCCGGCGAGTTCATCGCCATCGTCGGGCCGTCGGGCTGCGGCAAGAGCACCTTCATGAAGCTCGCGACCGGGCTCAAACGCCCGAGTCGCGGCGAAGTGATCATCGACGGCAACGAGGTCACCGGGCCGCTGAAGATCACCGGCATGGCGTTCCAGGCGCCGAGCCTGCTGCCGTGGCGCACGACGCTCGACAACGTGTTGCTGCCGCTGGAGATCGTCGAGCCGTACCGATCGAACTACCGCTCCAAGCGAGCCGAGTACGCCGACAAGGCGCGGCGACTGCTGGCGAGCGTGGGACTGGGCGGCTACGAGGACAAGTTCCCGTGGCAGCTCTCGGGCGGCATGCAGCAGCGCGCCAGCATCTGCCGCGCGCTGATCCACGAGCCGAAGATGCTGCTGCTCGACGAGCCGTTCGGCGCCCTCGACGCGTTCACTCGCGAGGAGCTGTGGTGCGCGCTGCGCGACCTGCAGGCGGCGCAGAAGTTCAACGTGATCCTGGTCACGCACGACCTGCGCGAGAGCGTGTTCCTCGCCGACACCGTCTACGTGATGAGCAAGAGCCCGGGGCGGATGATCGTCAAGCGCGAGATCGACCTGCCGCGCCCGCGCGACCTCGAGATCACCTACAGCTCGCACTTCGTCGACATCGTGCACGAGCTGCGCGGTCACATCGGCGCGATGCGCCAGCAGACGACGGCGCTGCCGCAGTGAGCCCCCGATGAACAACAAGTCCCTCGAACGCTGGTCGCCGCTGATCCTGCTCGCCGCGACGCTGGTCGTCTGGCAGTTCGTCTGCAGCGCCTTCGACGTCAGCGAGTTCATCTTCCCGAGCCCGGCGCGCATCGCCGAGCAGTTCTGGGAGTTCCGCGGCGTGATCCTGGCCCACGCGTGGCGCACCTTCTGGGTGACGATGGTCGGCTTCGCGATCGCCATCGTCGTCGGCGTGCTGCTCGGCTTCCTGATGGGCAGCTCGCGGCTGGCGTACAACGCGATGTACCCTCTGATGACCGGCTTCAACGCGCTGCCGAAGGCGGCGTTCGTGCCGATCCTGGTGGTGTGGTTCGGCATCGGCGTCGGCCCGGCGGTCCTGACCGCGTTCCTGATCTCGTTCTTCCCGATCATGGTCAACATCGCCACCGGGCTGGCCACGCTCGAACCCGAGCTCGAGGACGTGCTGCGCGTGCTCGGCGCCAAGCGCTGGGACGTGCTGACCAAGGTCGGGCTGCCGCGCTCGATGCCGTACTTCTACGGCTCGTTGAAGGTGGCGATCACGCTGGCCTTCGTCGGCACGACGGTGTCGGAGATGACAGCGGCCAACGAAGGCATCGGCTACCTGCTGATCAGCGCCGGCAGCTCGCTGCAGATGGGGCTGGCGTTCGCCGGGCTGGTGGTGGTCGGGATCATGGCGATGGCGATGTACGAGTTGTTCTCGCTCGTCGAGAAGCGCACCACGGCCTGGGCCCACCGCGGGTCGCAGAACCACTGATGGCCGAGCGCACCGAACCGACGCGTGAGCAGGTCGTTGCGCTGCTGCAGCGCGCCCAGGCGCTGGCACAGCGTGCCATGGACGCCGGCCACCATCCGTTCGGCGCGCTGCTGGTGGCACCCGACCACCAGACGGTGCTGCTCGAGCAGGGCAACGTCGACAGCGTCAACCACGCCGAGGCGGTGCTGGCGCGCGAGGCATCGCGGCGCTGGGGCACCGACCATCTCTGGCGTTGCACGCTGGTGACCACCGTCGAGCCCTGCGCGATGTGCGCCGGCACGCAGTACTGGGCGCACATCGGCCGCGTGGTATACGGCCTGAGCGAGCGCGACCTGCTGGCGCTGACCGGCAACCACGCCGAGAACCCGACGCTGGACCTGCCGTGCCGGGAGGTGTTCGCGCGCGGGCAGAAGGACGTGCGCGTCATCGGTCCCGTGCCCGAGATCGCCGAGGCCATCGCCGCGATGCACCGGCGCTTCTGGAAGACGCGCGGCGCGTGAGCCGCGCCATGGGCTGGCACGGTCACCTGCAACTGCACTACCGGCGCGACGGCGAACGCACCGTCGGCCACGACGGCCACCAGGGCCCGCTGCGCGTGCTCAAGGCCCTGCACCCCGAGGGCCCGGGCGTGTGCCACCACGTGCTGGTGCACCCGCCCGGCGGCTTCGTCGGCGGCGACCGGCTCGCGGTGGACCTGCGTGTCGACGCCGGCGCGCACGCGCTGGTCACGACGCCGGGCGCCAACCGCTTCTACCGCAGCGCCGGCGAGGCGGCCGTGCAGGAGGTGCGCGCCGCGGTGGCCGCGCTCGGCCGGCTCGAGTGGCTGCCGCTGGAGACCATCGCCTACGGCGGCTGCCTGGCCGAGAACCGGCTGGTCGTCGAATTGGCCGAGGGCGCCGAGGCGATCGGCTGGGACTTGCTCGCGCTCGGCCTGCCCGCGGCCGGCGAGCCGTTCGAGCGCGGCAGCGTGCTGCAGCATCTGGAGCTGCCCGGCCGCTGGCTCGAGCGCGGACGCATCGCCGCTGGCGACCGCGCGCTGCTCGACGGGCCGCTGGGCTTCGCCGGGCAGCGCGTGCTGGCGACGCTGTGGTTCGCCGCCGGGTCGCCGATCGACGCCGCGCGGCGCGACGCGCTGCTCGACGCGGCGCGCGCCGGCGACGACGCCGCGCCGCTGCAGGGAGCCACCGCACCGAACGACCACGTCGTCGTGCTGCGCCTGCTCGCGCCGCGCATCGAGCCGGCGCTGCAGCGGCTGCGCGAGGTGTGGGAAGCGTGGCGGCGATTGGCGTGGCGCCGCGAGCCGTGCATGCCCAGGGTGTGGCGGACCTGAGGGTCTGCGGCATCCGGCGGGCGTGCGCCCCGTTGCGGCGACGGTCACGACGCTGGCACCGGTCGTCGGTCAGCGGCGCGAAGGTGTCCCGCATGACGTACCAGGCCGCGCCACGTCGCTGCAGCCAGCACTTGGCTCGGAATCCCCTGCGATGACGGGCCGGGTGCCCCGATGCGGAGCCGGCAATGCTCGAGGGAACGTGCCTGTGCGGCTCGGTCCGCTGGACGCTGGCGACGCTCCCGTCGTCGGCGACGGCCTGCAGCTGCACCGCGTGCAGGAGGTACGGCACGCTCTGGGCCTACGGATGGGAGGGCGAGGACATCACGGTCCGCGGGCCCACCACGGCCTTCGTTCGAGGACGATCGCTGAGCTTGAACTTCTGCCCGAAGTGCGGGAACGTGAGCCACTGGTGGGGCTTCGACGTCAACGAGCAGGGCCAGCGACGCGTCGCGGTCAATCTGCGCCTGGCGGATCCCGAGCCCATCGCAAACGTGCCCATCCGACACTTCGACGGCCTGGACACCTGGACGGACCTGCCCATGGAGGGTCGGTGCGTCAGGGACATGTGGTTCTGAGGTGCCCGTCGGCGCCTTCCGGCCGCCAGGCCACGCAGAGGCCCTGTCGGTCCTCGGCGGTCATCGCCAGCGGTCGGCTCGACGCCTGCGCCTCGGCGGAGGCTCAGATCGCGCCAACGATGTGACGCCGCGGCCGGAGCCTGGGCCGCGGCGGTCGCTGAAGAGCCTGCGGTTCATGGGCCACGGGTCGCGTGCACCGACGCCGCCCGGCCTTGACGACACGCATGTCCGCATCGGCTGACGCACCCGTCGAGCTGGTCGCGTACCGCGCCGGCTGGCCCGAGGCGTTCGTCGCCGAGGCCGCCGTGCTTCGGGACCTGCTGGCCCCGTGGCTCGTCGGGCCCGTGGAACACATCGGCAGCACCGCAGCGCCCGGCATGACGTCAAAGCCGGTCATCGACATCATGGCGCCGGTGGCGTCGCTGGACGAATCCCGGCCGGCGATCGACCGGGTCGCGACGGCAGGCTACGTGCACTTCCCCTACCGGCCCGACGTCATGCACTGGTTCTGCAAGCCCTCGCCGGCGCACCGTTCCCATCACCTGCACCTGGTCCCCTTCGGCAGTTCGCTGTGGACGGCGAGGCGCGCCTTTCGCGATGCGCTGCGACGACACCCGACGCTTGCCGCCGAGTACGCGCAGTTCAAGAAGGAACTGGCGCGCCGGCACCGCACCGATCGCGAGGCCTATACGGACGGCAAGACCACGTTCGTCGACATGGTGCTTCGCCGCGCTGCGCCGGCGCCCCGATCCACGACCGCGGTGCCCGGCGTGTCGAGCGAGGCCAGACTTCGGCCCGAGCCGTCGCCCGGCGCCAGGTTGGCGTGACGGCGTAGCGTGAGTGCAAGCGCGGCGATGCCGAGCGTGCCCCCGGCAACGCCGCGCCGCGGCCATCGCCTCAGCGTCGATCTGGGGCCGCACAGACGAAGTTGCTCTCGTCCTGCGGGTCACCATGGCCTGCGTAGTGCGCGTAGGTGGGATAGCGGCACAGTGGCCGGGTGCGACCTGGGAACGATGCGCCGCTGGCCGTGATGCGCTCCGGCCCGTTGCCGTTTTCGACCCAGTCGATCAGTGGGGTCAACGCATCGAAGCGGTCGGTCGCCGGGCCGCCCGAGCAGTGGGTCATGCCGGGCACCAGGAACAACCGGGCGAGATCGCCGGCCTTCGCCGGCCCGAGCGACGCGATCACGCCGTTCATGTAGTCCGCCGTCTCGAGCGCCGAAAAGATCGGGTCGCTCAGACCGTTGAGCAGCATCAGCTTGCCGCCGCGCGCGCGGAAGGCGTCGAGGCGAGTGTCGGCCCCGGTGTCGTACAGCGCGCCGAAGGCCTGCATGCGCGCCGGGTCGGCGTCGAAGTCGAAGTCGAAGATGCTGAACGCGGGGTCCGGCGGCGTGAAGAACTCGTGGCGAATCGCGTCCTGGATCAGCGTCACGAATGCCGAGTTCGGTGCCGCGCTCGGCGAAGAGCCGAGCTTCCAGGAACGCCAGCCGGCAGCCGAGATCCCGGCGTCGAAGGCCCATGGAAAGTAAAGCGCACGGCCTGCCGAGTCGACCGGTCCGCCGAAGCCCTTCTTCAGCGCGCCAACCTGCTCGGCCGTCAAGCAGCTGGCGTCCTTCGCGCCGGCGCACTGCAGCACCGTCGGGTCGAAGCCGCAGGCCTTGAAGTTGTTGATGCTGCCGTCGGCCAGCCCGTCGAGCGCGTCGCACTGCGCCAGCACGGCGTTGGCGACCAGCGACAGGTCGGCGTTCGAGAAGGCCTGTGACAGGATCGGTTGACCCGCGGCGTTCAGCGGCGCGATCGAGCGGTAAGTGATCGACTCCCAGGCAGCGGAGATCGACGCTCCGGTGGCCACGCGCATTGCCGGCGCGATCGCGATCACGCCGTCGAACTGCGCGGGGTAGCGCTGCGTGAACATCATCCCCTGCCGCCCACCGCCGGAACAGCCGGCGAAGTAGGACCTGTCCGGAACGCGGCCGTAGTACAGGTCGACGATCGCCTTCGCCGTGGCGGCAGTCTTGCCATACGCGTTGTAGGCGTGGTCGACGCGCGCCTGCGGATCGAAGCCGAACGAGGCCGCCGTGCCGCCGGTGTGGCCGCCGTCGGTCGACACCGCGGCCATCCCGCGCGCCAGCGCCGGCGACGAGCCGTTGCCGACGTTGCCGACCGCATTGCCGATGTTGCCGTCATTGCCGCCACCGCCCTGGAAGAAGAAGCGGCCGCTCCACGCATCGGGCAGGCGCAACTCGAAGCCGATCGCGAACGGCGTGTTGTTGACGCCGATGCGCGGGTTGATCGCACCGCGAATGCGGCAATGTGCCGGAAGCGTCGCGGTCGCGGCGACCGGCGTGGCCAGAGTGATCTGCACCTGATCCTGCGGCGACTCGAGCAGCTCGGGCGGGATCACGAGCGAGGTCAGTCCGGCGCAGCCGAGCTGCGGACCGACGGGCGTGCTGACCGTCACGACGGCGTGTGCGCGGGCGGCCCGCGCGGCGGGCTTGACCGCGATGACGTTCGCGCCAGGCGCGAGTCCGGTCACGGTCGCGCGGATCGCGCCGGGGCCGTCGGGAACGAACATCGGCGTGATGTCGGCGCCGTTGAGCGTGACGACCACGTTGCGCAGCGCGGCCGACGCCGGTCCGCGCACGACGATCGGCACCGCGTTTCCTTCCGACACGAACTCAGGGAAAGGCGACTGCAGGCTCTGGATCGAGAAGGGCGTCGCCGCCGCGGGCAGGACGGTGGCCGTCGTGAGCGCCACGGCAGCACTGACGCGGACAAGCTTCGGCCATCGGGCCGCGGCGGCTGGCTGGAAGCGATCATGCATGGGTCGTCTCCTGTGGTTGATTCGGACGACGCGGTGTCGTCGACCTCAGTGTCGTGCGCACGAACCGCGGTGCGTGTCGTCCCAGAGAACGACAACACGGCGCATGCGACGCCCACGGACACGCGCGCGTCGCCGAGCGACGGCAGGCACGCCGGCACCGGGCGACGCGACGATCAGCCGATGCGGAACAGGTCGAGCATCACGAGCCTGGACTCGCGGCGCCCGCTGGCGATGGCCAACGTCTTGTTCAGGTGCAGCCAGTTCGGTGCACCGGTCGTGAACCGCACCAGCGTGCGGAAGAAGTAGGCTTCGGGCGGCACGCTGTCACCGCGCGCGAGGCGTTCCATCACGTCCGGCGGGCCATGGCGCAGACCGTCGCTCTGCACCTCGACGAGCGCATCGTCGGTGGTGCGGATCACGTAGTGGGCGGCGATCTCGAGCACCCCGTCGGCGCGCAACAGCTGCCAGTCGACGCCACCCTCGACGATGGTGCCGTTCAACTCCGGGCCCTCGACAATGCCCCCGCCGAGCGGGACGAAACGACGCTCGCCGTGCTTGGCCGGCCCGAGTGTCACCAGCGGGCCGACCTCGCAGCGGATCCGGGTCATCGGCCACAACGGCGGGGGAGTCGCGAAGTCGACGTCAGATGAGGTCATGGCAGGGCGGGAACCTCCCGATGGCATGAGCGTACCGCCCCGCCGATCATCTCCTGGCCAGCGGCTGAACGCTGTCGACCCGAAGGATGACGCGCGTGATCGTGACCGCACTGCCCCGACCCAACGACGCGCTGCCGGCGCGGGCGGTCGCACGGCTGGTCGGCGCCATCGCCAGCGCGCGCTTCGCCGACGAGGCGCTCGACGCATTGAATGCGCCGCTGCAGGCCGCATCGTGGTCCGTGTACCGCCTCTTCGGCCACGCCAAGCCTCCTGTTCTTCACCTGTCGGCCACGCGCGACGGCGATGACGTGACGCGATCGTGCTTCGCGACGTACGCTGCCGGACTCTACCGGCGTGACCACAGCTTCGACCTGGTGCTGCGCACGAAGCAACCAGGTGAAGCCAAGGTCCTGGCGATGCACGCCGACGAGGCGCCCAACCGCGAGCATCGCGATGCGATCTATCGGCGCCACGCATTGGCCGAGCGCCTGTCGGTGGCCGCACTCGACAACGACGGCTCGCTGCTGGCCGTAAACCTCTATCACCACGCCCACCAGGGGCGTTTCACCGCGGCCGAGCGCGACCGCTTCTGTGCCCTCGCACCGGTGCTGCTGGCCTCGGTCCAGAGACACGTCGCACTGCAAGGCGAGCGGGTGGAACGGTCGGCCGGTGCGCGCGAGGCGCTGGCCGCCACCTGCCCCGCGCTCACTGCTCGCGAGCTCGACGTGTGCGAGCGCCTGTTGCGCGGCATGACCCACGATGGCATCGCGGCCGACCTCGGGCTGTCGCTGGCCACGGTCAAGACCTACCGCAGTCGCGCATTCGACCGACTTGGCCTGCACTTCCGCAGCGAGTTGTTCGCGCGCTTCGGCTCGGCGCATCCGCGCCTGTAGACCTCTCGGATGACAGCGGCGTCGCACACGCGGCGCCACACTCGCGGTCACCGACGACGAGGAGATGTCGCGATGACCGATTCTGTCCGCCGCCGCCTGATGACCGCGCTCGCCGCGTTGCCGATGGTGCCGCTGACCGCAAGCGCACAGGCCTTTCCCGAGAAGGCGCTGAAGCTGACCGTCGGCTTCCCCCCCGGGACCGGACCGGACGTGGTCGCACGGCTGCTCGGCCAGAAGCTCGCTGAGTTGCTCGGGCAGCAGGTCGTCGTCGACAACCGCGCCGGCGCGGGCGGGCAGATCGCCGCACAGACGGTCGCGAAGAGCTCCGCCGACGGCTACACGCTGCTGCTCGGCGAGGTCGGCTCGATCTCGATCGCACCACCGGCGTTCAGCAAGCTGCCGTACGACCCAGCGAAGGAGCTGGCCGGCATCAGCGAAGTGGTGCGCTCGGACTTCCTGCTGGTCGTTCCCGCGAACTCGGCCGCACGTAGCGTGGCCGAGTTCGTCGCGGCGTCGAGGGCGAAAGCGGACAAGACCAACTTCGCGACCTTCGGCGCCGGCACGCCGGGCCACTTCGGCGCCGAGTTGCTCGCCGAGAGCGCGGGCTTCAAGGTCGAGCCGATCCACTACCGGGCCACCGGCGACGCCGTCACGGCGATCGTCGCGGGTGATGTCGCTGCCGCGTTCGTGTCGACGGCGCTCGGTGCGGCGCAGATCAAGGGCGGCAAGATGCGTGCACTGGCCACGACGGCCGCCTCGCGCTCGCCGCTGCTGCCCGACGTGCCGACGTTCGCCGAGCTCGGCATGCCGGGCGTCGACTTCTCTGCCTGGTTCGCGGTGTTCGCGCCGGCAGGCACGCCGACTTCGGTGCTGGACCTGCTGAACAAGCAGGTGGTGGCCGCCGTGCAGCACGCCGAAACCAAGGGCAAGCTCCAAGAAGCCGGGTTCACCGTGCTCGGCACCGATCGCGCCGCCACCGAGCAGATGTTGCGCGCCGAGGCGCAGCGCTGGGCGAAGGTGGTTCGGTCGACCGGATTCCGCGGCGACTGAGTTCACCGGCTCAGATCGCCAACAATCGCCGCGCCCCGTCGGCGGGCATCGTCGCACCGCGACTGCGCGCGACGACCTCGCCGCGCTCCATCACCAGGTCGCGGTCGGCGAGCACGGCGACGGCGGCCCGGCGCACGGCCTCGCAGACAGCGACGGCCGCTCTCGCGGCACGCGGCACTCACTGCGGGGGATCTGTGCGGCAGCGGGGAGCGCAGGACCGGTATCGGCACCTGTGAGCACGCATCGTGCACCGGCTCGCCGACGCGGTCCGGGCGAAGTGAGTCGAAGGCGAACGCAGCGAAGTCGGATTGCAAGGCCGACCACCACAGGGTGAGCCCGCAGCGGGCGCCGCCTGCCGCGGTGCACCCGCGCCGGCAACGATCAGCGGTTCGCCAACTGACTCACCTTGTCGATCGCCAGCGCCGCCGCCGCGGTGCGCGTCTCGACGCCGAGCTTGGCGAACACGTGCTCGAGATGCTGCTTCACCGTCGCCGCGCTGTGGCCGAGGATGTCGCCGATGTCGCGGTCGGCCTTGCCCTTGACGACCCAGTACAGCACCTCGGCCTCGCGAGCGGTGAGTTTGAAGGCCAGCGTCATCGCGCCGATCATCGCCGCGTCGTCGGCCTCGCGCAGCACCAGCAGCCACTCGCCTTCGCCGCCGAAGTCCTCGCCCACCTCGTGCAGCGCGTACGTCAGCCGCCGCGCGCCACGCGCCACCGTCAGCGTCGCCGGCTCCGCGCCTGCGCGGCGGCGCAGCGACTCGCGGGCGACCCAGGCCACCACTTCGGGGGGCAGGTGCCCTGCGTCGCCCTGGCCGAAGTACTCGTCCATCAGCTTGCGCGCGAGCGCCGTCTGCCACACCCGCCGTCCGTCGCGCTCGCGCACCACCATCGTCGCGTGACCGAACGCGTCGAGCGCGAGCCGGGCCTGGCGCTGCACGCGCGCGCTGTGCAGGTGCGCACCGATGCGTGCGAGCACCTCGCGCGGCTTGACCGGCTTGGACACGTGGTCGATGCCGCCGGCGGCGAACGCGGCGAGCACGTGTTCGGTCTCGGCCAGACCGGTCATGAACACGATCGGGATGTGCGTCGTGCGCGGGTCGGACTTCAGTCGCCGCGCGACCTCGAAGCCGTCCACGCCGGGCATCACGGCGTCGAGCAGCACGATGTCGGGCTGCGCCTCGCGCGCCAGCTCGATCGCGCGTTCACCTGCCGTCGCGACGAGCACCGTGAAGCCGCTGTCGTCGAGCGCCTCGTGCAGCAGCGCCAGGTGGTCGGGCGCGTCGTCGACGATCAGCACGACGTCGGCGCCGCCGCGGTCGGGCCGTGCGGCCGGGTCGCCGGCCGCGGCCGGCGGCGGTGCAGCGGGGGCGATCGGTTCGGCGGTCATGGGGTCTCCAAGTTCGTCAGGTCCTGGTCGATGCGGCGCAGCATTGCCTCGAGCCGGCAGTCGTGCGCCAGCCGCCGCAGCGGCGCCGAAGGTGTCGCCGGCGGTGCGACGCGTGCGGCGCCCAGCCACTGCGGGTCGAGCCGGCGCGCGAGCCAGTCGAGCAGTTCGGGCAGGCGCGCCGGCTTGACGATGAAGTCCTGCGGCGCCAGCGGGACGTCGCACTCGAGCCCACAGTCGAACGCATCGGCCGAGGCGACCGCCAGTGCCGCGTTGACGATGCCGTGCCGCACCAGCAGCGTGGCGCCGATCGCCTCGAGGATCGGGAACGAGGCGGCGCCGCCGGCAGCGGTGCCGGCCACGCGCCACGTCCCCCAGCGGCGGAGGCTGCGCGTCGGGGAGCGCTGCGCGTCGTCCTCGACCGACTCGCTGGCGACCCGGCGGTTGTCGTCGCGCCGCACCTTGCCCACCTGTTGCGGGGCGCCGGCGGGCGGCTGGGCATGGATCGGGATTGTGAGCGGCATGTCGACCCCACCCCTACAAGATCCGCACCAGCCCCGCGGCGGCGCCCGCGAGCCCACTAACATGGCACCGATCCTGCAAACGACCGTGCCATGGAACTGACGCCGCGCGAGAAGGACAAGCTGCTGATCTTCACGGCCGCGCTGCTCGCCGAACGTCGCAGGGCGCGCGGGCTGAAGCTGAACTACCCCGAGGCGGTGGCGCTGATCAGCGCCGCCATCATGGAAGGCGCACGCGACGGCAAGAGCGTCGCGACACTGATGAGCGAGGGCAAGTCGGTGCTGACCCGTGCCGACGTGATGGACGGCGTGGCCGAGATGATTCCGCAGATCCAGGTCGAGGCGACGTTCCCCGATGGCACCAAGTTGGTGACGGTTCACCAACCTATCGCATGAGCATGCACCGTTTGCGGGCCGTCGCCGCCCGCCGACTTTCGAGGAGGGACCCGACGCCACCCGCCCCCGCTGCCGAGCGTCCGCACACCGCGCGCACCGCCGCCGTCGCGACCTGGCTCGCCGCGCTGCCGCTGTGGGCCGCGGCGCACGTGGGCGGCGATGCCCATGGGCACGACGGATTCGCCGGTGGCTTCCTGCATCCCTTCAGTGGCATCGACCACCTCGTGGCGATGCTCGCGGTGGGCTGCTGGAGCGCGCTGCTCGCGCGCCCCGGGCGACCCGACCTCTGGCTGGTGCCGCTGGGTTTCGTCGTCGTGCTCGTGCTCGGCGCGCTGCTCGGCGCCGGCGGCGTGGCCCTGCCGGCGGTCGAGCCGATGGTCGCCGCCTCGCTCGTCGCCTTCGGCCTGCTCGTCGCGCGGCCCGTGCGGTGGCCGACCGCTGTGGCGGTCGCGCTGGTCGGCGTGTTCGCGCTGTTCCACGGCCACGCGCATGGCACCGGGGTGGCCGGCGCCGCCGCGCTGGCCGGCATGGCGCTGGGCAGCGTGCTGCTGCACGCCACCGGCATCGCTGCGGGCCTGCTCGTGCGCCGGCGCAACCCCTGGTGGCCTCGCGTGACCGGCGCGGCGACGCTGCTGTTCGGTGCGTCGCTGCTCGTCGTGCGCTGAGAAGGGGCCGCGGATGATCCCCGGCGAACTGTTCACCGACGGGCCCGACCACGTGCTCAACCCGGGACGGCGCACGCTGACGCTGGTCGTCGAGAACGCCGGCGACCGGCCGATCCAGGTCGGCTCGCATTACCACTTCGCCGAGACCAACGCGGCGCTGAAGTTCGACCGCGCGGCCGCGCATGGCATGCGGCTGAACGTCGCCAGCGGCACCGCAGTGCGCTTCGAACCCGGGCAGCAGCGCACCGTCGAACTCGTCGACTACGCCGGCGCGCGCGCCGTGTGGGGCTTTCGCGGCCTCGTGCAGGGGAAGCTGTGACCAACGACCCCAAGCTCACGGCGTTCGCTGCCCCCAAGGGGCCCTCAGCGCCCTTCGGGTGGCCGGGCGGGCGCTGAGATGACCACGATCGGACGCCGCGCCTACGCCGAGATGTTCGGCCCCACGGAGGGCGACCGCCTGCGGCTGGCCGACACCGAGCTGATCATCGAGGTCGAGCAGGACCTGACGCTGAAGGCCGGCGAAGGCCGCACGGGACCCGACGGGCGGCCCGTCGGGTATGGCGAGGAGGTCAAGTTCGGCGGCGGCAAGGTGATCCGCGACGGCATGGGCCAGAGCCAGGTCGTCAACGGCCCCGGCGCGCACGAGGCCGTCGACTGCGTCATCACCAACGCGCTGATCGTCGATCACTGGGGCATCGTCAAGGCCGACATCGGGCTCAAGGGCTGCCGCATCGCGGCCATCGGCAAGGCCGGCAACCCCGACGTGATGCCGGGCGTGGACATCGTGATCGGCCCCGGCACCGAGGTCATCGCCGCTGAGGGGATGATCGTCACCGCCGGCGGCATCGACACGCACATCCACTGGATCTGCCCGCAGCAAGTCGAGGAAGCGCTGATGTCGGGCATCACCACGATGACCGGCGGCGGCACCGGCCCGGCCACCGGCACCAACGCCACCACCTGCACGCCGGGGCCGACGAACATCGCGCGCATGCTGCAGGCCGCCGACGCCTTTCCGATGAACCTGGGCTTTCTCGGCAAGGGCAACGCGAGCCGGCCCGAGGCACTGGCGCAGCAGATCGAGGCCGGCGCGATCGGCCTGAAGCTGCACGAGGACTGGGGCACGACGCCCAGCGCGATCGACTGCTGCCTGTCGGTGGCCGAGGACACCGACACCCAGGTCGCGATCCACACCGACACGCTCAACGAGAGCGGCTTCGTCGAGGACTCGATCGCGGCGTTCAAGGGCCGCACCATCCACACCTTTCACACCGAGGGCGCCGGCGGCGGCCACGCCCCCGACATCCTGAAGGTCGTCGGCGAGGCCAACGTGCTGCCCAGCAGCACCAACCCGACGCGCCCCTACACCGTCAACACGCTCGACGAGCACCTCGACATGCTGATGGTGTGCCACCACCTCGACGCCGGCATCGCCGAGGACCTGGCCTTCGCCGAGAGCCGCATCCGCCGCGAGACGATCGCCGCCGAGGACATCCTGCACGACCTCGGCGCGATCAGCATCATGAGCAGCGACAGCCAGGCGATGGGCCGGGTCGGCGAGGTGATCACGCGCACCTGGCAGACGGCGCACAAGATGAAGGTGCAGCGCGGCGCCTTGCCGGCAGACAACGCGAGGAACGACAACTTCCGCGTCAAGCGCTACGTCGCCAAGTACACGATCAACCCGGCGATCACTCATGGCATGAGCCGCGAAGTCGGCAGCGTCGAGGTCGGCAAGTGGGCCGACCTGGTGCTGTGGCGCCCGGCGTTCTTCGGCGTCAAGCCGGCGCTGATCCTCAAGGGCGGCTTCATCGCCGCGGCGGCGATGGGCGACCCGAACGCGAGCATCCCGACGCCGCAGCCGGTGCACTACCGGCCGATGTTCGGCGCCTACGGCGGCGCGATGCACCGCACGTCGATCACCTTCGTGTCACAGGCGGCGCTGGCCGGTGGCGTGGCCGAGGCCTACGGGCTGCGCAAGCACCTGGCCGCCGTCAAGGGCTGCCGCACCGTGACCAAGACCGATATGGTGCACAACGGCTACCTGCCGCAGATGCACATCGACGCGCAGACCTACGAGGTGCGCGCCGACGGGCAACTGCTGACGTGCGAGCCGGCCACCGTGCTGCCGATGGCGCAGCGCTACTTCCTGTTCTGAGCACGGCACCGGACGCACGGCCCGACAATGGCAGCATGCTGACCATCAACAAGCTCATCCCCCAGGGTCGCGGCCTCGCGAAGGCCCTGCTCGCGCGCGCCGCGCACGTGACGCTCGACTGGGACACGCGCCGGAAGAGCCGCTTCGACGCCACCGACTCGGCAGGCCGCACGCTCGGCGTGTTCCTGCCGCGCGGGCAGGTGGTGCGCGGCGGCGACGTGCTGGTGGCCGAGGACGGGTCGCTGCTTCGCGTCGACGCCGCGCCGCAGCCAGTGCTGGTCGTGCGCGCCTGCGCCGAGCACGGCTCGCCGTTCGACCTGCTGCGCGCCGCCTACCACCTGGGCAACCGCCACGTGCAGCTCGAACTGCACCCCGACCACCTCAAGCTCGAACCCGACCACGTGCTGGCCGACCTGTTGCGTGCGATGCACCTGATCGTGCGCGAGGAGCAGGCGGCATTCGAGCCGGAAGCGGGCGCCTACGCAGCGGGGGATCACGGCCACGCGCCTGGCCATGCGCACGGACCAGGCCGTGAGCAGGCACACGATCATGCCCACGGCCACGGCGCGGCGCACGACCACGGCCACGCACACGGCCCGGCGTGCAACCACGATCACGGCCACGACCATGGGCACGATCACGGCCACGACCATGGCCACCGGCGCGACCGCTGAGACCGACCCGCGGCCCGACGCGCCCGCGCTGCCCGCTGCCGCGCTGCTGCAGCTGATCTGGCTCGCGTCGCCGGCCCTGCCGGTGGGCGGGTTCAGCTACTCGGAAGGACTCGAAGCCGCCGTCGACGCGGGCGTCGTGACCGACGAGGACAGCGCCTGCGGCTGGCTGCTCGACCAGCTCGCGCTGGTGCAGTCGCGCAGCGACCTGGCTGCCGCCGCCGCGGCCTTCGCCGCGTGGCAGCACCACGACGCCGAGCGCGTGCGCGAACTCAACACCTCGGTCGCCGCCACGCGCGAGTCGGCCGAGCTGCGGTTGCAGAGCGAACAGACCGGACGATCGCTGGCGAAGTGGCTGCGCCAGCGCCACCCCGACGACGCGCGCGTCGACACGCTGGACGCGCTCGCGCCGCCCACGTGGCCGGTGGCTTTCGCGCTCGCCGCCGCCGTCACCGGCGCGCCCGCACGCGAGGCGCTGCTGGCGATGGCCTTCGGCTGGGCCGAGAACCAGGTGCAGGCCGCGATCCGCGCCGTGCCGCTGGGCCAGAGCGCGGGCCAGCGCATCCTCGCGGCGCTGGCCGACGCGATCCCCGCCGCCGTCGACGACGCGCTCGCCCGCACCGACGCCACGCGCCAGTCGTTCGCACCGATGCTCGCCGTGCTGTCGGCGCGCCACGAAACCCAGTACTCCCGCCTGTTCCGCTCATGACGCTGCTGCAGTCGATTCCCGGTCGCACCACGAAGCTGCCCCCGCTGCGCGTGGGCGTCGGCGGGCCGGTGGGCTCGGGCAAGACGACGCTGGTCGAGATGCTGTGCAAGGCGATGCGCGGCACCTGGGATCTCGTCGTCGTCACCAACGACATCTACACCAAGGAAGACCAGCGCCTGCTCACCGTGGCCGGCGCGCTCGAGCCCGAGCGCATCATGGGTGTCGAGACCGGCGGCTGCCCGCACACCGCGATCCGCGAGGACGCGTCGATCAACCTCGAGGCGGTCGACCGCCTGCTGGCCCGGTTCCCGAACGCCGACATCGTGTTCATCGAGTCGGGCGGCGACAACCTGGCGGCCACGTTCAGCCCGGAACTGTCGGACCTGACGATCTACGTCATCGACGTCGCCGCCGGCGAGAAGATCCCGCGCAAGGGCGGCCCCGGCATCACGAAGAGCGACCTGTTGGTGATCAACAAGACCGACCTCGCGCCGCACGTCGGCGCCGACCTCGCGGTGATGGAGGCCGACACGCGCCGCATGCGAGCGCAGCGGCCCTACGTGATGAGCAACCTGCGCACCCGCCAGGGACTGCGCGACGTGATCGACTTCATCGAGCGCAAGGGGCTGCTGACGTCGCCGGCCGCAGCGCGCTGACCGGCGTCGACGCGCCGGGCCGCCGCTCAGGCCAGCGCGACGGCCGGCGCCACGCGCTTCGCGAGGTGCGCCAGCGCCTCGTCGACCTGGTCGACGAGGATCAGGCACAGGTCGCCCGGCTGCAGCCGCTCGAGCGCGCGGTCGATGGCGACGAACTCGCCGCGGATCTCGTCGACGACGCGCGCGCGAGGCGCGCCGGCCAGGCCCTCGCGCAGCAGCGCCATCACCTCGCCGTCGGTGCGCCCGCGCTGCGCCGCGTCCTGGTACAGCAGCACGTCGTCGAACGCCTCGCCAAGGATGCGCGTCTGCTCGCGGATGTCGTCGTCGCGCCGGTCGCCGGCGGCGCTGATGACCACCGAGCGTCTTCGCGCCGGCATCGCCTGCACCGCGGCCACCAACGCGCGCATCGCGTCGGGGTTGTGCCCGTAGTCGGCGATCACCGTCGCGCCGCGGTGGTCGAGCACGTTGAAGCGCCCCGGCGCGTTGTGCGCGTCGTTGACGAAGCTCGCCAGGCCGCTGCGCACCGCCTCGAACGACAACCCCGCGGCCCATGCCGCACCGACCGCCGCCAGCGTGTTCTCGACCTGGAAGCCGATCGTGCCGCCGCGCGTCAGCGGCACCTCGCGCAGCGACAGCCTCACCCGCGCCGAGCCCTCGGCGGCGACGATGTCGCCGCCGTCGACGTACAGCACGCGCCGGCCCAGCGCGCGGTGCGCCGCCAGCGCCGGCAGCCGCGCGTCGGCGGCGAACAGGATCACGTCGCCGGGGCAGGCCGCGGCCATCGCCAGCACGATCGGGTCGGCGGCGTTGAGCACCGCGCAGCCGCCGGGGGCGACGTTCTGCACGATGACGCGCTTGATCACCGCGAGGTCCTCGACGGTGGTGATGTAGTTCAGCCCCAGGTGGTCGCCGGCGCCGACGTTGGTCACCACCGCGACCTGGCAGCGGTCGAAGCCCAACCCCTCGCGCAGGATGCCGCCGCGGGCGGTCTCGAGCACGGCGGCCTCGGTGTCGGGGTGCGCGAGCACGTTGCGCGCGCTCTTCGGGCCGCTGCAGTCGCCGCGGTCGATCGCGCGGCCGTCGACCCAGGCGCCGTCGGTGTTGGTCATGCCCACGCACAGCCCGGCGGCGCCGAACAGGTGCGCCACGAGCCGCGTCACCGTGGTCTTGCCGTTGGTGCCGGTGACCGCGACCACCGGCACGCGGCCGTCGTCGCCCGGCTCGAACAGGCGGTCGATGATGGCCTCGCCGACCGCGCGCGCCTTGCCGTAGCTCGGCAGCAGGTGCATGCGCAGCCCCGGCGCGGCGTTGACCTCGACGATGCCGCCGCGCTGCACCTCGAGCGGGCGGTCGACGCTTTCGCACACCACGTCGACGCCGCACACCTCGAGGCCGATCATGCGCGCCGCGGCCACAGCGCGCGCAGCCACCTCGGGGTGCACGTCGTCGGTGACGTCGGTGGCGGTGCCGCCGGTGCTCAGGTTGGCGTTGTTGCGCAGCACCACCCGCCGGCCCTTGTCGGGCACGTCGTCGGCGTCGAGCCCCTGCACGCGCAGGCGGGCGTGGGCGATGTCGTCGAGCCGCACCTTGGTCAGCGCGGTGGCGTGGCCGTCGCCGCGGCGCGGGTCGGTGTTGACCTCGTCGACCAACTCGCGCACCGTGTGCACGCCGTCGCCGATGACGTGCGGCGGGTCGCGCCGCGCCGCGGCGACCAGCCGGTCGCCGACCACCAGCAGCCGGAAGTCGTGCCCCGGCAGGAACTGCTCGACCATCACCTGCCCGATCTCGGCGGCGACGCGATAGGCGACGTCGAAGTGCTCGCGCCCGGCGATGTTCACGGTCACGCCCTTGCCCTGGTTGCCGTCGCGAGGCTTGACGACCACCGGCAGCCCGAGCTCGAGCGCCACCGCCCAGCCCTCGTCGGCGCTGTCGACGGGACGGCCCAGCGGCACCGGCACGCCGGCGGCGGCGAGCAGGCGCTTGGTGAGGTCCTTGTCCTGCGCGATCGACTCCGCCACCGCGCTGGTCGAGTCGAGCTCGGCGGCCCAGATGCGCCGCTGCCGCGCGCCCCAGCCGAACTGCACCAGGCTGCCACCGGTCAGCCGCCGCCACGGGATGCCGCGTGCCGCAGCCGCGGCGACGATCGCGCCGGTGCTGGGGCCCAGCCGCACGTCCTCGTCGATCGCGCGCAGTTCGGCCAGTGCCGCGGCGGTGTCGAAGCCCCCGCCGTCGACGGCGGCGCGCACCAGCGTGCACGCCAGGTCGAAAGCGCGCCGTCCGACCTGTTCCTCGGTGTACTCGACGACGACCTGGTACACCCCTGGCTCGGGGGTCGCGGTGGTGCGGCTGAAACTCACCGGGCAGCCGGCCTGCGCCTGCAGCGCCAGCGCGCTGCGCTCGACCAGCCGCGCCAACGGCACCTCGTCGGCGTCGCCGACGCCGCGCAGCATGCCCACCGCGGGGAACAGTTCGCGCAGCCGCGCCTCGACCGGCGAGCCGGCGGCGATGCCGCACTCGCCTTCGGTGCAGCGCACCACCGCCTCGATCGCCGTCTGCCGGCTCCACAGGTTCGGGCCGCGCAGCGCGCGGATGCGGGATACGTCCATCAGGGGTTCGTCGCGGCCACGGCCGCTGCGGGTTCGAAGGTGTCGAGTCCGGCGGCGATCAGCGCAGGCGCTAGGCCCAGCGCCCACGCGGCGGCCACCGCCGGCAGCAGCGCGTGCGGCGGCAGCGCTGCGCCGGCGGCGTGCATCGGCACCGCCGTCTCGCCGGCGCCGTCGCACAGCCAGGCGCGGCCGTCGCGCCACAGCACCGCGCGTCCGCCGCCCGCGCGGTGCGCCGCCAGCGGTGGCGCCGAGGTGGCGTACAGCGTCACCGCACCGTCGCACAGCCCGGCCAGCGCAGCGATGCGCTCGTCGTCGGCGTTGAGCACGCCGGTGCCGTGGTCGAGCACGACGTCGATCTGCGTGCGCAGCACGCGCGGCAGCTGGTCGGCGTCGGCGATGTCGTGCCGCGCCAGGGCCTCGGCCCCGCCGAGGTCGGTGACGACGCCGACCTGGCAACGGTCGTAGACGAGTCCGTGGTCGAGGATCGCCTCGGCCGGGTTCTCGAACACCGCGGCGTCGACGTCGCGGTTGATCAGCAGCCGCTGGCCCAGCGCCCAGCCGGTCGCGTCGCCGGCGTCGACGCGCCTCGCCCCCAGGTACAGGCCCGCTCGGCACGCCAGCCCGACCTGGTGGCCGGCCAGTTGCAGCAGCCAGGCGACCAGCCGAGCGGCCAGCGTGGCGTCGCTGCCGGCGATGCCGACGATCGGGATGCGCCCGCCGTCGTCGGGCGCGAACAGGTGGTCGACGATCGCGCGACCGACCGCGCGCGGCGCACCGACCGCGGGCTTCAGGTGCGGCAGCAGCCCCGGCCCGGCGTTCACCTCGACCACCGCCGCGGCCTGCTGCGCCAGCGGCCGGGCGATGTCCTCGGCGACGAGGTCGATGCCGGCGATGTCCAGCCCGACGGTGCGCGCGGCCAGCGCGGCGACGTGCACGAAGTCAGGGTGCACGTCGTCGGTGCAGTCGATGGCGACGTTGCCGTTGCGCTGGATCAGCACGCGCCGGCCGGCGGCGGGCACGTCGTCGGGGCCCAGCCCCTGGCGCGCCAGGTCCGAGCGGATGCCCTCGTCGTCGTCGAGCTTGAGGATGCCCAGCGGGTGGTCCTCGGTTTCGCCGCGGCGCGGGTCGGTGTTGAGCTGCGCGTCGACCAGCTGGCGCACGGTGCTGCGCCCGTCGCCGACCACCCATGCGGTCTCGCCGCGCGCGGCGGCGACGACGTCGCCGGCGACCACCAGCAGGCGGTGCTCGTTGCCGGGCACGAAGCGCTCGACCATCACCTCGCTGCCGTGCTTGTCGGCCACCGACCAGGCCTCGCGCACGTCGTCGCGCGTGTACAGCTCGAGCGTGACCCCGCGCCCATGGTTGCCGTCGGCCGGCTTGACCGCCACCGGCAGCCCGATGTCCTCGGCGATCTCCCAGGCCTCCTCGGGCATCGCAGCGACGCGGCCTTCGGGCACCGGCACGCCGACCGCGCCGAGCAGACGCTTGGTCAGGTCCTTGTCGCCGGCGATGCCCTCGGCTATGGCGCCGGTGCGGTCGGTCTCGGCGGTCCAGATGCGGTGCTGCCGCGCGCCGTGGCCGAGTTGCACCAGGTTGCCGTCGTTCAGGCGGATGTGCGGGATGCGCCGCTCGGTGGCCGCGGCGACGATGTGCGCGGTGCTGGGACCCAGGTAGGCGGCGTCGATCGCGTCGCGCACGCGCGTCACCGCGGCGGCGACGTCGAAGGCGCGGTCGTTGATCGCCGCCATCAGCAGCGCGTGGCCCTCGCGCAGCGCGCAGCGCCCGACCGTCTCGTCGCGGGCGCGGAACACCATGCGGTAGACGCCGCGCCGCGAAGTGCCGCGCGTCTGCCCGAACCCGGTGGGCATGCCGGCGAGGTTGAGCAGCTCGATGACCACGTGCTCGAGCACGTGACCCATCCAGGTCCCCTCCTGCAGCCGCTGCAGGAAGCCGCCGCGCTCGCCGACGCCGCAGTGGTGCTCGGCCAGCGCCGGCAGCGTCGCGGTCAATCGGTCCACGAAGCCGGGCAACCGGTTCGAGGGATGGTCCTCGAGCGCGCCGAGGTCGAGCCAGGTCTCGAGCGCGGCGCGGTAGGTCCACAGGTTCGGGCCGCGCAGGTAGGTCACGCGCAGCAGCCGGATGTCGTCGAACGGGGTCATGGTGGTGGGCGGGGCCGTGGGGGCCGCCGGCGCGGCGCGGCGATTGTCCACCGGTGCGCCCGTCGCGGCGGCCCAGGGGCCGATCGGTGAGAATTCCGACCCCTTCTGCGCCTCCTGCAATGCCTTCATCGTCCGTCGCCTCCCCTGCCGACGCGCCCGCGCTGCGCGCCGCGCTCCAGCCTGACGAGAACGTGTTGGCGACACTGGCGGTTGACCTGGACGACGCGGGCCGCTTCGCCCCGTCGTGGCTGGTGCTCACCGACCGTCGCCTGCTCGCGGGCGACGACCGCGGCTGGCGCGACTGGCCGCTGGACGATGCGCTGACGCTGCAGCACGGTGACCACGCGGGCGTCGG
This sequence comes from uncultured Azohydromonas sp., assembly GCA_964618555.1. GTDB lineage: Bacteria > Pseudomonadota > Gammaproteobacteria > Burkholderiales > Burkholderiaceae_C > Calidifontimicrobium. Next base: position 28,639 of record CAZUBF010000028.1, read on the forward strand.
CCACCTGTCGCTGCACGGGCGCGAGCGCCGGCTCGCCGCGTGGCGCTACACGCTGGGCCACGACAGGGACGCGCTGCGCCTGTTGACGCTGTTCGAACGCCGCCGCCGTGCCGACGCCGTCGACGGCGCCGCGGGCGTCGACGACGAACCGGTCGACGAGGCCGGCGACTTCGGCGTGGACGTCGCCGCGCCGCCCTCGACCTGGGTGCTGCTGCGTCTGTGGCGCTTCGCGCACCCGTACCGCTGGCAGCTGCTGCTGGGCTTCGTGCTGACGCTGGCTTCGACGGCCGCGTCGCTGGTGCCGCCGTACCTGACGATCCCGCTGATGGACGACGTGCTGATCCCGTTCCAGAACGGCGAGCGCATCGACCCGTCGCTGGTGGCCGCGCTGCTCGGCGGGCTGCTCGCCGCGGCGCTGGCCGCCTGGCTGCTCGGCTGGCTGCGCACCTGGCTGCTCGCGCTGGTCAGCGAACGCATCGGCGCCGACCTGCGCACCGCGACCTTCGAGCACCTGCTGCAGCTCAGCCTGGACTACTTCGGCGGCAAGCGCACCGGCGACCTGATGTCGCGCATCGGCAGCGAGAGCGACCGCATCTGCGTGTTCCTGTCGTTGCACGCGCTGGACTTCGCCACCGACGTGCTGATGATCGCGATGACCGCGGCGATCCTGTTCAGCATCAACCCCGCGCTGGCGCTGGTCACGCTGCTGCCGCTGCCGTTCATCGGCTGGATGATCCACCTCGTGCGCGACCGGCTGCGCACCGGCTTCGAGAAGATCGA
>CAZUBF010000029.1:0-28538 GCA_964618555.1 uncultured Azohydromonas sp.
CTGAGGCGGTTGGGGGGTTGCGTCGAGGCGCTCCCCAGCGCGGGCACGGCCCGTGCAAGGAACATCGAGGGCGCCGGTGACCACACCGGTGCCCTTTTGCCGTCGGCGCGTGCCTGAGACCGGCGTCAGAACCGCTGCGGGCGCAGCACGCGCACGTCGCTGAGGTACATCGCCACCGCGTAGTGCGCCGCATAGGTCGCCAGTACGTGGTCGGCGATCGCGTCGGCGACGGCCGGCTCGCAGATCAGTTTCAGCTCGATCGTGCGGTCGGCCTCCCAAGCGCCGTCGCGCACGCCCTCGGCGCCGGCGCCGCGCACCTCGCCGACGGTCCAGCCCTGCGCGCCGAGCAGGCGCGCATCGCGCACCAGCGCCTTCTCGATCGCCGCCTCGGCGACGATCACCAGCAAGGTCTTCGGATGGCGCGCGTTGCTCGTCATGTCCAGGCCCGGGCGAGTTCGATGTACAGCGGAATCCCGATCAAGATGTTGAACGGGAACGTGATGCCCAGCGCTGCGGTGATCGACAGCGCCGCGTTGGCCTGCGGCACCGCGACGCGCATCGCCGTCGGCGCGGCGATGTAGCTCGCGCTGGCCGCCAGGGTGGCGACGATCGCCACGCCGCCGGTCGACAGCCCGAGCAGCACCGCGGTGACGGCTCCGAGCAGTGCCAGCAACGGCGGCGCGACGAGGCCGACTGCCAGCACCGCGGCACCAAAGCGCCGCACCTCGGCGAGTCGCCCGCCGGCGACGAGACCGAGTTCGAGCAGGAACAGCGCGAGCACGCCCTTGAACGGGGTCACGAACACCGCTTCGATCGGCGCGACGCCGGCATCGCCCGCCACCGCGCCGATCAGCAGGCCGCCGGCGAGCAGCAGCACGCTCTTGCCGAACAGCACGTCGTGCGCCAGCGCCCCCCATCCGCCGGCCGCCGGCGCGGCCTCGGCGGCCGACCGGCGCTGCACCCAGCGCGCGATCAGGATGCCGGCGACGATGCCCGGCGCCTCCATCACCGCCACCCACAGCGCGGCGTGGCTCTCATGCTCGATGCCCGCGCGCGCCAGCGCCGCGGTGGCCACCGCGAAGGTGACCACGCTGACCGAGCCGTAGTGGGCCGCCACCGCGGCGGCGTCGATCGCACCCAGGCGCAACGCGCGCAGCGCCGGGTACAGCAGGAACGGGATCGCGAAGCCCAGCGCCATGCAGGCCGCGACCTGCGGCGCCAGAGCGCCCAGCGGCTGGCGACTGAGCTCGAGCCCGCCTTTCAGACCGATCGCCAGCAGCAGGTAGATCGACAGCGTCTCGTACAGAGCCTCGGGCAGGCGCAAGTCGCTGCCGACCAGGCGCGCGAAGACGCCGAGCAGAAAGAACAGCACGACGACGTCGATCACGTCACACCGGTTGCAGCACGCCGCCTTCGAGCTTGACCAGCGTCGCCGCGCGGTCGCCGTTCAAGCACACACCGTAGCGGAAGGGCGCCTCGTCGCGACCGGGAAAGGCGAAACGCAGGTCGCCGAACACCGCGCAGCGCTCGACGGCGCCGTCGGCGCCGCGGCGCTCGCTGGCCTGCACCAGCACCGGCGCGGCGGCGAACCAGCGATAGGTCGCCAGCGCCTCGTGCTGCCAGGCCTCGCGCGCCCAGATCGCGTCGCCGTCGTCGCCGAAACGCGGCAGGGTGCGCCACGTGGCCTGCGCCAGCGGCGCGTACGGCGCCGACAGCCGGCGCACGAAGTGGTCGTCGGGGCCCGCGACGAGCGGCTCATGGCGGCGCGTGTTGAGGTCGGCGACGCGGTAGCGCTCGCCGTCGTACACCGTCACCGTCCAGTTGAACGGCGACGCCGGCCGCGGCATCGCCTCGACCTCGACCGCGGCGATGCCGCTGCGCTGCGCGTGCTGGCGGCCCGCCTCGAGCGCGTCCTGGCGTGCGTCCCACGCCAGCCCGACCCAGGCCGTGGCCAACGCGAGCCCGGCCCAGGCCGGCCAGCGCCGTCGCGGCCAGACCGCGGCAAGCAGCAGCCCGGCGATCAGCACGCCACTGAACACCAGGTCGATGATGAACATCGCGCCCAACCCGAAGCGTGCGTCGGACAGTGGCGACAGCAGCATCGTGCCGAACTGGGTGATCCAGTCGCCGGCGATGTGCACGACGATCGCCGCCAGCACGACCACGTACAGGCTCTTCCAGCCGTCGGGCTGTGCGCGCGTGGCGGCGAACCAGCGGCTCATCAGCAGGGCGAGCAGCCAGGCCCACAGCGGCGCGAGCAGCAGCGAGTGCGTGACCCCGCGGTGATGGCGCAGGTAGGCCATCTCGCCGGCCCAGCCGACGACGAAGTCGAGGTCGGGAAACGTCGCGGCCAGCGTGCCGGCGACCACCGCTTGCCACGGCGCCAGCGCGCCGGCGCGTCCGTCCCACGCCGCGGCGAAACGCCCGACCGGCGGCGCGGCGGGCGGTGCCGCCGGGGTCACGGCCGGCGCACGCGCGCAGATCGCGCGCGCCAGCAACGCGCCCGACAGCGCATGCGTCAAGGTGTCCATGGGGCGCGAGCATGCCGCGCGGCGCGGCGCCGCGCCGGCGGCGGGTCATTCGATGCGCGGCATCACTCGTGGCGGCGACGCTTGCGGCCGCGGCGCTGCGTCAGACGGTCGAACCACGCGTTCGGAAGCGCCCGCATCAGCTTGGCGACGACCGCCATTGGCCACGGAATCACCCGGTAGCTCGCACCCGCCACGATGGCGCGGAAAGCGCGCTCGGCGAACGCCTCGGGTGACAGCAGGAACGGCATCGCGTAGCGGTTGCGCGCAGTCAGCGGGGTGGCCACGTAGCCCGGCAGCAGCGTGACGACCCCCACGCCGTGGTGCCGGCACTCGCCGCGCAGACTCTCGCAGTAGGCGACGACGCCGGCCTTGCTCGCGCAGTACGCGCCGTGGCCGGGCAGGCCGCGAATCGCGGCGACGCTGGCGATGCCCACCAGGGTGCCGCGGCGGCGCTCGCGCATCGGCGCGAGGAACGGGTGGAAGGTGGCGGCGACGCCGAGCAGGTTGATCTCGAGCGTGTCGCGCATCACGTCCAGGTCTTCACGCTCGGCGGTGTCCATGCCGACGCTGATGCCGGCGTTGGCAATGACCACGTCCGGCAAGCCCTGGCTCGCGATGCACTCGCGCCCGGCCGCGCCGATCGCGTCGATCTGCCTCACGTCGGCGGCGTACACGGCGCATCGCCCGGTGTCGAAGCCCTGCGCGCGCGCCCAGGCCTCGGTGTCGGCGCTACGCCGCGCGACCAGCGCCAGCCGCCAGCCGGCGCGTGCGAAGCGCACCGCCAGCGCCTGGCCGATGCCGCTCGACGCACCGGTGATGAACACCAGAGGCGCGCCGCTCAAGGCCGCCTCCGCGGCGGGTCGAGCGTCGCGCGCACGGGCCCGTCGAGCCGCGCCGTGCGCGCGCGCTGGTCGACCACCATGCCGGCGGCACGGATCTCGTTGCGTCCCTGGGTCAGCGTCACCGGCTGGTCCGAGCGCAGCACCTGCGTCTCAACGAAGGCGTGCAGGAACTCGCCGCGAAACTCGGCCGGCGCACCGCCGTCGGCGGGCGCATGGCGCACCTGCGCGCCGCCACGCAACTGCACTTCGGTGGCAGCATCGTTGGTCAGCGCCTGCCGCGCGCTGGCCAGCAGCAGGGCGCCCCGGGGGTCGATCGCACGCAGGCGCACCTGGTCGATCTCGATCGTCTCGTTGGCCGGGTAGTGGCGCAGCACGTCGCCCTCGACCTGCAGCCGCAATGTTCCGTCGGCGGCGAAGCGCTGCAGCAGGACCCCGTGCATCGTGTAGTCGGGCTCGCCGGCGAGCACCGGCGCATCGACGCGTTCTTCGGACACCGGCGTGTTGCGCACCAGCCACCAGGTGGCCAGTGCCAGCAACGCCATCAGCAGCAGCGGCAGGTAAGCGCCGACCAGCTCGCGCGCGCGCCAGTGCCAGGGCTGGCGCGGAGTCGCCGGCGCGGGACGGGGGGCGGCCGGCGGCAGGATCACCGCACGTCGAGGGTGGCGAGCTGGCCGTGCAGCAGGCGGGCGTAGTGACCGCCGGCCATCAGCAGCAGGTCGCAGAACTCGCGCGCCGCACCGTGACCGCCGCGTACGGAGGTCACGTGGTGCACCGCGGCGCGCACTTCGGCATGCGCATCGGGCGGTGCGCAGGCGAAGCCCGCGCGGGCGAGCAGCGGCAGGTCGGGCCAGTCGTCGCCGATCGCCGCGACCTCGGCCCAGTCGAGGCCCAGTTGCGCTCGCACCCCTTCGGCCGCGGCGAGCTTGTCGGCGACGCCGAACAGTGCGTGCGCGATCCCGAGGTCGGCGACGCGCCGGCGCACCGCCGCCGAGTCGCGCCCGGTGATGACCACCGGCGTGATGCCGGCCTGCACGAGCAGCTTCAGCCCATGGCCGTCGAGCACGTGGAACGCCTTGAGCGCTTCGCCGTGCTCGCCGATGTACAACGTGCCGTCGGTGAGCACGCCGTCGACGTCGAACACCGCGGCGCGCATGCCCAGCAGCGGGCCCTGCGCCTTCAGCAGCAGCGCCGGCGGGAACTGCAGTGCGGCCACGGTCAGATCACCTTCGCGCGCATCAGGTCGTTGGTGTTCAGCGCGCCGACGAAGCGCCCGTCGGCGTCGATCACGATCACGCTGGTGATGCGGTGCTGCTCCATCAGCGTCGCGGCATCGACCGCCAGTGCGGTGTCGGCGATCGTGCGCGGACTCTCGTGCATCACCTCGCCGGCGGTGAGGCCGCGCAGTTCGCCGCCCCTCTCGATCAGCCGGCGCAGGTCGCCGTCGGTAAAGATGCCGATGGCCCGCCCGGCGTCGTCGACCACGGCGGTGAAGCCCAGCCCCTTGCCGGTCATCTCGCGCAGCATCTCGCCGAAGCTCGCGCCCGGGCCCACGCGCGGCAGCGCGTCGCCGCTGCGCATGAGGTCGGCGACGTGCACCAGCAGGCGCCTGCCGAGCGCGCCGCCGGGGTGCGAGCGCGCGAAGTCGTCCTCCTTGAACCCGCGCGCGTCGAGCAGCGCCACCGCCAGCGCGTCGCCGAGCGCGATCTGCGCGGTGGTGCTCGCGGTGGGCGCCAGGTTCAGCGGGCAGGCCTCCTGCTCGACCTCGCTGGACAGCACGAGGTCGGCATGTCGCGCCAGCGTCGAGTCGGCACGGCCGGTCATCGCCAGCAGCGGCACGCCCTGTCGGCGCAGCAGCGGCAGGATCGCGTTGAGCTCGTCGCTCTCGCCCGAGTTGGAGATCGCCAGCACGACGTCGTGCGGCGTGACCATGCCCAGGTCGCCGTGGCTGGCCTCGGCGGGGTGCACGAACATCGCCGGCGTGCCGGTCGACGCCAGCGTGGCGGCGATCTTGCGCCCGACGTGCCCGCTCTTGCCCATGCCCATCACGACCACGCGGCCGCGGCACGCCAGCATCGTGCGCACCGCCTGGGCAAACGCGTCGTCGAGCCTCGCCTTGACGCCGGCGAGTGCAGCGGCCTCGATGTCGATCGTGCGCGCGGCCAGCTGCAGCGCGCGTGCGGCATCGAAGGCGGGGGCGGCGGTCATCGGGCGGGGCGCGGCGGCAGGCTCACTTACGATGGCGGGATTCTAGGTGTCGCCCCCCGCCCACGCGCCCCGCCCGCCCCATGGCCACCACGCTCGACATCGCCTTGCTGTACCTCGTCGCGGCCGTGGCCGGGGTGGTGGTGTGCCGTTCGCTGAAGCTTCCTCCGATGCTCGGCTACCTCGTGGTCGGCGTGCTGATCGGCCCGAACGCGCTGGCGCTGGCGGCCGACTCGGCGAGCGTGCGCTACCTGGCCGAGTTCGGCGTGGTGTTCCTGATGTTCGTCATCGGGCTCGAGTTCAACCTGCCCAAGCTGCGCAGCATGCGCACGCTGGTGTTCGGGCTGGGGCTGAGCCAGGTGGTGCTGACCATCGCCGGAACGCTGGTCGGTCACCTGCTGCTGTGGTGGATCTTCTCGCACACCGACACGCCGTGGCAGCTCGGCTGGCAGGGCGCGGTGGTGCTGGGCGGCGCGATCGCGATGTCGAGCACGGCCATCGTCGCCAAGCTGCTCGCCGAGCGCCTCGAGCTCGAGAGCGAGCACGGGCGCCGCGTGATGGGCGTGCTGCTGTTCCAGGACCTCGCGGTGGTGCCGCTGCTGGTGCTGATCCCGGCGCTCAACGCCGAGCCCGAGCAACTGGCCATCGCCATCGGGCTGGCGATGCTCAAGGCCGGCGCGCTGCTCGCCCTGCTGCTCACCGGCGGCCAGCGGCTGATGCGCTGGTGGCTGACGCTGGTGGCGCGGCGCAAGAGCGAGGAGTTGTTCGTCCTGAACCTGCTGCTCATCACGCTGGGGCTCGCCTGGCTGACCGAGCACGCCGGGCTGTCGCTGGCGCTCGGTGCCTTCGTCGCCGGCATGCTGGTCGCCGAGACCGAGTACAAGCACCAGGTCGAGACCGACATCCGCCCGTTCCACGACGTGCTGCTCGGTCTGTTTTTCATCACCATCGGCATGAAGCTCGACTGGCGGCCGGTGCTCGACCAGTGGGGGCTGGTGCTGCTGCTGACCACGCTGCCGGTGCTCGCGAAGGCGGCGCTGGTGGCGGCGCTGGCCTGGCTGTTCCGTGCCGCGCCCGGCGTGGCGCTGCGCACCGGCCTGTACCTGGCGCAGGCCGGCGAGTTCGGCTTCGTGCTGCTGACGCTGGGCGCGCAGCAGCAGCTGATCGACGCGCAGTGGGTCAGCCCGGTGCTGGCAAGCATGGTGCTGTCGATGCTGGCCACCCCCTTCGTCGTGATGAACGCGAACCGCGTCGTCGGCCGCGTCTTCGCCAGCGACTGGATGGCGCAGTCGGTGCAGCTGACGTCGATCGCGACGAAGGCGATCCGCACCAGCGCGCACGTGATCATCTGCGGCTACGGGCGCAGTGGGCAGAACCTGGCTCGGCTGCTCGAGAAGGAAAAGATCCAGTACATGGCGCTCGACCTCGACCCCGACCGCGTGCGCCAGGCCGCCGCCGCCGGCCACAGCGTGGTGTTCGGCGACGCGGCCAAGCTGCGCAGCCTGATGGCCGCCGGGCTGGCCCGCGCCAGCGCGGTGGTCGTGAGCTACCACGACACGCCGTCGGCGCTGAGGATCCTGCACCAGGTGCGCGAGCACGCGCCGCAGGTGCCGGTGCTGGTGCGCACCATCGACGACGCCGACCTCGAAACGTTGCGCGCCGCCGGCGCGACCGAGGTCGTTCCCGAGGCGATCGAGGGGTCGCTGATGCTGGCCAGCCATACGCTGGCGCTGGTCGGCGTGCCGATGCGTCGCGTGATCCGCATCGCACGCGACGCGCGCGACGCCCGCTACGGCCTGCTGCGCGGCTACTTCCATGGCGCCGACGACGACACCGTCGACGAGCTGAACCAGCCGCGGCTGCACACGCTGAGCCTGCCCGCAGCGGCGCCCAGCCTGGGTCAGCGCCTGGGCGCGTTGGCGCTGGGCGCGATGGGCGTGCACGTGGTGTCGGTACGTCTGGGCTCGGGCCACATCGTCGAGGCCGGCGACGACCACGTGCTCGGTCCGGGCGACACGCTGGTGCTATCGGGCGTGCCCGAGACCCTGGCGCTCGCCGAGGAGAAACTGCTGCACGGATGACGCCGGCAGCGCCGGTACAATCACGCCTGCACGCGCCCGTAGCTCAGCTGGATAGAGTACTGCCCTCCGAAGGCAGGGGTCGGACGTTCGAACCGTCTCGGGCGCGCCAGCTTCGCCGGCGCAATGCGCTCAGCTGCCCGCGCGGCGCAGCGTCGCGATCTCGGCGTCGCTGACGACCTCGAAGACGCGCACCACCTTCAGCACCCCGCCCACGCCGCGCGCGAGTTCGGTCGCGCGAGCCGCCTCGCGCTCCGTGACACGGCCCATCAGGTAGACCACGCCGCGCTCGGTCAGCACCTTTACCGCGTTGGCCTCGAGATCTCTGGCGTCGATGAAGGTCGCCTTGACCTTGCTGGTCAGCACGGCGTCGTTCGAACGCGCCGTAAGCGAGCTGTTGCCCATCACCGCGACCTCGTTGACCACCGAGCGCAGGTTCTCGACACCGGCCACCGCACGCTCGACCGCGCTGCGGTCGGCGTCGGTGGGCACCTCGCCGGTGATCAGCAGCACGCGGTTGTAGCTCGTGAAGTTGACGTGACCGCGCTCGCCGATCACATCGCGTGCGCGGTTGCGCGCCTTCAGCTCGATCGACTGGTCCTCGAGCTGCGTGCCCGCGGTGCGACGGTCGGTCACGACCAGCGCCGTGCCGACGGCCGCGCCGCCGACGATCAACGGCGCGCAGCCGCCGAGCACCATGGCGCCGGTCAGCATGGCCGTGGCCACGGCGATGCCGCGTGTGCGGCGGGACTGGCGTGCGACTGCATCGACTCTTCTCATGCGCGATCCTGTTCACCCATCAACTGCAGGTCGAGCACGTCGCACAGCGCGTGAGCGACGAGCAGGTGCACCTCGAGCACCCGCGCCGCGCGCTCGTGCGGCACGCTGACCAGCACGTCGGTTTCACCCAGCGTGGCGGCCAGCGGGCTGTCGGGCCCGGCCAACGCCACCACGGTCATGTCTTTGCCCTGCGCCGCGGCCGCCGCCTCGGCCAGCGAAGGTGCGTCCTCGCCTGCACCGAACAGCACGAGCACGTCGCCGGGCGCGCCCAGCGCCTGCACCTGCAGCGCCAGTCGGCGCGCCGCCGGCAGCGCGCTGGCGTTCAGGCTCGCGTCGGTGCCCAGCGCGAGCGCGGCCAACGACGGGCGTTCACGTTCGAAACGTTCGACGAGCTGCGCCGCCATCGCTTGCGCAACCGCCTGCGACGGCCCGGCACCCGCCAGCAACAGCTTGCCGCCACCGGTGATCCCGCCCAGCAGCGCCTGCGCAGCGTCGGCCACCGGGCGCGACAGCGCTTCGGCGGACTGGTACAGCAGGTCGGCGGCGTCGAAGAAGTGCTGCTGGATGCGCTGCTCGACCATGGACATGCATCATATGACACGACATCACGGCACCGGTTCCGGTACGTCTGCGTTTCGCATGCCCCCGCGCCCCCCTTGCCCCCTTGCCCAGCGCCGCGCACGAGCGTCGATTGCGCGACGTCTGGCGCTCAGCCGGCTGGCCGTGCCTCGACGCGATCGAGGCCGAGCTGCTGGCTGGCGGCTGGCTCGAGCGACGTCACGACGCCGAGGGGCGCGAGACGCTGCGCGTCACCGATGCCGGAGTGCACGCGATCGCGGCCGCGCACGCCCGCCGCCGCGCCCGGCGCGATGCGCACGAGGCACTGGTCGAGCGCGTGGCGCGCGAGATGCGCCACGAAGGTCGCGTTGTCTGGCGCGCGCTCGCGCTGAGCGCGCCGATCGACGGCGGCTGGATCGTGGCGATGCCCGACGTGTTCTCGATTCGGCACACCACCGTCGAGTCGCGCGTCGAGCCAATCGCGCACGAGGTCAAGGTGCGACGCGCCGACTTGCTCGCCGATCTGCGTCGCCCGGCGAAGGCGGCGGCCTACGCGGCGCTGGCGAGCCGGTGCTGGTACGTGCTGACCGCCGGCATCGCCGACCCCGACGAAATTCCGGCCGCGTACGGCGTCATGCTGGCGCACGGCGACCGTCTCGAGGTGGCGCGTCCGGCACCCGCGCGCGCATTCGTGCCGACGCTGGCGATGTGGATGGCGCTCGCGCGCGCCACCCCCGAGCCCTTCGACGACGACGTGCAGGGCCAGCTGCACGAACCGCGGGGCGACGACGTCCCTCGCTGATCAGCCGCCGCCGGCGAGGGACCAAGTGCCCTCCCTTTCGACCACGGTCCCGTCGTGCCCGAGCTTGAGCAGGTGCGCCTTCAGGGAGCGCATCGCCATCGCGTGCAGCCGCGGTGGCACGTCGTCGTAGACGCGAGCGAGCAGCGCGTCGGCGCCGGTGGCGCCCAGGGCGCGCAGCGCGTCGACCACCTTGGCCTCGCGCCTGAGCCGGTGCGCGATCACCGCTTCGATGACTTCGCGCGGCCGCGCCATCAGGAACCCGTGTCCGGGGGCGAGCCACTCGAGGTCTTCGGCGAGCAGTTCGCGCAGCGACGCCAAGTACGCGGCCATGTCGCCGTCGGGCGGATTGACGACCACCGTCGACAGCTGCATCAGGTGGTCGCCGGTGAACAGCAACTTCTCCTGCTCGAGCAGATAACACAGGTGGTTGGACGCGTGGCCGGGGGTGTGGATCGCGCGCAGGGTGCAGTCGGGGGTCAGCGCGAAGCGTTCGCCGCCGGCGAGTTCGACGTCGGGCGCAAAGCTCGCGTCCTGCCACTCGGGGTGCGCGGCGCGGCGCCCGTGCACCGAGGCGCCGGTGGCGGCCACCAGGGCCGCCGTGGCCGGCGAGTGGTCGAGGTGGGTGTGCGTCGCGAAGATCCAGCGGATCGGGCCCGGTGAGGCCGCCAGCACCGCCCGCACGTGCGCCACGTCGTCGGGGCCGGGGTCGATCACCGCCCACAGGTTGTCGGGGCCGCCGCCCACCAGGTAGGTGTTGGTGCCCGGGCCGGTCATCACGCTGCCGTTGTTCGCCGTGACGCGGATCAGCCGCGGCGACAGCCGCACCGCGCGTCCCGGCTCGATCTCGTAGCTGTACTGGCCGTCGCACTGCGGGTCGACGCGGGTGAGTTCGGCGAAGGCCGGCTCGTCAGGTGTGACCGGGCGCTGGCCCCGGCTGCCGCGCCCGAACATCGGCATCGTCAGCGGCACGGCGCGCAACGCGCGCGCCCAGTCCAGCAGCGCGGCAACGCGGTCGAACCGCGCCAGCGTCTCCAGCGTCTTGGCCGTCGGCGTCAGCAGCTTCAGCTCCTGGACGCGCGCCAGCGCGTCGGCCGGGCGCAGCCAGAGCTGCTCGACCACTTCGCGGGCGTCGTGCGCCGAGATCTGCACCGGCGGTGCCTCGGCGACGAAGAAGCGCGTGTCGTAGCGCTTGATGCGCAGCGGCGGTGTCAGCCAGTGCCCAAAGTAGGCCAGGCGGTCCAGTGCGAGCTCCCATCCGGCGGCCGCACACAGCTGTGCCAGCGTGCGCTCGCCCCGGTGCATCGGCTCGCGCCAGGCGGCGACGCGCGCCGCGTCGTCGCCGTGCAGTTCGACCAGCGCGGACTGGCCGGGCACGCGTGCGAACAACAGCCCCGCCTCCTCGAAGCATTCGCGCACCGCGGCGACGTAGAAGCCCAGTCCGCCGCGCTCGAGCCCCAGGCGGGCGCTGGCACGGGCGTCGTCGACGTCGCCGCAGTGGCGGTGTGCATCGCCGTCGGCGGCGTCGACGAGACCGCCCGGAAACACCCAGGCGCCGCCGGTGTGGTCGCCGCGCTCGGCGCGGCGCAGCAGCAGCACCTCGATGCCGACCGCGGCGTCACGCACGACGACCAGCGTGGCTGCGGGGCGCGCCGGAGGCGGCGCTTGGGCGGCGGACACGGTGAAGACAGACGATTCGCTCATGGCAGCTGCAGGCGCTCGATACCCCGAGTCTGTCATGTCCGACGCGCTGGCGCCGCGTCGTCAGGCTGGTGTCTGTCGCAGGCGTTATCGTCGGGGGTCTTCACCCCCCATGGAGCCTGCCATGAGCATTCCCCGCGACGTGTACGTCGTCGCCGCGGCCCGCACCGCGATCGGCACCTTCGGCGGCAGCCTGAAGGACGTGCCGCTTTCCGACCTGGCCACCACCGCGGTCAAGGCCGCGCTCGAGCGCAGCGGCGCGCCGCCCGACGCGATCGGCCACCTGGCGATGGGCAACGTGATCCCGACCGAGCCGCGCGACGCCTATCTCAGCCGGGTGGCCGCGATCCAGGCCGGGCTGCCGAAGGAGACGCCGGCGTTCAACGTCAACCGGCTGTGCGGATCGGGGCTGCAGGCGATCGTATCGGCGGCGCAGGCGATCACGCTCGGCGACTGTGAACTGGCGGTCGGCGCCGGCGCCGAATCGATGAGCCGCGGCGCCTACCTGCTGCCCGGCGCGCGCTGGGGCACGCGCATGGGCGACGCGCAGATGCTCGATTACATGGTCGGCGCGCTGCACGACCCGTTCCACAAGATCCACATGGGCGTCACGGCCGAGAACGTGGCCGAGCAGTTCGGCATCAGCCGGGCGCAGATGGACGAGTTGGCGGTGGAAAGCCACCGTCGCGCCGCCGCGGCGATCGCCGAGGGCCGCTTCAAGTCGCAGATCGTTGCGGTGGTCAGCAAGGGACGCAAGGGCGACGTCGTGTTCGACACCGACGAGCACGTGAAGCCCGGCACCACGCTCGACACGCTGGCGGCGATGCGAGCCGCGTTCAAGAAGGACGGCGCGGTGACCGCGGGCAACGCCTCGGGCATCAACGACGGCGCCGGCGCGGTCGTGCTGGCCAGCGCCACTGCGGTGAAGGCGCATGGCCTGAAGCCGATGGCGCGTCTGGTGGCTTACGCGCACGCCGGCGTCGAGCCGACGATCATGGGCATCGGCCCGGTCCCGGCCACACGCAGGGCGCTCGAGCGCGCCGGGCTGAAGGTCGCGGACCTCGACGTGATCGAGTCGAACGAGGCGTTCGCCGCGCAGGCCTGTGCGGTGGTCAAGGAGCTCGGCCTGGACCCGGCGAAGACCAACCCGAACGGCTCGGGCATTTCGCTGGGCCATCCCGTGGGCGCCACCGGCGCGATCATCACGGCCAAGGCGCTGTACGAACTGCAGCGCGTCGGCGGGCGCCACGCGCTGGTCACGATGTGCATCGGCGGCGGGCAGGGGATCGCGGCCATCTTCGAGCGCGTCTGACCGCGCTGGGCGGATTCGAACCCTGAGCACGCGCAATCACGACAGTGGGGAGATGCACCAATGCCCGGACCCCTGGCCGGACTGAAGGCGATCGAGATGGTCGGGCTCGGGCCCGCGCCGTTTTGCGCGATGCTGCTCGCCGACCAGGGCGCCGAGGTGATCCGCATCGACCGCCCGGGCGCCGGCGGCGCGCTGGGACTGCCGCCGACGTACGACGTGCCCGCGCGCGGGAGGCGCTCGGTGGCGATCGACCTGCGCAAGCCCGGCGCGGTCGATGCGGTGCTCGACCTCGTCGCGCGGGCCGACATCCTGCTTGAGGGCTTCCGCCCCGGCGTGATGGAGCGTCTCGGGCTCGGCCCCGAAGCGTGCCTCGCACGCCGGCCGGCGCTGGTCTACGGCCGTATGACGGGTTGGGGCCAGACCGGCCCACTCGCGCACGCCGCGGGGCACGACATCAACTACATCGCACTGTCGGGCGCGCTGCAGGCCATCGGCCGCGAGGGCCAGGCCCCGGTGCCGCCGCTGAACTACGTCGGCGACTACGGCGGCGGCGCGATGCTGCTGGCCTTCGGCGTGCTGGCCGCACTGTTCGAGGCGCAGCGCAGTGGCCGCGGCCAGGTCGTCGACGCGGCGATGACCGACGGCGCGGCGCTGTTGTCGGCGATGTTCTACGGCCTCAAGGCCGCCGGCGTCTGGCGCAACGAGCGCGGCGCCAACATGCTCGACTCGGGCGCGCACTTCTACGACACCTATCGCTGCGCCGACGGCAAGTACGTCGCCGTCGGGGCCATCGAGCCGCAGTTTCACGCCGTATTGCTGCAACGCCTGGGTCTCGACGCGACCGATTTTGAGCGGCCGCTCGACCCGCAGCGCTGGCCGGCGCTCAAGACCCGCCTTGCCGAGGTGTTTGCCACGCGCACGCGCGACGACTGGTGCGCCGTGCTCGAGGGCAGCGACGCGTGCTTCGCGCCGGTGCTCGACTGGGACGAGGCGCCGCGCCACCCGCACAACGTCGCGCGCGGCGCCTTCGTCGAGGTCGGCGGCGTGATCCAGCCGGCCCCGGCGCCACGCTTCAGCCGCAGCCGCGCCGACGCACCCGCCGAGCCGGCCACGCCCGGCGCGCACACGGAGGCCGTGCTGCGCGAGTGGGGGGTCGATTCGTCGCGCGTCGCCGCGCTGCGCGCAGTCGGCGCGATCTGAGCCTCGCGCAAGAAAATCCTTGAACCGTCGCGCCGGCCGGCGCAACACACCGACGACACGAGGGTGCGCCCTGCCGGGCCGCGCCGCCGTGCATTCGTCCGGTGGCTGCCCCGAGGGCGACGGCCGTGGTCACGCGCTATATTGCGTCGTCGCCACCACCGCCGCCGTCATGGACAACGACCGGGTCATGGACCTGCTCGCACGGGTCGGGAAGGAAGACCAGGCAGCGTTCCGCGAGTTGTACAAGGCGTTCAGCCGAAAGGTTTACGCCTACGTGCTGAACATGCTCAACGACCACGCGCGGGCCGAAGAAGTGTTGGTGGATGCGATGTACGAGGTTTGGCGGCACCCCGCCCGCTTTCGCGGGGATTCGAAGTTCAGCACCTGGCTGATCGGGATCGCGCGCAACAAGGCGCTGATGGTCTACCGTGCGCGGCGTCCCGACGAGGCCCACGACGACCTCGACGACGTCGCCGACACGCTCGCTGGTGACACGCCGGACGGCTTCGCGCAGTTGGCGGCCAAGCAGCGCAGCGAAGGCGTGCAGCGTTGCATGGGGCGGCTGTCCGACGAGCACCGCGAGTGCATGCACCTGGTGTTCTTCGAAGGCCTTTCGCTGGCCGAGGTGGCGCAGGTCCAGCGCTGCCCCGAGGGCACCGTGAAGACGCGCCTGTTCCACGCGCGCCAGAAGATCAAGCAGTGCCTGCAGTTGCTGCTCGGGCGCGAAGGCGGGGTCGCCGGGGTGGCAGCATGAACGAACGCTTCGAAGAACTGCTGCCGTGGTACGTCAACGGCACGCTCGGCGACGAGGACCGCGCCTGGGTCGAGGACTACCTGGCGCGGAATCCGCAGGCCCGCACCGAGGTCGAGTGGCACCAGTCGCTGCGCGAGCGCATGCTCGAAACCTCCCCGGCCGTACCGGTCACCATCGGTCTCGCGAAGACGATGCAGCTGATCCGCGGCGACCAGCCCACCTGGGCCGAGCGCATCAGCGCCTTCTTCGCGGGGTTCGGCATGCGCCCGGCCACCGCGCTGGCCGCCTTGGCGATCGTCGCCGTCCAGGGTGGCGTGATCTTCAACCTGCTCGGCGACGCGCGCGAAGACGCCGCCGAGATCCGCTCGCTGCGCGCGGTGCAGACCGACGAGGGGCCGCTGCTCAAGCTCAACTTCGCTCCCGACGCGAAGGAGGCCGACATCCGTTTGCTGCTCGTCGAGGTCGGCGGGCACCTGGTCGGCGGCCCCGGCCAACTCGGCGACTACTACGTGCGCGTCGCACCGGGTGCCGAAGCACAAACCCTGGCGCTGCTGCAAGGCCGGCCGATCGTGCAAGCGGCGTCCCTGGCGCCGGGTCTGCCGCCGCGCGAGTAACGGATGGGGGCTACGACGATGGATCCCTCGCGGCATTCTGTATCGGGCGACTCCCGCTTGCCGCGCCGGCGCCTGCTCGGCGCGGCAGCTGCCGCACTCGCCGCCGCGGCGACTGGCGCGCTGCCATTGCACGCCCGGGCGTCGAAGGGCGACGAGCGCATCGCGCTCGTCATCGGCAACGCCACCTACAAGGTGGCGCCGCTGAAGAACCCGGTCAACGACGCCAGAGCCGTCGGGGCGCGCCTGCGTGGCCTGGGTTACGCGGTCGGCCTGCACGAGAACACCTCGCTTCGCGAGTTGATCGAGAGCCTGCGCGACTTCTCCTTGCGCGCCGCCCGTGCGCAGGTGCGGCTGCTGTTCTACGCCGGCCACGGCGTGCAGTTGCGCGGTCGCAACTACTTGTTGCCGGTCGACGCCGACCCGCAGACCGAAGAGGAGATCGTCCGCCAGGGCGCCGACGTCGCCGCCTTCGTCGACCGGCTCAGCGCGATCCCTCACGGCATCAACATCGTCGTGCTCGACGCGTGCCGCGTCAACCCGTTCGCCGGCGGCGTGATCGTCGGGCCAGACGGGCGTCGGCTCAAGTTTCGCGGCTCGACGCCGGCCGGGCTGGCCCCGCTCGATGCCCCGGTGGGAACGATGGTCGCATTCTCGACGTCGCCCAACGGCGTGGCACTGGACAACCCGGCCGGGCCGCACAGCGTGTACACCAAGCACCTGCTCGCGCACCTCGACACGCCGGGGCTGCCGATCGAGCAGGTGTTCAAGCGCGTGCGCATCGGCGTCGCCGAGGACACGGCGCGCGTCCAGGTGCCCTGGGAGTCGTCGAGCCTGACGGCCGACTTCTGCTTCCGGCCGTCGACGCAGGGTCGCTGCGGCTGAGCGGCGCCGCACGGCGCACGCGGTGACCCGCCGTCAGGCGTGGTCGGCGATGAACTGCACCAGGTCGTCGGCAAAACGCCAAGGTTCGCTGTAGTGCGGCGAATGCCCGGCCTGCGGGTAAACCCGCACCTGCGCGTGCGGCACCGCCTGCCGGTACCAGCGGTCGAGCGGCAACCCACCGTAATGCGAGCTGCGTCCACCGAGCACCACCATCAACGGCGCGTCCAGCCGCTGCAGCGAGTGCCTGAAGTCCGCCGCCACCAGCGACTCGGCGAGGTCGAGCAGCGGCGCAGCCTCGACCTGACCCAGCCAGCGACGCAGCCAACGCCCGAGGGTCGCTTCGGGGCGCAGGTAGGGCTTCAGGCGCTCGCCCGCCACGGCTTCGATCTCGGCGGCCACCGTTTCGGCCAGGTTGAGCCGGGCCCCGGCAATCAAGCCGTGCAGCATCGACGCGCTGCAGCTGCCGAACAGCCCCAGCCCCCACTGCTCGTCGGTCACGATGCGCGGGGACTGGTCGACGAGCACCACCGCGGCCACGTGCTCGGTGCCATGGTCGTGGAGGTACTGCATCACCGTCAGTGCACCCATCGAGTGGCCGACCAGCACGCTGCGGCCGAGGTCGAAGTGGTCGATCAGGTCGCCAAGGTCGTGCGCCAGGCGGGGCAGCGTGATCACCCCCTCGACCGGCCGGCAGCGGCCGTGGCCGCGCCCGTCCCAGGCGTAAGCGCGGTGCCTGCGCGACAGCCGACGCGCCACCGGCATCCACTGTCGGTGCGAGCAGCCCAGCCCGTGCACGAGCACCACCGGGCTGCCCTGCCCGACGACGCGAACCGGAATCGGCTGACCATCACCTGCGGGAAACGCGACGAACTCGCCGCCGAGCAGCCGCGCGGTGCCGAGCCAACCGAGGTTGTGCAGCGCTCCCAGCAGGTCGACGAACCCGGTCAGCCGGCGGGTTCGGTGACCTGACCCGGCGGGCTCGGTGGATGGCATGGGCGGAGAGACGGTGGCTGCGGCGGCATCGCGGCCAATCCTAGCCGGGCGCAAGAAATCTTGAACCGCCGGCGCGGCGGTCGCAACCCATGGGGCGGATGGCAAGCAATTCAGCAACGCCACCAAACCCCGAGACCTCAACCCCTGATCACTGGAGACCCATCATGCAAACCTTCCGCAAGACCGCCCTGTTCGTCGCCCTCGGTGTCGTCGTCGCCGGCGCGATGGCCGGTGAGATCCGCGACTCCACCGTGTCGGCTTCCGGCGTCCTCAACAGCTCGGTCGGCCTGGCGTCGAGCGCGCTGCAGAACATCGGTGTCGCCGAGGGCAATGGCAGGATCCGCAACTCGGCGGTGATCGTCAACGGCGCGTCGAACACCTCGATCGGCCTGGCGTCCAGCGCGCGGCAGAACATCGGCCACGTGAGCGGCAACGGCCAGATCAACCGCAGCACGGTGCTGGTGAACGGCGCGAGCAACACGTCGGTCGGGCTGGCCAGCACGGCGCGTCAGGACATCGGCTTCGCCCGCGACAACGGTCGTGTCCAGGACTCGTTCGTCAGCGTCGCCGGTGCGGTGAACACCGCGGCCGGGCTGGCCTCGACGGCACGGCAGGAAATCGGCGGCGCGTCGGGCAACGGCGAACTGCGCAACTCCTTCGTGCTCGCCAACGGCGCGTTCAACTCGGCCGGCGGGCTGGCCTCGACGGCGACGCAACGCATCGGCGTGGCCCGCTGACCCACCTCCCCCCTTCGGGGTCCGCGCAGCGAGGCCGCGGACCCCCGTTGGCATCGGCCGGCCACGACTCAGGTCCTCGCCGAGCCGCCCCGAGACGTCTTGAACCCCGCGCGGCGCAGCCCGACGCTGGCGGTTCGCGAAGGAGAACATCGATGAAGCACCTGCTCGGCACCCTGATCCTGGTCGGGATCGCGGCGCACGCCACGGTGGCGCTCGCGTCCGACGAGGAGTTCGACATCGACAACCGCTTCAGGGCGAAGATCATCAAGGAGAAGGTGCGGCAGGCTGCGCTCGAGCGCAAGCTCGGCGCCTTGGGCAAGGGGCTTGACAGCCCCACCTGCGGCAGTCAAAACATCGGCAACATCGACACGGGTGGCCGCCCCGGAACCGCGCCGCGCGAGGTGTTCGTCTTCGCACCGAACGCGATCAACATCGTCTCCGGCCGCGGCTGCAACTGACTTCGCCATCGCGGGAGCGCCACTGTCATGAATGCCTGCCACCGCCCGATGCGCCCGAAGCGCTGGATGATCACCCTGGCCGCCGCCACCGCCATGCTCGCCGGCTGCGCGAGCGTCGACGTCAAGCAGCGCACGGTCGAGCAGACGCAGCCCATGCGCCAGGGGCCCGAGCAGGCCCCGTTCCGCACGATCACCGGCTTCGCGCCGGCGCTGCGCTGCATGGACGGCATGCTCATCGACTACGGCGTGCGCGACGTGTCGATGCTGGTCGAGGAACTCGTCGACCAGACGAAGAAGGTCAACGTCGGCGCACGCGACATGCTGATCTCGGCGGTATCCGACATGACGCGACGCAGCCGCGCGATCCGCCTGGTCGCCTTCGGCAAGGACGCGGGCAACGTCATCAGCTTCCTCGCGGCAGCCCAGCGCCAGAGCGCCTACGACGTGATTCCGACCTACGACATCAAGGGATCGATCTCGCAGCTCGACGAGAACCTGATCCGCAACCAGAAGGACCTGGGCATCGGGTTCCAGCCGTTCATCAACATGGGAATCTCGCGCGACGCCGCGTCGACCATCCTCGGGCTGGACCTCAGCGTGCTGACGACCGAGGACATGTCGATCCTGCCCGGCGTGACCTCGCGCAACTCGGTGGTCATCCTCAAGCAGGGCAAGGGTTTCGACGGCGACGCCGCGTACCACAAGTTCGGCATCAGCTTCAGCATGAACCTCAGCCGCGCCGAGGGCCAGGCGCAGGCACTGCGCGGACTCGTGGAGCTGGCTGTGATCGAGCTGGTCGGCAAGCTGACGAAGACACCGTACTGGCGCTGCCTCGGCGCCGACGCCAACGCCAACGAGGAGATCAAGCTCGAGATGTCGGACTGGTACTACGCGATGGCCGCCAGCCGCCTCGAGCTGATCGGCTACTTCCAGAACCAGCTGCGCCGGCGCGGCTTCTACGACGGCCCGGTCGACGGCGAGTTCAACCCGGCGATCGACGAGGCGATCGCCAACTACCGGGTTGCGCTCGGCCTGAGCCGCGAGGCGGTGCTCGACGAAGCGTTCTTCGTCGCCTTCCTCAACGCCGACCACACGAAGATCGAACGTCCGCCGACACCGGCGCGCGTCGCGGTGGCCCCGCCGGCCCCGCAGCCGACCCCGCAACCCGCTGCCGTGCCGTCGGCGCCGGCGCCGGTCGCGGCGCCCACCGCACCGGCCGCGGCCGCGGAGGCGGTGCCCGCCGCGCCGCTGGCGCTCACGCTGTCGACGCCGGCGAGACAGACGCGGTTTGCGCTCGGCGAGCCGATCGCGCTGCAGGTCCGCCCGACGCGCGACGCCTACGTGTACTGCTACCTTCAGGACGAGAACGCGCGCATCTCGCGCTTCTTCCCGAACCGCTTCGCGAAAGACGCGCTGGTGCCGGCGTCCCGCCCGCTGGCGCTTCCCGGCGCGATGCGGTTCCAACTGGCCATGACCAAACCCGGTGCGCAGGAAACAGTCGCCTGCTTCGCCACGGAGCGCGACGTCAGCACCGAGCTGCCGGCACAAGTCGTCGGCACCGACTTCGAGCCGCTGTCCGTGGGATCGATGTCGCAGGTGCGCAACGCGTTCGTCGCCGCCAGTCGCGGGGCGCTCGCCCAGGAGGTGATCCATGTTCAAGCCAAGTGACGTGGCGAGGCGCCTGCTTGTTGCTGGCGGCATCGTCGCCGCGGCCGCAAGCGTGCCCTGCGGCGCCGTCGCCGCCGTCTCGACGACCCCGCCGCGCGAAGCCGCGACCCCCGTCCGTATCGACGGCGGCTACCAGATCCGCTGCTGGCAGCACGGGCGGCTGCTGTTCGAGGAAAACCACGTGACGTTGCCGCCCGACGGTGCGCGCGGTTCGCTGCGCATCGCCGCCACCGATCGCACCGGCCGCCCCCTGTACTTGGCGCAGACGGACAGCGCAACCTGCCTGATCCGCGCCACGGTCGACACGACGACGCCGGCGACGCCCGACGGTGCGCCGCGCCGATGAGCGCCCCTCGGCCGCGGCGACCGATCCGTCGTGCCCGCCGTCGTCTCGGCCGCGGCGCTCCACCCACCATCCGTGAACCACGCCGCTGCGACGTGCAACTCATGGGCATCGAAGCCGACACTTCACGGAGCCCACGATGCCCACGAACACCACCCACAGCGCCCAGGCTTACGAGCTGCGCTTCCGCTCGATCTTCGACACGGGCCGTGGCCTGACCTTCCGCTGCGACGCGCACGGCCGCGTCGACCTCGACGCACTCAGCGAGACAGCACGCGCCAACTACCTGTTTGCTCGCGCCATGGTCGGGCGCGACTACGCGGTGCCCGTCGTGCTACCCACCGTGCACTGATCGCGCCCGTCATCCACCGAAGGTTTGAACCACCGCGCCGATCGCCGCAACCCATGCGCGAATCCAACCGCTGCCGCCAGGAGAAGCCCATGTTCCGCACGCTGTCCGCCCTGTCCCTCGTGACTGCCCTGCTGTCGGCGCCCGCCTGGGCGGGTGAGGTCGTCCACTATCGCGAAGGGCAACGGGTCAACCCGGTCGACGTCGCCACGATCCTCGGCGGCACGCCGGCGGCGCGCATCAAGACGCGCTCGATCCGGATGCTCGACGACGCGCCACCGTCGCCGGTCGAGCCCCCGGCGCAGGCGCTGTCGCTGCAGGTGCGGTTCAACTTCGACTCGGCCGACATCGCCCCCACCGCCCGCCCGCAACTCGACGCTCTTGCCGACGGCATCAAGATGCTGCCTCCCGACAGGTCGGTGCTTGTCGAAGGCCACACCGACTCGATCGGCAGCGACGAGTACAACCGCATGCTGTCGCAACGCCGCGCGCAGGCCGTCAAGCGGTACCTCGCGGCCGAACACGGCATCGACCCCGCCCGCCTGCACACCGTCGGCTTCGGCGAAGACCGCACGATCGCCGGCGTCGACCCCAAAGCCCCAGAGAACCGACGGGTGCAGTTCCGCGGCCTCTGATGCCGACGCCCGGCGCCGGGCCGGGGGCGCTGCCGCGCCCCCGGCCCGATCGGCTTCAGGCCGGGCAGTCCTTCACCGTGAAGTCGACGCGCCGGTCCAGGGCATCGCGGGCGTCGTCGGTGCCCAGGCCCGACAGATTCTGGCTGGACCCCTTGCCGATCGCCGACGTGCGCTGGCCGAGCGGCGGCGCGGACGTGCTGATGCGCTGCTTGATGTACTGCGCACGCATCAGCGACAGCCGTTCGTTCAACGGTTCGGGGCCGGTGCGGCTGGTGTGGCCGCTGATCTCCAGGCACGCCGTTCGCTGTGCCGTCTGTCGCGACAGCTGGGCGATCCACATGTGGTACGGCCCGCTGATCTGCGGGTCGGGCAGGAACTGCGTGGAACCCGGGCGGAACAGGAACTTCAGCCCCAGCTGGTTCTGCGCCAGGCCGAAGTCGACGATGCGCGCGAAGGCCTGCGCCGCCTCGTCGCGTCGGTTGAGCTTGCTGGCGGCCAGGTAGATGCCGTTGTGCACCCGCAATTGGTCGCCGCCGGGCAACCGCAGCACGCCGCGATAGATGTCGAGCGCTTCCTCGTAGAACCCCTTCTCGTAGGCAATGATCGCGTCGTTGATCATCGCCGCGGCCATGATCCGGTCGTAGTAGGCCGGGTTGATCGGATCGCCGGCCCTCGTGCCCTGGCAGGTGCGCACGTAACCCTGCGTCGCCGGATCGGGCGCCCACGCGGGACTGTCGAGGAAGAACGCGGTGGGCGTCATGTCCACGCCGTCCATCGCGGCACGCGCAAAGCCTTTCGAGACGATCAGGCCGGTGCGCAGGTCGACGAGGGCCAGGCAGACACGGTGCCAGTCCTTGCCGGGCTTGTTGCTGCCGTCGGCGTGCACGGCCGTGAAGGTGCCGACGAACAGCATCGGCCCCTTGGCCAGCGTCGCCGTGGTGAACGGCTGCAGGTCGAACTGCGGGTAACGGGCCTTGACCAGTTCGGTGATGCGCGCCTCGATGCTTTCGGTGGCGATGGTCTGGTAGCCGGACACGCCGTCGACCAACGGGTCGATGACCAGCGGCACCTTCGGCGCGTTGCCGCGCCCGGTCGCGGCGGGGTCGACCTTGGCGTTTCCGAACAGGTTGTTGGCGGCGAACAGCACGGCGTCGGCCAGCGGCATGATCGGCGGCGGCGGCGGTGGTGCCGGCGGCGCTGCCGGGGCGGCGGCAGGGGGGGCAGCAGGCGCGGCGGTAGCGGCGGGCGCCACCGCAGCGACCGGCGCCGGCGCAGGTGCCGGCGCCGCGGCCGGCGCAGGTGCAGGCGGCGTCGCGACCGCCATCGGCACGGGCGCCGCCGGTCTTGGCGCGGTGGCCACTGCAGGCCGCACCGGTTCGGTGGGTGGCTGCCATGCTGCGCATCCCGCAAGGGCGATCGCGGCGCCAGCCACCCAGCCGCGCCTGACAAGCGTGATCGACGCGCGGGCTTGAAGCGGGTCCATGTTCAGCACTCCTTTCGCAGGTAGTCCATGTCGGCGGGGGACAACGGTTCACCGAGCTGCGCCCGGATGAGCAAGGCGACGCAACGCTCCGACCCGGCCGCCGGCCGGGCACTGCCGGCGACCGCCTTCGCCGGCGTAGCTTGCGGCGGCAACGCCTCGGCGGCGGCCGGCTTCGGCCGACTGCGCTCGACGCGAGCGGCCACGGCGGACGCCGGGCCTTCGGGGTTGGCCGGCGACGGCCTCGTCTCGACGCGCGGCTTGGGCGTCGGCGGCGCGGAATCGCGCGGCGCCACGGCCACCGGCGACGGGTTCGCGGGTGACGTCGCCGCCGGTCGGGTCGCCGGCTCCGCCGCCGCCGACTTCGCCGGCTCGCTCTTCTCGACGCGCGGCTTGGGTACGGGTGCGACGGAATCGCGCGGCGCCGTCGCGACCGGTGGCGGGTTCGCCGGAGGCGGGCTCGCGGCCGGTGCCGTCCCCGGCCGCGCAGACGGCGGTGTGACCGGCTCCACCGCAGTAGTCTTCGCCGGCTCGTTGCCGTCGGCAGGCGCAGGCACCGACACCGCCGCCCCCGAGGCCTGTTCGAGCCGGCGCGACAGCTGGCGCAGCTGTTCCTCGAGCTGCTTCTGTTCGCGCTCGCGCTGGTCGAGCAGGTCCTGCAGGCGTGCCAGGTCCAGGCGTCGACCGACTTCGTCGTCGGTTCGCGGCCGCGGATTGAAGCTGAAATTGGCCGTCAGCGAGGTGTTCACCCACGGCACCTGGCGCTGATTGGTGTCGCGCAGTACCTTGACGCGCACCTGCTTGAACATCTGTTCGACCTCGATGCCCTCGATGAGCATCTCCTTGACCAGATGTCGCGTGTACACGCTGTTCGTTCCCGGCGGGCCGTCCTCGGCCGTCGCGCCGGGAGCCGACGAGTATGCGATCAGCGCGCCGCGCGCGGCCATCTCGGCGAGACCGGTCGACGCGCGCACGGTGCGCGTCTTGCCGCCGAAGGGGTTGTCGCGGCAGGCGTCAAGGATGACGATGCGCACCTGCGCGCGAGCGCGCTCCAGCCGACTGACAAGCAGTTCGTCGATGTCGACGCCCTCGTCCTTCACCTCGTCCTCGTCGCGCAGGTTCAGGTCCACCGGCAGCAGGAAGTTGCGGCCGTCGATCTGCACGCCATGGCCGGCGTAATAGAACACCGCCACCGAGCCTTCAGACTGCAGCCGGCGCGAGAAGTCGCGCAGCACGCGCCGGAATTCCTTCATCGGCAGGTTCACGTGCTCGGCGACCTCGAACCCGAGGCGGCGCAGCGTCGACGCGACGACACGCGCATCGTTCTCGGGGTTGTTCAATGCCGACGCCGGATAACGCGCATTGCCGACGACCAGCGCAAGCTTCTTCTCCGCCGCCGGCACCGCCTGGGCGGCCAGCGTGGGCAGTGCCCAGGCCAGCAGGACGCAGCAGGCACCCAGCAGCGCCAGCCAGCGCCGTGCCCACCGCGGGACGATGCGCGGCGGGTTCGCAAGCCATGACCCATTCATCGATGCATCGATCGCGCGCGACGACCCCACGCTGACGAGACTTGCGCAATGCTAAACCTGCGCCCGCGCGAGGTCGATAGACACGATCGCCACAGCGGCGCCCCGCAGCCGACGCGGTGCGGGGGACTCCTATAATCGCGCGCTTTGACCACGCCAGGGCGTCGGGATTCGCCCGCGGCGCGTCACCGCGCACGTCCACCAGACGACTGAGGTTTCATGAGCCACGCCAACGCCCACGACGACAGCGCCCACGAGGGCCCGATCAAGACCCCGCGGCAGCTGATCTGGGCGGTGGTGCTCGCGTTCCTGGTGCCGATCCTGCTGATCGTGTTGCTGGTCAACTTCGTCGCCAGCGACGACAAGCCCGCCGCCGGTTCCGACGCCCTGGGCGCCGAGGCGGTCGCACGTCGAATCCAGCCGGTGGGCACGATCGAGCTGCGCGACGCCTCGGGTCCGGCGGTGGTGCGCACGGGCGAGCAGGTCTACAACGCAGCGTGCACGGCGTGCCACGCCGCCGGCGTGGCCGGCGCGCCGAAGTCCGGCGACAACGCCGCGTGGGCACCGCGCATCGCCACCGGCTACGACGCGCTGCTGAACTCGGCGCTCAAGGGCAAGGGCGCGATGGCTGCGCAGGGCGGCGGCGAGTTCAGCGACTACGAGATCGGGCGCGCGGTGGTCTACATGGCCAACGGCGCCGGTGGCAAGCTGCCCGAGCCACAGGCGCCGGCCGGCGACGCCGACAAGCCGGCACAGTGACTCCCCGGCCCGCCGGCGGCAGTGGTGCCGCCCGCGGTTCATGGACGCGCGTCGGTCTGCGGGCTGAGGCGATAGCCGAATCGCGACGGCATCGCGTCGAACGGCATCGTCTGCGGCGCCGGCCACCGGCCTGACTCGATCGCCTGCAGGGCCAGCGCCACGTCCAGCGAGTGAACGATGCCGAAACCCGCCGCCGCGACGGCGAACAGCCGGCCTTGCTCGTCGAGCCAGGTCGCCGCCGCGTCGCCTGCCGGCGCGCCGGTGTGCGACTCGGCGGCGACGGCACCATCGCGCTCAACCAGCCGCCACACCCAGGGCGCCGCCTCGAGCTCGACGTAGACGCGCTGCGGTCCGTTCTGGAAGTACCACGCGCCGTCGCCATCGGCGGCGTAGTTGCGCCCGATGAACGCAACCAGGCGGTCGTGCTCGATCCGGCTGCCGCGCGCGGCCGCGAACGGCCCCGCGACCTGCGTCGCCGCATCGCGCAGCCACCAGTGCCCGCGTGCGTCCAGACCCAGCCAGCCGCGCACGTGCGGCACATTCGGCCACTTTCGCAGTGCCGCCTCGACGATCGCATCCATGCCCCGAGTGTGCGTCAACCGAGCCGGCGCATCCATGCCATCACCGCTTCGGGCAGCGTCAGCACGTGACCCGGCGGCGCACCCGCCGGAAAACCGACATGGCCGCCATGCGCCGGCTGCCACAACGTGACGAGGGCCCCGACCTCGTGCGGCCGCGGCAGGCTGGCCGCGGGCACGAACGGGTCGTTGCGCGCGTTGAGCACCAGTGCCGGGATGCGGATGCGCCGCAGGTGCGGCTTGGCCGACGCACGCTCCCAGTAGTCGGCCACGTCGCGAAAACCGTGCAGCGGCGCCGTGAACGCGTCGTCGAAGGCGTACAGCGTGCGCGCCGCGAGCACGCGCTCGCGGTCGAACAGGCCCGGGTGCTGCGCCCACTTGGCCATCGCCTTGGGCTTCATCGTGCGCAGGAAGTGCGGCGTGTAGCTCAGGCGGTTGAAGCCGCGGCCGATCGCGTGGCCACCCGCGGTCAGGTCGACCGGCGACGAGACCGCGGCCACCGCGCGCACGGTCGCCGCCGCGGTGTCGCCGGCCTCCTCGGCCCAGCGCAGAAGCGCGTTGCCTCCCAGCGACACGCCCACGGCGTACACGGCAAGACCGTGGCGGTCGCGCAGCCGCGCCAGCATCCAGCCGATCTCCTCGAAGTCGCCCGAGTGGTAGGCGCGCGGCGCCAGGTTGATCTCACCCGAGCAACCGCGAAAGTGCGGCACGGCGAAGTGCCAGCCTGCTGCGCGAGCCCAGTCGGCGAAGGCCAGTGCGTAGGCGCTTCGCGACGAGCCCTCGAGGCCGTGGAACAGCACGAGCAGCGGCGCGGGGGGGGCGGCGGCGTCCTGGAAGTCGACGTCGACGAAGTCCCCGTCGGGCGTGGCCCAGCGCTCGCGGCGGAACTGTGGCGGCCTGCCGCGGTGGCGCCGCGCGAACAGCGCCGGCCAGATCGTCTGCAGGTGGCCGCCCGGCAGCCACGGCGGCGCGCGGTACCGCATCGCGGCCGTCAGTGCAGGATCGACGGCGTCTCGGCGATCTCGGGTGGCTCGCGCGGCGAGCCGGGGCTGGCGTGGTGCGCGACCAGCCGCCACCCCTGTGCCGAGTGCACGTAGACGTTGGTCGCCAGCACCCAGGCGGTCTGCGCGCCCTCGGGCCCCATCACCTCGATGCGTTCGACGACGCTGTGCACCGCGCCTCCGGCGGCATGCACGCGGCGGACCTTGTCGGCGTGCACCGCGATCGCGCCGTTGGCGAAGATCGCCTCGAACGTGGCGCGGATCGCGTCGGCACCGACCACGCGCGGGCCGCCCGGGTGCACGCAGAAGATTTCCTCGTCGTCGGCCCACAGTGCCATCAGCCGCTCCAGGTCGGCCTCGCGCAAAGACTCGTAGAACTGCGCCTCGATGTCGTCGGGCGACGCCATCAGTGCGGCGGTTTCGGCCTTGGAGCGCGGCATCGCCGGGGTCAGCGAAACACGACCGTCTTGTGGCCGTTCATCAGCACGCGGTGCTCCACGTGCCAGCGCACCGCGCGTGCGAGCACGACGCACTCGACGTCCCGCCCGACGGCGGTCAGGTCCTCGGCCGACAGCGAGTGGTCGACGCGCGCGACGTCCTGCTCGATGATCGGTCCCTCGTCGAGGTCGGCGGTGACGTAGTGCGCGGTCGCGCCGATCAACTTGACACCCCTCGCGTGCGCCTGCGCGTACGGCCTGGCCCCCTTGAAGCTGGGCAGGAAGCTGTGGTGGATGTTGATCGCCCGGCCCTTCAGCGCCTCGCAGAACCCGGCGCTGAGGATCTGCATGTAGCGCGCGAGCACGACGAGGTCGATGCGCTCGCGATCGATCAGCGCGCGCACCTGCGCCTCCTGCGCCACCTTGGCCTGCGCCGCGTCGGCACTGCCGGGGATCGGCAGGTGGTGGAACGCGATGCCATAGCCGTCGGCCAGGTCGGCGAACGCCGAATGGTTGCTGACGATCGCCGGGATGTCCACCGCCAGCTGGCCGCTTCTCCAGCGGAACAGCAGGTCGTTCAGGCAGTGACCGTGCTGGCTGACCATCAGCAGCACGCGCGAGCGCTGCGCCACCGCGTCGAAGCGTGCGTTCATCGCGTACTGCTGGCGCACGTGCGCGAACAGGCGCTCGAGCGTCGGTGCGTCGGACAGGTGCGCCGGCGCCTCGAAGTGCACGCGCATGAAGAACAGGCCGGTCGCGTCGTCGCCGTCCAGGTCGCCGAACTGCTGCGAGTCGAGGATGTTGCAGCCGGCCTGATACAGCAGGCCCGACACCGCGTAGACCACGCCCTTGGTATCCGGGCAGGACAGGGTGAGGATGAACTCGTGCTCGCGCGCCATCGGGGGACTTCGCTGCGCAGCCGGCTCGAGCCGGCGCGACGCTTTCAGTGATGCGCCCCGACCTTCTCGCCGGCCTTCAGGCGATACACCGTGCCGCAGTACGGGCAGCGCCCCTCGCCGGTGGCGGCGACGTCGATGAACACGCGCGGGTGCCCGCTCCACAGCGGCATCTTCGGGTGCGGGCAGTGCGTCACGCCCGGCCCCATCAGTTCCGCTGCGGCCAGCTCGACGACGGCCTTCGGTTCGCGGCTCATGTCCGCACCTTGGTCAGCCACTCGGCGTACTTCGGATTGCGACCGTTGACGATGTCGAAGAACGCGGACTGGATCTTCTCGGTGACCGGGCCGCGGGCGCCGGCGCCGATGGGCAGGCGGTCGAGCTCGCGGATCGGCGTGACCTCGGCCGCGGTGCCGGTGAAAAAC